>DASZJZ010000315.1:0-4434 GCA_035947555.1 Thermoleophilaceae bacterium | reverse complement strand
GGTTCCGCATCAGGAGCGCCCGCAGGCTCGCCGGGCCGGTGCGGCCGAGGTGGACGGGGCGCGAGTCGCGCGGGTCCGGGTCGAAGCTCCCGGCGAGCTCGTCGTGCGCCGGGTTGTCCATCATCTCGAGCGGGTGGTGGGCGTAGACGACCACCAGCTCGTCGCGCTTGCGAGCCCGCCGCAGCTCGCGCGAGAGCCACAGGTACTGCGGGTGGTCGATGTTGCCGGCGTCGCCGCCGGCGTCCACGGTCGTGTCGAGCCCGATGAAGCGCACGCCGGGCCGGGGCGAGAACGAGTAGTAGAGCGCATGGCCGCGCGACCGCCGGCGCTGGACGGGAGGCGTCAGCCCGAAGCCGTGCGCCTGGTCGGCCTTGCCGTGGAGGCGGCGGAACTCCGCCGCGGAGCGCAGGAAGCGCCGGCGCGGGTCGGGCGGCACGAACGTGGCTCGCGGAAGGACCCGGCGCAGGGCGGCCCAGGGATCGGCGGCCGCTGCCGCGGACGCGCGCCGCGACATCACCTTCCGGCAGCCGGTCGGCGCCGACCGCGGGTGCACCACGTTCGGCCCGTAGAAGCCCTGCGGCAGCGCGTCGTGGTTGCCGCGCACGGAGAACCACGGCACCGCGAGCCCCTCGGCGACGAATGGGCGCTGCGCGCGGTGGAGCGCTCCTGGCCAGCGGCCCACGTACCGGCGCGCGGCGCCCACGCCGGCGTAGCGGCGCCTCGCCACCGCGCGGTTCAGCCTGCGCTTCACCGCCCGCGGGGCGCGGCAGGGGTTGGCGCGCGAGATGCGCCGGCCCGAGAACGGGTCCACGCGCCCGCCGTCGAGCACGCGCACGCCCCAGCGCACCTCGTTGACCTGGGCGTTGTCGGCCAGGTCGCCCGTCACGAGCGCGAACTCGAGCGGGGCCGGGCCACCGGCGCTGGGAAGGCGGCTGATCCGCTCGCGGTTGATGGCGCGCACGGTCTGGTCGAGCACGTGCAGGATGAAGGCCTCCTGCGGCCGCCAGAAGCCGCTGAACATGGGCTTGCGCCCGACGAGCCGCTCGTGACGGGCGGGGGAGGCCTCGTCGGCGATGTGTGGATCGGTCACGTGGGCGAAGTAGGCGAGCGTGCGGCGGCGCCCCTCACGGCCCGTGGCGGCCTGCGCGCGCGGCGCGGCGCGGATCCAGTGGCCGGAGTCGGCGACCCTCGCCGCGGCAAGCGCCTCGTTGCGTTCGGTGCGCGGGGAGGGCAGGAGGTCGAGCGTGATGGGGGCCGCCGCCAGGAGCAGCGCGATCGCGTATCGCCTCATGGCGGGCAGTTCTGCCCGACCGCTCTAAGGGCAAAATGAGCGAAAGGTGAGCCCGCTCTAATGTGAGCGGGTTCTCATCCGCGGCTTAGGCTGCTTTCAGGCGAGCAGCCGAACGCGCCCGTTCAGGCGCGCAGCCGGTAGCCCATGCCGCGCGCCGTCTCGATCACGTCCGGCCCGAGCTTCTTGCGCAGGTAGCCGACGTACACGTCGACGACGTTCGAGCCCGGATCGTGGTCGTAACCCCAGACGTGGGAGAGGAGCTGCTCGCGGCTCAGCACCTGGCCTGCGTGGCGCATCAGCACCTCGAGCATCGTGTACTCGCGCGCCGACAGCTCGACCTTCCTGCCCTCCACCTCGGCCCGTCTGGTCCGCATGTCGAGCGTCACGCCGCCCGCCTCGAGGACCGTCTGCTCGCGCTCGGGCTGCTCGCGCAGCCGCGCGCGGATCCGTGCCAGCAGCTCCTCGAAGCGGAACGGCTTGGTCACGTAGTCGTCGGCCCCGCCCTCGAGGCCCGCCACCGTGCTGTCCACGTCGTCGCGGGCGGTCAGGATCAGCACCGGCATGCGCTGCCCCGAGCCGCGGAGGTCGCGCAGCACGTCTGCTCCGGGCTTGCCCGGCAGGCCGAGGTCGAGCACGAGCAGGTCGAACTCGTCGTCGCGGGCGAGCGCGCTCGCCGCCGTGCCGTCCGTGACGACGGTGGTCGTGTACCCCTGGGCGCGCAAGCCCTTCTCAAGGAACGAGGCCAGACGCGGCTCATCCTCCGCGATGAGGATGCGGCTCATCGCCCTACAGCATCCCGCAACGTCTGAGAGAAGGCTTAGACGAGCGTGAGAGTCCTCTCACGTTCGGGAAATCTGGCGCGTTCTACGTGATCAGCCTGTAGCCCATCCCGCGCACCGTCTCGATCGAGTTCGAGCCCAGCTTGCGGCGCAGGTACCCGATGTATACGTCGACGACGTTCGAGCCGGGGTCGTAGTCGTAGCCCCAGACGTGGGAGAGGAGCTGCTCGCGGCTCAGCACCTGGCCGGCGTGGCGGATCAGCACCTCGAGCATCGTGAACTCGCGCGCGGTCAGGTCGACCGTGCGGCCGTCGGTGGACGCGCGCCTGGTGCGCAGGTCGAGCACCACCGAGCCGGCCCGCAGCACGGTCCGCTCGACCGTGCGCTCGTCGCGCAGGCGGGCGCGCACCCGCGCCAGGAGCTCCTCGAAGCGGAACGGCTTGGTCACGTAGTCGTCGGCCCCGCCCTCGAGCCCGCCGACCTTGTCGCTCACGTCGTCGCGGGCGGTCAGGATGATCACCGGCATCCGCTGTCCCGAAGCGCGCAGCTCGCGCAGCACCTCGGTGCCGTCCTTGCCCGGCAGCCCGAGGTCGAGCACGAGCAGGTCGAACTCGTCGTCGTGGGCCATCATGCTGGCCTTCGTGCCGTCCTCGGCGACGGAGGTGACGAATCCATTCGACCTCAGTCCCTTCTCGAGGAACGACGCCAGCCGCGGCTCGTCCTCGGCGATCAGGATGCGGTTCACCTCGGGGTCACCTCCTGGGGTGGCTCGGTGGGGATGATCACGGTGAAGCGCGCGCCCTCGCCCGGACGGCTGTCGAGCTCGACGCGCCCGCCGTGCGCCTCGGCCACGGCCTGCGTGATGGCCAGGCCCAGGCCGGCGCCCTCGCCGGCCGGCGCGCGGTCCAGGCGCACGAAGCGCTCGAAGATCCGCTGCTGCTCGTGCTCGGGCACGCCGGGCCCCGTGTCCTTCACCCAGAAGCGCACCAACCCGTTCTGGAGCTTGGAGCCGAGCTCGACGGCGTCGCCGGACATCGTGTGGGTGACGGCGTTCTGGCTCAGGTTCATGAGGGCCTGCGTCACGCGCTGGCGGTCGGCCACGATCCGGCCCGTGCCGACCGAAGAGAGGCGCCAGTCGCGCTGGGCGAGCGCGGAGGCCTTGGCGTACAGCTCGCGCGTGAGGTCGTCCAGGTCGACGGTCTCCGGCTGCAGGAAGTCCGGCCGACTCGCCTTGGCGAGCAGCAGCAGGTCGTTCACGAGCCGGCTCATCCGGTCGAGCTCGTCGCGAACGAGGTCGAGCGTCTCGCGCCGCTCCTCGGGGTCGTCGCCCATCACGTCGAGGTGGCCGCGGATGATCGTGATCGGTGTGCGGAGCTCGTGGCCGGCGTCGCTGATGAACGACTTCTGGCTCGCGAAGGCCTCCTCGAGGCGGTCGAGCATCTCGTTGAAGGTGCGGGCCAGGTCGGCGAGCTCGTCCGTCTCGCCCTCGACCGGGATGCGCCGGGTGAGGTCCGACTCGCTGATGGAACGCGCCGTGTCGCGCAGGAGCCGGAGCGGCAGCAGCACCCTCCCGGCTATCACCCAGGCCAGCATCGAGGCGAGGATGAGCACCCCGATGTTCACCCCGACCGCGATCTGCAGCGCTTCGTTCACCTCGTCGAGCTCGGTCGACAGGTCGATCGCCACGGCGAACACGCCGACCGGGTCGCCGCTCCTGTCGTCCACGGGCACCGCCACGTAGCGAAACCGCTTCTGGTCCTCGGTCTCGAACTCGCCCCTGCGGGGGATGGTCGTATCGGCGAGCGCCCGGATCTGGGGGAGCTGGCGCTCCTCGACGGTCGGGGCGTAGCTGGCGTCATAGAACTCGCCGTTCGCGTAGGTGTAGAAGGCCTCGGCCTCGGCCGGGATGTTCCGCACCAAGAAGACGTCGAAGATCGCGCGGACATCGTCGCCGAACGGCTCGGCGGTCTCCGGGTTGCGTCCGATATCGGCCAGCTTGCGGAACTCCTCGATCTCCTGCACGAGCGCGTCGTCCACGCGCTCGCCCGCGCGCGCGAGCAGCACCTCGCGAAGCACGATCGTGCCCACGGCGGTGGAGAACAGCAGGAGGATCAGGTAGGAGGCGAGGATGCGCGCCCGGGCGCTCGCGAAGAAGCGGCCGCGCGGTGGCTCACCGTCCGGGGGCATCAATCGTCCCCTTCGAGGTCGTCGGTCTCGCCGGCCTCATCGTCGTCGCCACCGGCATCGCCGTCCTCTTCGGCGTCGTCGTCCGCCGGGGGCGCCGGCGCGGGCGCCGGGGCGGACGGCTGGGGGGCCGGGGGGGCGGAGCGAGGCTGCGGCCGCGGGCGCGGAGCCGGCCGGGGC
>DASZJZ010000314.1:0-27387 GCA_035947555.1 Thermoleophilaceae bacterium | reverse complement strand
GCGTCCTCGAAGGTGGCCATGGCCTGAGACTTGCCGGCGCCGCTGAAGCCGGTGATGACGACGAAGTCCTGGATCACGGTCTCGAGCTCCCCGCCGTCACCGGACCTTGTTGACATAGGCGTGGATGTCCCGCGCCACCTTGCCCGGCAGGCCGGGCACCGCCTCGAGCTCCTCGCGGCTTGCGTCGAGGAAGCGCTCCGGCGAGCCGAAGTGGTGCAGGATGCTCCGCTTGCGAGCCGGGCCCACGCCGGGCAGGTCGTCCAGGATCGAGCGGGTCATGGCGCGGTCGCGCCGGCCGCGGTGGAACTCGACCGCGAAGCGGTGCGCCTCGTCGCGCACCCGCTGGAGCAGCTGCAGCTCCGGCGTGTCGTGGGCCAGCCGCAGCGGGGTCGGGTTGCCCGGCAGGAAGACCTCCTCGATCCGCTTCGCCAGGCTGACGACCGTAACGCCGAGGTCGAGGAACGGTGTCAATTCCTTGATGCCGGCGGACAGCTGGCCGCGGCCTCCGTCGATCACGATCAGCGCCGGCACGGAGGCGAAGCTCTCGTCGAACTCCCGGTCGTGCGGGCTGCGCTCGCGCTGGGCGACGTACTGGGCCATCCGTCGTGAGAGCACCTCGGCCATGGCGGCGAAGTCATCTTGCACGGCCTCGCGGATGCCGAAGCGGCGATAGTCGGACTTCTTCGGTGCGCCGCCCTCGAACACCACCATCGAGGCGACCGTGTGGGCGTGCATCAGGTTGGAGATGTCGAAGCACTCGATGCGCATCGGGATCACCTCCATGCCGAGCGCGCGCTGGAGGCCGTCGAGCGCCTCGATCCGCTGGGCGCGGCGGCGCTCGGAGCGCAGCCGGTCCTGGTCGAGCGCCAGGCGGGCGTTGCGCTCGGCCAGCTCGAGGATGCGGCGCTTGTCGCCGCGCTCGGCGTGGCGGACCTCCACGGGCGCGCCGCGGCGCTCGCCGAGCGCCTCGGCCAGGGTGGCGGTGGTCTGGACCGAGCGGGGGACGATCACCTGCGGCGGCACGGCGATCGCGCTGGCGTAGTACTGGAGCACGAACTCCTCGGCCACCTCGCCCTCGTCGCGCTCGGCGGCGTTCTCGAGGTAGAAGCTCTGCCGGTCCTGCAGCACGCCGTCGCGCACCTGGAAGACCTGGGCGTTGGCGTCGGTGCCCTCGGCGGCCACGCCGATCGCGTCGAGCGTGCCGACCGCCTCGTTGGCGATCCGCTGCCGCTCCAGCAGTGAGCGCACCGCCTTGAGGCGGTTGCGGAGCTGCGCGGCGCGCTCGAACTCCTGCTCCTTGGCCGCCTGCTTCATACCCTGGTCGAGCGCCCGCTCGATCTGGCGGTAGCGGCCCGACAGGAAGTCGATGATCGTGTCGACGTTGGCCCGGTACTCCTCCTTCGAGATGTAGCCGACGCACGGCGCCTGGCAGCGCTTGATGAAGTAGTCGAGGCAGGGGCTGCCGCTGGCGCGGCCGGGTTGGGGGCCGTCGCACGTGCGGTACTGGAACACCTTGCCGAGCAGGTCGAGCGTCTCGCGCACCCGCTTGGCGTTGCTGAACGGGCCGAAGTAGACCCTGTTGCGGCGGTGGCGCTCGCGCGTGAAGTAGATGCGCGGGAACTCCTCGTCGAGGCTGATCCCGATGTAGGGGTAGGACTTGTCGTCCCTCAGCCGGACGTTGAAGAGGGGCCGGTAGCGCTTGATGAACTCCTGCTCGGCGAGGAGCGCCTCGGCCTCGGTCTCGGTGGCGATGAACTCGATGTCGGCGATCTGCGGGACCATGTCGGCCGACCCGCGGGCGCCGGTCTTCGAGAAGTGGCCGGCCACGCGCTTCCTGATCGAGCGGGCCTTGCCGACGTAGAGGACCTTGCGGTTGGCGTCCCGGAAGAGGTAGACGCCAGGGGCGTCCGGCAGCGCCCGGCGCTGCTCTGTAACGCGATCCTCGGCGGTCTCGGTCTTTGTTGCGGCCACCCCTTGTCGAGGATAGGCCGCGTTCCGGGCGGGCTTCTTAGACCAGGATGCGGCCCACCGATTCCGCTACGCAGGCGGGCTTCTCGCTGCCCTCGACCTCGACCGTCCAGCGCTGCGTGATCTGGTGCCAGCCGCCGCCCACCTCCTCGATCGCGAGCGGCTCGACGCTGGCGCGGACGCGGCTGCCCGCCGGCACCGGGGCCGGGAAGCGGATCTTGTTCCAGCCGTAGTTGACGCCGAGCTTGAAGCCGGTCGACTCGAGCAGCTCCGGGCGGAAGCCGTCGATCATCGCGAGGGTGAGGTTCCCGTGGGCGACCGTCGTGCCGAACGGGCTCTCGGTCTTGGCGCGCTCGACGTCCACGTGGATCCACTGGTGGTCGCGCGAGAGCTCCGCGAAGGTGTCGATGTCGCCCTGGGTGACCTCGCGCCACTCGCTCGGCCCGATCGTCTGCCCGGTCAGGGCCTTGAGCTCCTCGATTCCGTTCACGGTGATGGTCATGGCGTCGCAGCCTATCCGGGGCGGCGGTACCAGGGGCGGCTGTGGAGCGCGTCGCGGAGGGCGGCGCGGCCACCCTTGCGGATCGGCTGGCCGTGGGTCACGAGCACCCTGTCGAAGTCGAGCTCGAGCAGGGGCTCGAGGGTCGGGTTGAAGCGCTCACGGTAGAAGCGCTCGACCTTGGCGTCGAGCTTCTCCATCGACCAGACCACGAGCTTGCCGTCCACCTCCGCCACCGCGTCGCCGAAGACGAGCGCCTTGTGGGAGGGCACGTGGAGCGGGGTCTCGTGGCGTCTCGGCTTGCCGATCCGGTGGGCGGTGATGCCGGCCGGCAGCTTCGTGTCGTGGGGGTCGAGCGCCTTGAAGCCGGACGTGCTGTCGAGCCGCTTGGCGCACGCAGGATGGCCGTAGATCTTGGTCTTCGCCTGCTTGCGGAAGCGCTGCCGGATCTCCTCCGAGCTGCGCACGTGGTAGGGGATCGTGATCAGGATCGACAGGCGGTCGCCGAGGTTGTCCTCGATCAGCTTCAGGACCGGGTTCGGGTCTGGCGGGAGGAGCGGGTCGATCAGGACGGTGTCGTCGCCGGTGCGGAGGGCGAAGCTGGCCACCTCGCGGCCGAACTCGCCGGGGTGCCATTCGGGGTGGCGGGCGGTCCAGCGCCAGAGGTCCTTGGCCAGCTTGGCGGGCTTCTCGCTCATGGGTGGGCATCATAACCCGCGAATGGGATTAGCGGGTTACGGTGGACGACGAAGCGCCGCGGCGGGCACGGTCGGCCAGAGCGGCGCGGCGGGCGGTCGGCCGGAGCGGCGCCGAACGACGACAGCCGCCCTTTCGAGCGGCTGCGTCGGTGTTGCCTCGTGTCGGTCGAGTCAGCCGGCGAGGCGCTTGCGCAGCATCTCCTTGCCCTGCTCGGCGCCCTTGCGGCTGGCGTCCTGAGCGCGTCGGAAGAAGTCGCCGAGCTCGTTGTCGCCGTCCCGCTCGGCATCCTGGGCGTAGGTCTCGAGCCTGAGCACGTTCGAGAGGCACTGCTCGGTGAACCAGATGATGTTGTAGTCCTTGTCCTTCGTGCCGGTGACCTGGCCGGTCTCGGTCTCGCTTGTGGCCATCAGCGCAACTCCTTCCGTCGAGAACCTGACAGGGGGTGGCTACCCGGTCCGGCGAGGCTCACTCCACGGTGAGCAACTCGATCTGGCATGCGACACCGGGCGCGCCGGGCGAACGCGGCGTCAGCGGTGAGCAGAAGCGTGTCGAGCCGCTCGGCGAGGGCGACGTAGGAGGCGTCGTAGGGGGTGAGGTCGTCGCGCAGCTCCCAGATGCGGTGCGCCAGCCAGCGTTGGGGGGCGCGGTCAAGCTCTCGCCGCCAGCCCCGCGCGCATGCGCTCGCTGGCGTCATCTACATAGACGAGCGCCGGCGTCAGGACCGACGCGTCGACCACGATCACTGGGAATCTCGATCCTCGCGGATGATGCGGACGATCTCGTCGAGATCCCCCGTGATTCCCGTCTTGTGGTCCTCGATGTCCCGGAAGATCTCCTTCAGAGTCGGCTGGCGCGCCCCGTCACTCCACGAGCCTCACGTCGAAGCTCAGTGCGCCGCTGAGATCGCCGGCCCCGCGGAGGAGCCCCAGGATCTTGGCCACGTAGGCACGGGTTTCCGCGTAGGGCGGGATTCCGCCGTACCGCTCGACCGCGCCCGGGCCGGCGTTGTAGGCGGCCAGGGCCAGCGGCACGGAGCCGAACCGGCGCAGCAGGTCGCGCATGAGGTGGGCCTGGGCGTCGATCGCCTCCTCGGGGTCGAAGGGGTTGTCGAGCCCGAGCGACTGCGCCGTGCCGGGCATGAACTGCGCGATGCCCTGTGCGCCCGCCGGCGACTGGGCGAAGGGGTTGAAGTTCGACTCGGCGTAGATCTGAGCCGACAGCAGCGCCGCGCCGACGTTCCAGCGCTGCGAGGCCCGCACGATCGCCTCGTGGAAGCGTGCCGGCACGAACGACGGCACGGCGCCCTGGCCGTCGCCGGAGCCGCCGCCGTAGCCCACCGAAGCGGAGCCGTTGTTACGCGCGTAGCCGAAGTGCCAGGGCTCCCAGGAGTAGCGGCGGATGAAGCCGAAGCGCTCGCTGTTCGCGGCGAGCCAGCCGTAGACGGCGGGTGGCCCGAGGTCGAGCTCGGTGCCGTAACGATGGAGGCTGTGGCCCGGCGGGGCGACCCACCTCGGGTCCGGGTTGGCGGCCCAGAGGCGCGCCTGCTCGGCGTCGGACCGGTACCCGGACGTGATCAGCAGCGCGAGCCCGGCCTCGCGGCTCGCCGCCGCGGCCATGCGATCGAAGGCGAGCGCGACGTCCGGCCGCATCGGTTTCCCCTGCCGGTAGGCGAGCGGGCCGCTGTAACCGCCACCGTCGGCGAATTCCGTGAGGCCCTCGCCGGCGCCGGGAACGAGCTCGGCGGTGGCGCGGGCCTGGACGTCGATGCGCTCGGGTCGTCGGCCGGCCGCGAAGCGAACGTCGCCGCCTCCGTTCAGCGAGACGGTCACTCGCGTCGGAGCAAAGCCGGCGCCAGGGAAGGACACGCCGACCCGGGCGGAGCGGACGCCGTTTCGGCGGACCCCGCGCCGCGCCGCCGCCCGAGCGAGCGCAAGGTAGGCGGCGGTCGAGAGGTGGCGGGGGTTCGGAAGGCCGGTGCTCAGGAAGGGCGGCTCGAAGAGGCGCGAGTAGTTGTCGCGCATGACCTGGGCGGCGGAGACGGCGGCAAGATCGACCGCGCGCTGATGCTTGCCCCGGATGCCGAGCGCCTGGCCAAACCCGAACAGGACGAGCGACCCGACCAGGAGCGCGGCGAGCACGCCGAGCAGAAGCAGCGCCGCCTGCCCGCTCTGAGCGCGCGCTGCGTGCCCGCTCTGAGCGCGCGCCGCCTGCCCGCTCTGAGCGGCCGCTGCGTGCCCGCTCCGAGCGCGCGCTGCGTGCCCGCTCCGAGCGCGCGCCGTGTGCCCGCTCCGAGCACGCGCAAGAAACCCAAGGCCGAGCCGCGAAGCCACGCCCCGGCACGCTGCGCAAGGCGCCGCAACCGCTCAACACCTGCGCGTGACAAGACCGCACAGGCGTGTGAAGCCCCCCGCTGTCGCTTCGCGCGTAGGAGGAGCAGCCGGTGCCCACTCATCATCAAACGGGCACCGGCTGCCAGAGATGCGATCGGCACCCTTCAGGGTCGGTGCCCCTTGCGGGGTGGGTGCCGCGGCATGGGATCTTAGTAAGGAAATCTTTTATTTGCAAGCCGCTGGCGCGCGGGGCCTGCTTCCGGCGCTGCGGCATACTGGGAATTCAGATGGTGGGGCGGAGGCAAGGGCGGCGTCGGCACAGCGCCGACGAGCGACGAGCTCTCGTTCTCGAGGCGGCGAGAATGGAGTTCGCGGCAGTAGGACTCGGCGCTGCGACCGGCGAGTCCATCGCGTATCGCGCCGAGATCTCCCACCCCTACCTCCTGCGTCTGTTCGGCTCGAAGCGCGAGCTGTTCCTCACCGTCGTCGACAGGACCTTCGACGAGCTCCTCCAAGCTGTCGGGGAGGCGGCGAGTTCCTCCGACGGGCGGCTGACCATCCCTGCTGCCGAGCAGGCGATCGTCACGTACTTGGAGGACCGCGGCGGCTCGGCGCTGCTGCTCCAGTTCCTCGCCGCCTGCGGCGACGACGAGATCCGGCCTGTGGTGCGCCGGCGTTTCGCGGACCTCTACCGAGCCCTGGGCCGCATCAGCGGTCTGGAGGAACCCGAAGTGCCGCAGCTCTTCGCACGCCTGGTCCTGCGCGGGGCAACGGAGACGCTTCGGCTGCCGGAGGTGGCGGGTCGCGCCGCCTGGGCCCGTGAGCTGCTGACGCTGGCGACGACTCCCTAAGGCGGGCCGCTACCCGACCGGCGCGAATCCGCGGCGGGTTTGCATATGCTGCCGGTGCGGTACAAAAGATTTTGTTTCTAGGGGGGTCTCTGGGGCGGCGACCAGAGAGCACCCGAGATCAGCGAGCACCGGAGACCAGAGGGCGTCACGGGCGTGGCAGGCGTGACATCAGGAGAGAGCCGACTATCCCCGCTCGGGCGGATTGCCGCGGTGGGCGCGGTCCTCGCGGCGACTGCCCTGGCGGCCCTCGTGCTATTCGCCGGCGACGGCGGCTACACCGTCACGGCCCGCTTCATCAGCGCCGGCCAGCTCGTCAAGGGCAACCCCGTCCAGAGCGGCGGCGCGCCGATCGGTTCCGTGGACGAGATCGACATCACGGACGACGGGCGGGCCGCGATCCGGATGTCGATCGACGACGACCACGCGCCGCTCCGCGTGGGCACGCGCGCCCAGGTCAAGCAGTTCTCCCAGTCGGGCATCGCCAACCGCTACGTCGAGCTCACGATGCCGGCGCACGGCTCGGACGAGATACCCGACGGCGGGACGATCGGCAGCGACAGGACGACCAGCGCGGTCGACCTCGACGAGCTCTTCAACACGCTCGACCGCAAGACGCGCAAGGCGCTCCAGGGCTTCTTCAAGGGTCAGGCGGAGCAGTTCCGCGGCCGCGGCGAGGAGGCCAACGTCGGCTTGCAATACCTGAACCCGGCCCTCGCCACCTCGAGCCGGTTGTTCGAGGAGCTCTCCAGGGACCAGCCGCTGCTGGAGCGCTTCCTCGTCGACTCCTCGAAGCTCGTGACGGCGCTGGCGGAGCGGCGCGACGACCTCGCCGGGCTGATCGGCCACCTCAGCACGACCACCGGCGCGCTCGGCAGCCAGAAAGCCGCTCTGGCCGAGTCGATCGGGCGGCTGCCGCCGTTCATGCGCCGCGCCAACACGACGTTCGTGAACCTGCGCGCCGCGCTCGACGACGTCGACCCGCTCGTGGACGCCTCGAAGCCGGTGGCCAGGAAGCTGGGGCCGTTCCTCGAGAACGCCCGCGCGTTCGCCCACGGCGCGCGGCCGACGATCCGCGACCTGCGCCTGACCATCGGCCGGCGCGGCCCTCGCAACGACCTGGTCGACTACCTCGACTCCGTGCCCCGGCTCGCGTCGATCGCGCTCGAGACGAGGGATCGCAGCGTGGCCCCGGGCGGACGCCGCTTGGGCGTGGGCCGTGTCCGGGGCGCCTTCCCCGAGTCGGTCGACGCATTCCGGCGCGGCGCCGAGATCGTCGGCTTCGCGCGGCCCTACACCAACGACTTCCTCGGCTGGCTCGACGACTTCTCCACCACCGGCGCGTACGACGCCCTCGGCGACTACTCCCGCGCCAGCATCTCCTTCGACGAGGTGATCAGCGGCTCGCCCGTCAAGAGCGGTCAGTATCGCCGCTGCCCGGGCGGGGCCGACGTCGCCGCCCCCGACGGCTCGAACGTCCTCTCCACCGCCGAGCAGGAGCGCCTCGGCTGCACGGAGGCGCACCGGGCGGCCGGACCATGAGGCGCCTCGCAACAGCGCTGATCGCGGTGGGCGCCTGCGCGGCCGCGATCGTGCTCGCGGGGGCCGGCGGCTCGAACACCGACGAGCGCGAGTACAGGATCGTCTTCGACAACGCCTTTGGCCTCACCGAGGGCGGCGACTTCCGGGTCGGCGGCGTCACCGCCGGCAAGATCACCGCCTTCGACGTGACCAGGGCCGAGTCGGGCGCGCCCAAGGCGGTCGTCACGGCGACGGTCACCCAGTCCGGCTTCGGCGACTTCCGCCGGGACGCCACCTGCACCATCAGGCCGCAGTCGCTGATCGGCGAGTACTACGTGGACTGCCAGCCGGGTGCCGCGGAAGGCAGGCTCGAGGACGGCGGCACGGTCCCGGTCGAGCAGACCGAGTCGACGATCCCGCTGGACCTCGTCAACAACATCCTGCGCAGGCCCTACCGCGAGCGCCTGCGTCTGATCGTCACCGAGCTCGGGACGGGCCTGGCGGGGCGTCCTGAAGACCTGGCGGACGTGCTGCGCCGCGCCCACCCGGGCCTGCGCGAGACCAGCAAGGTGCTGCGCATCCTCGGCGACCAGAACGACGTCATCGAACGCTTCATCGCCGACTCCGACGCCGTGATCCGCGAGCTCGAGCGCAACAAGGGGGACGTCGCGCGCTGGGTCGTCGAGGCTGGGCGGGCCGCGGAGGCCACCGCCGCGCGCCGGCGCGAGCTGGCGCAGACGTTCCACAGGCTGCCCCGCTTCGTGGACGAGCTGCGACCGACGATGGCGCGCCTCGGCGAGCTGGCCGACCAGCAGGCGCCGCTGCTCACGGAGCTCCAGCGCGCAGCGCCCGACCTGAACGCCTTCTTCGCCCGCCTCGGCCCGTTCGCCGACGCCACGCGGCCGGCGCTGCGCTCGCTCGGCGCGGCGTCGAAGGCCGGGAGCGAGGCGTTCGCGGAGGGCGCCCAGGAGGTGGCCGCCCTGAGGCGGCTGGCACGCGACGCGCCGCCGGCCGCCAAGCCGCTGCGCCAGTTCCTCCAGACAATCGACGATCGACGCCGGGCCGTCGAGCCCGACCGCCGCGCCGCCGCCGGCGCCCCTCCCCCGCCCGACAAGACCGCCACCGAGGACAGCTCGAGCGGCTTCACCGGCATGGAGGCGGTCTGGAACTACTTCTTCTGGCAGACGCTGACGCTCAACGCCGCCGACGACGTCGGCCACGTGCTGAAGCTGGTCGGGATCGTCAACGACTGCCGGGAGTACCGCACGAGCCGCGAGCCGGACGACCACGCGTTCGATCGCTGCCGCCAGTGGCTCGGCCCCTACCAACCGGGGATAACCGCTCCCGACCCGACGGAGGACGGGGCGAGCGCCGCGGGCCCGCGCGAGCCGGAGGCCCAGCCGCTCCCGGGCCGGCGCGACATCTCGCAGCCGCAGGTCGTGGCGGGGCCCGACGTGCCACGCCTGCTCGGCGCGCTGCGCGCCGACGAGCCGAAGCCGGCCCCGCCCGAGGCACTACGGACGCCCCCGCCCGGCGCCGGCGCACGCGAACAGCTCCTCGACTTCCTGCTCGCCCCATGACGGCGCGGCGCGTGGCAGGTTCGCTCGCCGCGAGTCCCGTCCTGGTCGGGGCGGTGACGGTGCTGGTCGCGACCATCGCGGTCTTCATCGCCTACAACGCGAACTCCGGGCTTCCCTTCGTCCCGACCTACGACGTCAAGGCCGAGCTGCCCTCGGGCAACAAGCTGGTCGAGGGCAACGAGGTCCGGGCCGGCGGCTTCCGCATCGGCGTGGTCGACGGAATCCGGCCCAAGCGCAGCAACGGCCGCTTCGTGGCGGAGGTTCGCCTGAAGCTCGACAAGGCGGTTCAGCCGCTCGCGAAGGACACGAGGGTTCGCGTCCGATCGCGCTCGGCGCTCGGTCTCAAGTACGTCGAGCTCACCCCCGGCCGGTCGGAGCGGACGTATGCGGCCGGCGACACGATCCCGCTGAAGTATGCCTCCGAGCCGCTCGAGCTGGAGGACGTCCTCTCGACGTTCGACCCGCGGACGCGCCGCAACTCGCAGGGCGCGCTCGAGGGCTTCGGCGACGCCTTTGCCGGCCGCGGGGCGACGATCAACGAGGCGATCGAGGCGCTCAACCCGCTGCTGCGCTCGCTGACCCCGGTGATGCGCAACCTGAGCGACCCCGGCACCCGACTCGACAACCTGTTCCGCCAGCTCGGGCGCGCCGCGGCGCAGGCCGCTCCCGTGGCCCGCACGCAGGCCGCCCTGTTCACGAACATGGCGGACACCTTCGCGGCGATCTCGAGCGACCCGCGCTCGCTGCATGCGACGATCGAGAAGTCGCCGCCGACCATCGACGTGGCGGTGCGCTCCTTCCGGGTGCAGCGGCCTTTCCTGGCCGACTTCACCGACCTGTCACGCCGGCTGCGCCCCGCCGCGCGGGAGCTGCGGCGCTCGCTGCCGGCGATCAACTCGGCCCTGGGCGCCGGCACGCCGGTGCTGCCTCGCACGGTGGGGCTGAACCGCCGGCTCGAGGGCCTCTTCGCGCAGCTGGACCGCCTGTTCGAGAACCCCGCCACGCTGATGAGCCTGCGCAAGCTGCGCACCACGCTGGCCGTCACGCGCCCGGCGATCGAGTTCATCGCGCCGTACCAGACGGTCTGCAACTACTTCGTCTACTTCTTCAACCCGCTCGGCGAGCACCAGTCGCAGCCGGTCGCCGGCGGGACCGGCGAGCGGGTGCTGCTCAAGGGGGCGCACTCGCGGCAGCGCAACGCGCTGACGACGCGCGAGTCCTCGAGGCCGGTCGACGTGCCGCGGGACGTCGACCCCGACCACCCGCCGCGCGCCCCCGACGGCGAGCCCGAGGCCTCGCTCCACAAGCAGCCGCGCACCCCGGCGATCGACGCCCAGGGCAACGCCGACTGCGAGGCGGGCCAGCGCGGCTACATCGACGGACCGTTCCCGACCGACCAGCGCTACCCGCCCTCGAACGATCCCAACCAGCTCGGCGGGAGCCACGTGGTCATCGGCCGTGACATCCCCGGCCTCGCCGGCGGCACCTACGTCACCCGGCAGCTCGGCATCGACAACGTGAGGGACGTGCCATAGGTGGCGGGACCGCGAGGGCACCGAGCCGGCATCAGCGACGCCCGCGCGGGCCTGCTCGCGATCGTCGTCATCGCCGTGCTGGCGTACTTCGGCTTCACCAGGTCGAACCCGTTCGCCGACCCGTTCGAGCTGAAGGCCGCCTTCGACGACGTGGCCAGCATCAAGCCGGACTCGCCCGTGCGGATCGCGGGCGTCGAGGTGGGCAAGGTGACGGAGGTCGGCCAGATCGGGGCGGGGCAGGGCGGCGGCGTCATCACGATGGAGCTCGAGGAGGAGGGCCTGCCCGTCCACCGCGACGCCCAGGTCAAGATCCGCCCGCGCATCTTCCTGGAGGGCAACAAGTTCGTCGATCTGAGGCCGGGCTCGCCCTCGGCCCCCGAGGTGGAGGACGGCGACACGATCCCGATCGGCCAGACCGCGGCGCCGGTCGAGTTCGCCGATCTCCTCACCGCCTTGCAGTCCGACACGCGCGCAGACCTCAAGATCTTCCTGCACGAGTACTCGAGGGGCCTCGCGGGAGGCGGTGCGACGGGCTTCAACGAGTCGATCCCCTACTGGGAGCCCGCCTACCGCAACAGTGCCCTGGCGAGTGACGCGACGCTTGGGGTCGAGCCGGACGAGGACATCCAGCGGCTGCTGCGCGGACAGCAGGAGACCTTCGCGGCGCTGGCCCGCGACGAGCGGTCGCTGAAGGACCTGGTGACGCGCTTCAACGTCACGGCGCGGGCGTTCGCGCGCCAGGACGAGGCCCTGGCCGCCTCGCTGCCCGCGCTGCGCGACGCGCTGCGGGTCGGCCGTCCGGCGCTCCGGTCGCTGAACGAGGCGCTGCCCGAGTTGCGCGCGTTCGCCCGCGACGCGCTCCCCGGCGTGAAGTCCTCCGCGCCGACGCTGGCGGGCTCGATCCCGTTCGTGCGCCAGCTGCGTGCGCTCGTGCGGCCCGCGGAGCTTCAGGGGGCGGCGCGTGAGCTGCGGGCCGCGATCCCTGGACTCACCCGCCTCAACGCGCGCTCCGTGCCGCTCTTCCAGCGAGGCCGCGCGCTGTCGCGCTGCACCAACGTGGTGCTGGCGCCGTTCATGTTCTCGCGGATCCCCGACCCGGACTTCCCGGACAACTCGAACCAGACGGCGCTGGCGCAGATCCAGCGCGGCTTCGTGGGGCTCGCCGGAGAGAGCCGCCAGGTCGACGCCAACACGCCGCTCTTCCACACCCAGTCTGTCCCGCCGACCAAGCTGACCCGCGTGCGCCCCATGCGGCCGCCGGACGGGGGCGTCACGCCCCCTCCACACCGCCCGGACCTGCCCTGCGAGCTGCAGGAGCCGCCGGACCTGAACGCGCCGGGTGGGCTGCTCGCCGATCCCGCCGCGATCAGCCTGCCACCGCAGCTCGAGCAGCTCGTGCCCGATCTCCCGGCGGTGCACGTCCCGGCTCGCCTGCGGCTTCGCCGGCAGGTCGCCAGGGCCCGGGCGATCGTCGCGCGGCAGCGGGAGGCGCGGCAGCGAGAGACGCCGCGGCGATGAGGGCGGCGATCCGGAAGCACCTGGCGGACTTCCTGGCCATCGTCGCCCTCTTCGTCCTGGCGGCGGGCGTCGCAGCCTACATCCTCTCCCAGCAGCGGCTGCGCTTCCCACTGGTCCAGGAGAAGCCAAAGTCGCTCTACGCGGTGCTGCCGGACGCCCAGGCGGTCCAGCCCGGGCAGGGCCAGACAGTGCGCGTGGCCGGCGTGAAGATCGGTGACATCGGCAAGGTCGAGCTCGAGGAGGGGCGCGCCCTCGTCGAGCTTCAAATCCTGCCGGAGCACGAGCACCTGATCCGGCGCGACGCCACCGCGCTGCTCCGCACCAAGACGGGCCTCAAGGACATGTTCGTGGAGGTCGACCCCGGCACCTCCGGGCACGAGCTCGGCGACGGCGAGCACATCACCGTGCAGAACACGGCGCCGGACATCGACCCGGACGAGATCCTCTCGGCGCTGGACTCCGACACGCGCCCGTACCTGAAGCTCTTGATTTCGGGTGCCGGCAAGGGCCTGCGGGGGCGCGGCACCGACCTGCGCGAGACCTTCGAGCGCCTCGCCCCGCTCCACCGGGACCTCGCCCGCGTGACGAGGGCCGTGGCCGGCCGGCGCCGCAACCTGCGCACGCTCGTCCACAACTACGGCCTGCTCACGAGCGAACTCGCCCGCAAGGACGAGGACCTCATCCGGCTCGTGCGAGCCTCGAACGCCGTCTTCGGCGCGCTGGCCTCGGAGGAGCAGAACGTGTCGCGCTTCGTGGCCGGCCTGCCCGGCGCGCTCGATGCCACGGAGTCGGCGCTCGGCAAGGTCGACGCGCTCAGCCGGCGCCTCGGCCCTGCGCTCGACTCGCTGCGCCCAGCCGTCCGGCGGCTGGAGCCGGCGAATCGGGCCGTGCTGCCGCTGGCGAGGGAGGGGACGCCGATCGTTCGCAGCCAGATCCGGCCCTTCGCTCGCCTCGCCCAACCCTTCACGCGCGACCTGGGCGGGGCGGCGCGACAGCTCGCCCGCGCGACGCCGGACCTGTCTGAGTCGTTCCTGGAGCTCAACCGCTTCTTCAACATCGGCGCCTACAACCCGGGCGGCCGCGAGGGCCTGACCGGCGACACGGCCCGCGACCGCGCGCGCCAGGAGGGCTACCTCTACTGGCTGGCGTGGGCGGCGCAGAACGGCGTGTCGCTCTTCAACACCGCGGACGCCCAGGGTCCCTTCCGCCGCATCACCCTCTGCACGATCGGCGACCCGGCCGCGACGCTCGGCCCGCTGGCCGGCGGCTTGGCGCCCACCGCGCTGGCCCAGCTCGCGCCCGTCCTTCCCCAGCTGATGTCGAGCTGCCCGCAATGATCAAGCAGCCCCCCAGCCCGCTCCGTGTCGCCGCGATGGCGGTGTTCGCCCTGTCCTGCTTCGGGCTGCTGATGTGGCTGTGGCTCTCGTTCGGCGGGGCGATCCCGCTGCGCTCGGAGGGCTACCGCTTCACGGTGGCGATGCCCGAGGCGGCGACGTTGGCCAAGGAGGCGGACGTCCGGCTGGCCGGTGTGAACGTCGGCAAGGTGAAGGACAAGCAGCTCGACGAGCGGGGCCGGCGCACGCTCGTGACCATCGAGCTGGACCCGCGCTACGCGCCGATCCCGCGGGACACGCGGGCCATCCTGCGCCAGAAGTCGCTGTTGGGCGAGACCTACGTGGCGCTCTCGCCGGGCAACGAATCGTCCGGTGACCTGGACGACGGCGCCCAGCTGCCGAGCTCGCAGGTCGAGCCCACGGTCGAGCTCGACGAGATCTTCTCGGCGTTCGATCGGCCCACGCGGCAGGCGTTCCGCGACTGGGTGGCGGAGCTGCGGCTGGCGTCGTCGAGGCGGGCGGCGGAGTCGCTCAACGACGCGCTCGGCAACCTGGCGCCGTTCTCGGTCAGCGGGGCGGAGTTGCTCCGCACGCTGGACGACCAGAAACGGGCCGTGCGCGGGCTGGTCCGCAACACGGGCGAGGTGTTCGGGGCGATCAACGAGCGGGACGGCGCGCTGCGGAGGTTGATCGTAAGCGCCAATGACGTGTTCGAGGCGACGGCGTCACGGGACGAGGCGCTTGCCGAGACTTTCCAGGTGTTCCCGGCGTTCCTGGACGAGTCGAAGGTGACGCTGGCCCGGCTGGAGCGCTTCTCCCGCGACACGCATCCGTTGGTGAACGACCTGAAGGAGCCGGCAGACGACCTCGGCCCGACGCTGCGCGACCTGGGCGAGCTTGCGCCAGACCTGGAGGGCCTCTTCCGTGACCTGCCGCCGCTGATCCGGGCCTCGCGCAGGACGGTGCCGCAGCTGCGAGGGGTGCTGCGAGGGGCGGAGCCCGTGCTCGAGGCGCTCGGACCGTTCCTCGACGAGCTGAACCCGATCCTGTCGTACTTCAACTTCAACCAGGAGGTCATCACTACGTTCATGGCCGGCCCCGCGTCCGCCCTGGCCGGCCACGAGCCGTTCGGCGACCTCATCCCCCGCAACCACTACCTGCCGCAGATCGCTGCCATCGACGGCCGCTCCTTCGAGCGCTACACGCGCCGGCCGCCGTACGACCGCGGCAACGCCTACATCGCTCCGAACGCCTACGCCCGGGCGGTGGCGCTCGGCGCCGTGGAGACCTTCGGCAGCTGCGCCAACACGGGCCGCCCGGAGGTTCGCGATCCGCAGGACGCCGGCGGTCCCGGCACGCACGCCGCCCCGCCCTGCTTCGTACAGCCGCCGTCGCTGCTCAACGGTCAGCACTTCCCGCTGCTCGGCAGCGGCGAGGCGCCGCGCACGCCCGCGCCGCAGCGCCGAGCGGGGCGCGAGCCGGCGCGACCGTAGCCCGGTTCAGGCCTCCCATTGCCGGGCGCGCGACTCCTCATGCAGCAAGCCGCCCAGCAGGGCAGAGGTCGTGAGCTCCGCCATCAGGCTGCACGCACGGCGCTGCCCCGCGACCCTGACCGCGTGGGCGAGGTGCGCGAGCGTCGCCGACAGCAACGCCCCGACTCGAAGACCGGGCCGGTCCGCGGCCAGGAAGAGCGCCGCCGAGGACGCCAGCCGCTCGCCACCGCCATCGCGAAGGCCGCAGCCCGGCGCGACTCCGCCGCCCCGCCCTCGAGCGAACGCTCGAAGGAGCTCCCATCCCGCGGCCGCCCTGAGCCCCAGGGCGACCGGATCTCTTCGCGCATGATCCACCATCATGTCGCCTCTCTCAGCTCACGCTCGATCGCCGCCAGCCGCTCGTCGACGCTCGGCACCGCCTCTCCGCGCGCCTGTCGAAGAGCGGCGGTCGCGGCCCAGAGCTCGTGGGCGTCGGCGAGCTCGTCGGCGGGAGCCTCTGGATCCAGCGGCGCCACGCGCTCGCTCGTCGAGACGTCGAGGTAGCCCTCCCCGATGGCGTCGTAGATCCCGTCCAGGCCGGCCAGCGCCCAGCACCCCCAGATCCCGCCGAGCGCTACGCCGGCGATGATGAAGATCTCGAGCTCGGCATTGCCCATGGCTGCCACTCCTCCCCTGTCTCGTCCGACTGCATCTCGCCTGCCAGCCGACGCCACGCGAGCTCGCGCTCGGTCTCGACCTCGAACCAGCGCCCGACGGCGTCGATGGCCTCCCGCTTGCCTCGGCCCTTTGCTCGCGCGCGCTCGACCGAGCGGTCGAAGGCCCACTCGAGGTGCCGCCGCCGGGGATGGGTTCGGGCCGCTCCGTAGGAGGCCGAGGACCGGCGCCAGCCGTGCCGTGTCCAGAAGCTCATGCCGCGGCTCGGCGCCGTCTGCAGCTCGAGCAGCATCACGCCGACCGCACAGCCGCTGCCTCGGCGGAGGCTGAACAGGCGTCCGGCGACCAGGTTGCCGCGGTGGCGTCTGAGCCCGGCGGCGAGCGCGGCGAGCTCTGTGGTCGACAGCCCGCGCAAGGTGCGTCGGAGAACCCCATGCCAGTCCGCGAGGACCTCGTCGCGCTTCAGCGCGCCGGCGAGCCATGGATCCATCGCGACGCCATTTGGCAAGAAAATGTTCATACCATCAGTATGTGTTCCCGGGACCCAGGGCCGCTGTGTGACGTTCGTCACGCTTCGCGGTGGACCACGTCGAGCACTAAGCTCGGCTGGTTGTGACGACTCGGCCGGCAAAAGGAACCGAACGAGGGCTCGACCGGCGGATCGGTACGACGCAAGCGGAACGCTCGGAAGCGACGGTCCAGCACCTACTCGCGACCGCCCGTGAACTATTCGCGAGCAACGGGTTCGCGGAGACGTCGATCGAGGACATCGTCAGCACGGCCGGCGTCACTCGCGGCGCGCTCTACCACCACTTCGGCGGCAAGGTCGACATCTTCCGGGCCGTGGTCGAGGATGAGGCGGAGCGCCTGGCGAAGCGCCTCCGCCGCGCGGCCTTGAATGAGCAGGACCCGTGGCGGCAGATCGAGGCGGGCTGCCTCGAGTTCCTCGATGCGTGTCGCGATCCGGCCGTGCGACAGATCGGCCTGCTCGACGCCCCGGCGGTACTCGGCTGGCAGGAACTGCGTGAGATCGACCTCCGGCACTCGCTCGCGCTCTTGCTCCAGGGTCTGGAAAGCGCGATGGCGGAGGGAAAGCTTCGCCCGCGCTCGCCGGGCCCGCTCGCGCACCTGGTCTTCGGCGCCATGTGCGAAGCCGGCATGCTCGTCGCGCGCTCCACGGACACGCGGCAGGCGATGAGAGAGGTCAGTCGAGAGGTACGGGCGCTCCTGGGCGGCTTGGCGAAGACGTAGCGACCGATTCAGGCGGCGGCTTCGCAGAGGTCCGCCAGCTCCTCGATCGCCCGCCCGAGCTCGCCGCGTGCCTCGCGGCCTCCGAGCGCGAGCTGGGCGCCCACGCGGGACTCGGGCAGGCCCAAGGCCGCTCGGCCGTCCCAGCTCGGTGGCGGCCCGTCGGTGTCGCCGGCCGCGGTCCGGTTCAGCACCACGATCGACTCGTGTCCCAGCCGGGCGAGGCACTCGGCCGCCACCGATGCGAGCGCCGGCTCGGTCGGTGGCGTCGCCACGATCACCACCCGGTCCGCCAGCGCCGCGGGTGCTCCGCCGAGCGAGGTCGACCCCGCGTCGAGCACCAGCGGGGCGAAATAGCGGGCGGTATCCGCAAGGGCCGAGCGCTCGGCGCCGGCGACCAGGCAGAGGCGGCCGACAGCGCGCGTACTTGCGCCGGGGACGTCGGCGAGCGTGCGCGCAAGCCGCGCCGCGGCCTGGGTCGCGAGCGGGATACCGGCGGCCCGGACCTCACAGTGAACCGCGGCGGCGCCGCCGGCGTCCCTTCGCGCCAGCTCGGCGGCGAGGGCACGCGACACAACCGTCACGCCGCATCCGCGCGCAAGACCGAACACCGCCACCACCACCCGCAGCCCCGACTGGAGCTGCGACGGCGGATCGGTCCGCGGCACGGCCGGCTCGAGGAAGAAGGAGCCGGCGGCCGCAAGCGCACTCGCGACCAGCCGCCGCGGCCCGTGCCGAGCCGGAGCTCCTCCGGGCACGAGACGCAGATGTCCGCGCCCGTGGCTCATGGCCGCTCCACCGCGGCGCTTGCCTTCACCTCCAGCGCCTCCGCGAGCGCGTTCACCGGCGACGGCGGACGGAGCTCGACCTCTACACGGCCGCCGTCGACATCCACGCGTCCGCGCGCTCGCGACCAGCCCGGCAACGCCTGCCGCGCCCCGGCGCGCCCGTCGTCGCCTGCGGCGACCGCCAGGGCGCCGGCCTCCGCCGCGTTCCCCGCGAGCACGCTCGCGTAGCCGACCGCGAGCAGCTGCAGCAGCCCCAGGCCGACCGCGACGACCAGCGGCAGGAGCGCCATCACCTCCACGGTCGCTTGCCCGCGGGTTCCCATCTTCCTCACGGCCTTCTCCCCAGCGACGACGCCGCCGCCACCCGGACCGGCGCGTCCCAGCTGCGCACCAGCAGCGGCACCTGCACCGACACCCGCACACCGCCGCGGTCCAGCCGCTCGACCTCGAGCTCGTCCTCGAGCGAGCGCGGCAGCGCGCTGCGCGCTGCCTGCGCCGGGCCGCGACCCACCGCGTCGGCGCGTGCCGCCGCTCGGGCTGCGTGCGCCGCGAGCCACGCCGAGTGGCCGGCCAGCGCCAGCTGCCAGGCGAGTGCGCCGACCAGCAGGACCACGGGCATCATCGCCAGCAGTTCGACCGATGCTTGACCGGCCTGTCTTGGGTGCGGCCGGCGTTCGCTTGCTCGCGCCGTCTCGGTGGGTGCCGTCACGGGTCGCCGAGATTGCCGCGAGGGGCGTGACGGGACAACGCGGGCGAGCTACAAGGGCGCTACGCGGGAGTGACGCGTCCTACTCGTAGCTGCGATACCGCGTCCAGGTCCAGTACAGCCCATACGAGCAGAGCGCCAGCAGCACGAACCAGAGGAGGACGCCGATTCCGCCCTCGTCGAAGAGGCGGTCGGTGGCCACGAAGGTCAGGATCGCCAGCCCGATGGAGCCGAACAGGGCCAGCCGGAGGTTCGGGTCGAGCGAGTCGATGTCGAGGCGGTACTGGTGGTAGAGGCGGTAGCCGAGGTACGCGATCGCCGCCAGGAAGGCGACCGTGAGCAGGGTGAGGATCACGTCGAGCGCGTTGCCGCCGCCGGGCAACACGACGAGGACGAGTGCGACGAGCATGACCACGCCGAACTTCCACGCAAACTGCATCGGCTGGAAGACTAGCCGCGAGCGGGAGCGGCCGGGAGGCGCGCGGCGGGCGGCGGACGCACGCCCCTACTCGATCGCCCCCGCCCCGGTCAGCGCCAGCACCACCGTCCCCAGCGCCACCCGGTACACCACGAAGATCACCGTCGAGTGGGTCGACAGGAATCGCAGCAGCCATGCGATCGCCGCATAGCCGCTCACGAACGCCATCAGCGTCGCCACCAGCAGCGCTATCAGGCCGGTCCCGTCGCCCTCGTCGTCGCTCAGGATCGTCCCCAGCTCCAGGAGCCCGCTCAGCACCACGGCCGGCACCGACAGCAGGAACGAGAAGCGGGCCGCGGCCGGCCGGTCCAGGCCCATGAACAGGCCGGCAGTGATGGTCGCCCCCGAGCGAGACACGCCGGGGATCAGCGCCAGCGCCTGCGCCAGCCCGATCGCGAAGCCGTCCTTCGTCCGGATCTCCTCGATCGAGCGCTCGCGCGTGCCCACCTTCTCCGCCACCAGCAGGACGAGCCCCAGGACGATCAGCGCCACCCCGATCAGGTACAGGTCGCGCGCGCCCGTCTCGATCTGGTCCTTGAACAGCACCCCGAAGATCCCGATCGGGATCGTGCCCAGCACGATGTACCAGCCGAGCCGCGCGTCCAAAGAGCGCCGCAGCGGCCGGTCGAACACCGACCGCCACCACGCGAACGCGATCCGCACCAGGTCCTCGCGGAAGTACAGGAGCACCGCCGCCATGGTCCCCAGCTGGGTGACCGCGGTGAACGCCGCGCCCGGATCCTCCCAGCCCAGGAAGGCGGGAACTATGCGCAGGTGTCCGGTGCTCGAGATCGGCAGGAACTCGGTGAGTCCCTGGACGATCCCGAGGACGATTGCCTCGAGGACCGACACAGCCCGGGCAGGCTAGTGGTGGTTGCCGCTGTCCTCCCGGAACCGCTTGCGCGAAGCCTCGATCTCCTTGATCGCGTCCTCGCGCGAGAACCAGCCCCGAACCTCGACCTTCTTGTTCTCCAGCTGCTTGTAGACGGTGAAGAAGTGGGCGATCTCGTTCTGGAGCTGGTCGGGCACCTCGTCGAGCGACGTCAGCGTGTTCCAGCCCGGGTCCGTGAGCGGCACCGCGAGCACCTTGTCGTCGATCCCGGCGTCGTCCTCCATCCGGAACAGCGCGATCGGCTTCACGTCGATCATGCAGCCGGGGAAGGTCGGCTCCGACACGCACACCATCACGTCGAGGGGGTCCCCGTCGAGCGAGAGCGTGTCCGGAACGAAGCCGTAGTCGGTGGGGTAGACGACCGACGAGAACAGGAAGCGATCGAGCTTGATGACGTCGCGGTGGTGGTCGAACTCGTACTTGTTCCGGCTCCCCTTGGGGATCTCGACGATGCACTCGAACGAGTCGTCAGCCACTGGGTGCGACAGGGTATCGTTGACTGCCCATGCGGCTCCTCAGTGAACTGCTGCTGATCGCGAGCGACAACGGCGAGGGCCTCGTCGGGGAGACCGACGACCGCATCATCACCTTCTTCTCGCTCGGCGTGGTGGCGTTCTTCGCGATCCTGGTGGCCGTGCTTTCGGCCATCCAGGCCCGGCTCGACCGCCGCAAGGAGCAGCGCAAGGCCGCGGAGCTGCGCAAGCGGGTGGGCTGGTAGCCCTGAAAAGGGGAGCGGCCCCGCCGGAGCGGGGCCGCTTGTTGCGAGGAGGGGATCTGCAAGGCCCATGCTCCCCGCGATGCCTGGCGATGGTGTGAATTGTCTGAGAAGCTGTCCGCCGTGGGGCGCGCCAGCCTGTTCATCGTCTTCACCGCCATGACGGTCGCGATCGTCGTGCTGGCCCTCAGCCTGCGCGACGAGCAGGGCCCGCTCGAGGCCGAGTCCGTCGCGGTGGAGCTCGTCGGCGACGGTGTCGCGGAGGAGTCCCGCCGTGAGGGCGACCGCTGGGAGGTCGACGTCGTCCGGCCCGACGGGTCCATGGTCCAGGTGAGTCTCGGCGAGGACCTCGAGCTGCGCGGCCTCGACGAGGAGCTCGGCCCTGCCGGCACGCTCGCCGAGGACGAGCTGCGCGGGAGGGCCCGCGCCCGGGCGGTGCGCGCGGCGTTCGCCGAGACCGGCATCGGCAGGGTCGTCAGCGTGGAGCACGACGCCGGCGGCGGCATCGAGGTTCGCGTGCGGACCGAAGGAGCCAGCGAGACGCTGGAGGTCGAGCTGAACCGCGACTTCGAGGTCGTCGAGGTCGAGCAAGAGTCGCTGGGCGACGAGTAGGCCGTGTCCGATCCGGTCACCTACGACCGGCGCGGCGCCGCCGCGGTCCTGACCATCCGGCGCGAGGAGCGCCGAAACGCCGTCGACGGCGCCACCGCCGAGCTGCTCGCCGAGGGCTACGAGCGGTTCGTAGAGGACCCTCAGGCGCGCGTGCTCGTCCTCACCGGCGCGGGCGAGCTCGCCTTCTGCGCCGGCGCCGACCTCAAGTCGATCGAGACGCTCGGCGCGCGCCTCGAGCTGGACGAGGGGCCGCTCGGCTTCACGCGCCGGATCTCCCCGAAGCCCACCGTCGCGGCCATCTCAGGATGGTGCCTGGCCGGCGGGCTCGAGCTGGCGCTGTGGTGCGACCTGCGCGTGGCCACCGAGAGCGCGCGACTCGGGTTCACCGAGCGCCGCTTCGGCGTGCCGCTGATCGACGGCGGAACGCAGCGCCTCCCGCGGATCGTCGGCCTGGGCCGCGCGCTCGACATGATCCTCAGCGGCCGCATCGTCGAGGCCGAGGAGGCCGAGCGGATCGGGCTCGTCACCGAGGTGGTGCCGCCGGGCCGGCACCTCGAGCGGGCGCTCGAGATCGCCGAGGCGCTGGCCCGCTTCCCGCAGCAGACCATGCTGGCGGACCGCTCCGCCGCGCTTCGGGGGATCGGCCTCACCCTCGAGGAGGGCCTCCGCCTCGAGGCGAGGGCGGGCCTGCCCACGCTCGAGGCGGCCGTGGCCGGCGCCGCGCGCTTTGCCTCGGGAGAGGGGCGCGGCGGCGCCGGGGCAGGGATCTAGCCGGCCCGGAAGGCGGGCTAGCCGCCGTTGAACCTGTACACGTCCAGCCCGCGCGTCATGTCGCCCACGTACACGAGGTCACCGCGCACCAGCGCGCCCCACGCCGTGGTGCCCTCGGCGATGTACTCGCCCACCTGGCGCGGCGCCGACGGGTTCGAGTAGTCGACCACCTGCAGGCCGGCGTTGTACGAGCCGATGAACGCCTTCGAGTCGCGGGACGAGAACACGTGCACCGAGCAGACCGGCGCAGGCGTGCCGGCCGGGATGAACCACTCGGACAGCTCCTGCGCGCTCTTCAGATCGGCCGACAGCCTCAGGGCGACCACGCCGCCGGCGCTGCCGCAGCCGTTGTGCATGTCCTCGTCGGTGACCAGCGCCACGCGCGGGTTGCCGTCGAGGAACTGCACCTCGTGGTGGTAGCGGATCGGGTGGTGCCCGGTGCCCTTCTCGTGCAGCCAGCGCTGCAGCACGACCGGGTTGGCAGGGTCGGTGATGTCGATCACGAACATGCTGCCCGTGTCGCCCGACCCCAGGTAGTTCCCGCCCTCGGCGAGCAGCAGGATGTCGCGACGGCCCATGCCGCGCACCCTGTAGCCGGGGTAGATCTCCACGTCGTGGGTGTGGGTGAACGGCGCGCCCACGGGCTTCGTGCCCCGGTGCGGCGACTGAGCCCACAGCTCCCCTGGGTTGCCGCGGAAGATGATCTGCGGCTTGCACGGGTTGGCGGGGTCGCCGTCGCGGCACTCGGACGCGGGCGTCGTGACCGTCGGCGAGATGTCGTAGATCCGCAACCCCTGGCCTGCCACGCCGCCCGACGGCACGTAGATCTGCCGGGAGTCGACGATGTCGCCGTTGTGCGACTCGCCGTCCACCTGGTCGGGCCCGAACGTGTGCAGCACCTTGGGGGCGGTCGGGTCGGTCACGTCGAGCCACTCGGTGCGGTCGGTGCGGGCGTCCGGCGGCAGCGACGAGTGCGTCCGGCGCGTGCCGTTCAGGACGGCGAAGCGGCGGTCGCCGACGTCGATGGCGTCGGGCGGGGTGTCCGCCCGCAGGCCCGGCGTGTAGGCGCCGATCCGGCGCGGCGCCTCGGGGTTCGAGATGTCGTAGATGTGGAGGCCACGGCCGTAGGAGCCGAGGTAGAGCCTGTCGCCCTGGGTGACCACGTGGCCGCCCGTGAATCCGTTGTCGCCGCTCACGTAGCTCACGTTCTCCGGCGGCGTGACCGGCGTCGGCAGAGTGCCGAGCGTCAGGTTCACGATCTGACCGTGACCATCGGTCACGTCCAAGCCACCGCCGTCGTGCCCGGCCGAAGTGGCCGGCAGCAACGCCAGAACAGCAACAGTCATCAGTACCGCACGCCTCACGGAAACGCCTCCTCAGTCGTACCCTGCGTTTGAAATGCCCAGGACCCGGGGGTGGCTAACCTCGGGCCCCTGTGCCGGCGATCGAGGTAAACGACCTGCGCAAGTCCTACGGGGACGTGGAGGCCGTGCGCGGCGTGTCGTTCGCCGTCGAGCGCGGGGAGGTGTTCGGCCTGCTCGGCCCGAACGGGGCGGGCAAGACCACCACCGTCGAGATCCTCGAGGGCTACAGGCGCCGCTCCGCCGGCGATGTGAGGGTGCTCGGCCGGGATCCCGAGGGCCGCGACCGCCGGCTGCAGGAGCGCGTCGGGATCGTGCTCCAGAGCAGCGGCTTCTACCCGCGCGCGACCGTCCGCGAGGCGGTCGAGCACTTCGCCCGGGCGTACTCGCGCCCGCGCGACCCGGACGAGACGATCTCGCTGGTGGGGCTCGACGAGAAGGCCGACGCCCGCACCAAGGACCTGTCCGGCGGCCAGCGGCGGCGGCTCGACCTCGCGCTCGCACTGGTGGGCGACCCCGAGCTGGTGTTCCTCGACGAGCCCACCACGGGGTTCGATCCCGCCGCCCGGCGGACCGCTTGGAACGTGGTGCGGCGGCTGAAGGAGCTCGACAAGACGGTCCTGCTCACGACGCACTACCTCGACGAGGCGCAGGCGCTCGCCGACCGCGTGGCGATCGTCAAGGGCGGCCGTATCGTGGCCGAGGGCCCGCCGTCACAGCTCGGGCCGTCGAGCGCCGCCTACCGCGTGTCTTACCTCTCCGAGGGCCGCCGCGTGGAGCTCCAGACGGACGACCCGACCGAGCTGCTCCACCGGCTCACCCGCGACGCGCTCGCCCGCGGTGAGCGGCTCGAGGGCCTCGAGGTCGCCCGGCCTACGCTCGAGGAGGTCTACCTGGAGCTGACCCATGAAGCGGATTCGGTGTGAGCACGGGCGCCCTCGCCTGGCAGCAGTTCCGGCTCGAGCGGAAGATGTTCTGGCGCAACCCGAGCGCCGCTTTCTTCAACTTCCTGCTGCCGCTGCTGTTCCTGATCCTGACCGCCAGCGCTTTCGACGTGAGCGACGAGGGCCTCGAGATCCTCGTGCCCGGGATCGCGGGCATGGGGGTGCTGGCCACGACCTTTACCTCGCTCGCCTTCAACCTCACCTACCTGCGTGAGGAGGGAATCCTCAAGCGGATCCGCGGCACGCCCATGCCGCCGGCCGCCTACCTCGCGGGGCTGATCGGGTCGTCGGCGCTGAACGCCTTCCTCCAGGTCGCGATAGTCGTGACGATCGGGAACCTCGCCTACGGCGTGGACTGGCCGCAGGACCCCGCCCTGCTCCTGCTGTTCACGGTGCTCGGGCTGGTGTGCTTCGCGGCCCTCGGGGTGGCCTTTTCACACGCGATCCCCAACGAGGAGGCGGCGCCGGCGTACACGAATGCGGTCTTCCTCCCGCTGATCTTCATCTCGGGCGTGTTCTACTCGGCGGACGAGCTGCCCGAGGCGCTCAAGGTGATCGCGGAGGCGCTGCCCCTGAAGCACCTGATCGACGGGCTCTCGGAGGCGATCGTGGGCGGCGGTGGGGACGCCGCGACGGCGGCGCTGGTGGTGGCCGGCTGGGCGGTGGCCGGGCTCGTGCTCGCGGTGCGGTTCTTTCGGTGGAGCTAGGGAGCGGCGAAGCCGCTGAGCTCTACAACTTCAGCGCGTGGCCGTGCCGGCGCAGCCACGCCTCGCGCTCGCGCCAATCGGGGCAGCGTGAGGCCAGCAGGCGCCAGAAGCGGGGCGAGTGGTCGAGCAGCTGGAGGTGGGCAACCTCGTGCTCGACGACGTAGTCGAGGATCTCGGGCGGGGCCAGCAGCAGGCGCCAGTTGAAGCTCATGGCGCCGGTGGACGAGCAGGAGGCCCAGCGCGTGCGCTGACCGCGGATCTGCAGGCGTGTGTAGGCGGTGCCGGCCCGGGCGCAGGCGGCATCGAGCCGCGGAGCGACCTCGGCCCGCGCGCGCTTGCGATACCAGCGCTCGAGGGCGTCTCTCAAGGCACCTTGTTCGGGTAGCAATCTCTCTGCCTCGGCCGGTAGCGCCACCCGCAGCACGTCCCCCCGCCGCGCCACGTGCTCGCGCTGCCGGCCCGCCTCCACCCGGACAGACAGCCGCAGCGCCTCGCCCAGGTACGGCACCGTGCCGCCGTCCTCGAGACGTCCTGCCGGCAGCTCCGCCTCCGTCTCGCGCAGGCGGCGCAGCGTGCGCTCGATCCAGGCCCGCTTCTCCTCCACGAACGGCTCCACCTCGCGCAGCGGGAAGCGGCGCGGCACCACCACCTCCACGCCGTCGCCGTCCACGAGGATGCGCGCCCGGCGGGCGCGCTCGGAGCGGCGGATGCGGTAGGGGATGGCGGGCGCGCGGGGGATCGACGTCACTTCGACGTGAGGGTATGGCGGCCCGCGGACGGCGGCCGGCCCTCCGCGACCTCCGCGTACACCTGGGCCAGCCCCCGCGCCAGCGCTGGCCAGGAGTAGCGGGACCGCGCCGCCTCGTAGGCCCGCTCGCCGCGGCGGCGCCGCTCCTCCTCACCGTTCACCGCCTCCACCAGTGCGGCCGCCATCGCCTCCTCGTCGTCGGGCGGCACGAGCCACCCGGTCTCGCCGGCGTCGACGATCTCGGCCGGGCCGTGGGCGTCCACGGCCAGCGCCGGCAGGCCGCACGCCATCGCCTCCACGATCACCGCCCCGAACTGCTCGCGCACGGACGGCAGCACGAGCAGGTCGGCGGCGTTCAGCCCCAGCGGCAGGTCCTCGTGACCGCGCCAGCCGGCGAGGAAGACGTCCGGGTCGCCGGTCTCGCGCACCACCGCGAGCGGATGCTCGCCCTCCCACTCGCCGGGAAAGCCGCCGAGCAGCACGAGCGGCGCTCGGCGCTCGAAGCGTTCCCTGGCGCGCGCGTGGGCGCGGATCAGGAGCTGGATCCGCTTGACCTCGGTGAAGCGGCCCACGTACAGCAGCACGGGCCCGCCTGACCGGAACGGCTCGAGCGCGGCCTCCGAGTACGCCACGCTGCCCGGCTGCCCCGACTCGTCCCACCCGCGCGGCTCGGTCACGAGCCAGCGCCGCCAGTGCTCGAGCCGCGCCTCGCCGCTGACCGGCCGCCGGTCGAACCCCTCCGGGTCGAATCCGTTCGGCGCCCACACCACCCGCGCCGGGTCCACGTCGAGCAGAGCGGGGACCCGCCGCACGGCGTCCGGCGACAGCACGAGCAGCCGCTCGCAACCGCGCGCCCAGTGCCGCATCCGCTGCGCCCAACTCGCTGCGTGCGACCACCTGGGCGGGGCTCCGGCGTCGATCTCCCGCAGCATCAGGAGCTCCGTGCCGTGCAGGTGGCCGATCCGCGGTACTTCCGGAAAGCACCGCTCGGCGGCCTCGTGGATCGGCGTGAGGTGGTGGAGGTGCAGAACCGCTGCGTCCCCGGCACCCGCCGCCCGCAGCTCGCGCGACCAGGTCGAGACGAGCCGCTCGTAGGCCTCGTCGTCCACGCCCGCGAGGATCCGGTCGGGCGCGCCGGGCCGGTCCTCGTAGGAGGGCTGGAACGGCGGATCGGCCGCGAGCGGATCGGGCGCCGCCGCCGCGGCCGTGTAGTCGAGCGGGCGCACGTGGAGGCCGCGGTAGAAGGTCCCGGCGTGCGACTGGTCGCCCGGCTGCCCGAGCGACCCGCAGGCGACCCTGACCTCCCAGCCCGCCCGCGGCAGGAAGCGGGCCAGGTAACGGGCGACCTGGGCGGAGCCGCCGCGCGGGAAGAACAGCAGCGCCATGACGGCGCGGGACGGCGCGGAGGCGCTCACGCGCTCAGAGGATCGTCGGCACG
>DASZJZ010000313.1:0-5684 GCA_035947555.1 Thermoleophilaceae bacterium | reverse complement strand
CGCCGAAGGCCGACCGGCGTGAACGTCTGTGCCTGGGCCTTGTCCATCAGGCCCGGCCAGGCCGGCCCGCCGATCAAGCCGGGCTCGGTCTTCGAGACGCTGGTCGAGGGCCCCGGTGCGTCGCGGGTGGTCCGCGCCTTGCCGGGCGTGGCGCCGGTTCCCGGCCGCCAGGGACGGCGCGTCTCCCTCGCGTACTTCGCCCAGCTGACCGACTTCCAGATCGTCGACGAGGAGTCGCCGGCGCGCGTCGAGTTCGTGGACCGCGGCCCGTCGAGCGCGTGGCGCCCCCACGAGGCCTTCCATCCCTGGGCGATCGACTACTCCTTCCGCCAGCTCAACGAGTTCACCGCGGCGAGTCCCCATCTCCAGGCGCGCGGCGCCCGGGCCCCGATGGACCTCGGGCTGCTGACCGGCGACCAGTCGGACAACCAGCAGTACAACGAGACCGTCTGGGTGCGACAGCTGATCGAGGGCGGTACCCCCCTCACCCCGAACAGCGGGATGAAGGGCGACTACAGCGAATGCACCCCAACCGCGCGCACCGAGCTCCTCGCTCGCGAGGCCACCGGGGAGCTCCCGGACGAGCCCACCTACATGGGCGTCCAGGATTACGACGATCTGGGATTCAGGGCGCCGGACTACTGGGACCCCGACGATCCGTTCGGCGACCGCTTCGGCACCTGGCCGGCCTGGCCGGGCCTGATGGACAAGGCCCAGGCACAGACGTTCACGCCGGTCGGCCTTCGGCGTGGCGGCACCCCGGTGCCTACCTATATCTCGAACGGCAACCACGACGGCCTCGTCCAGGGCAATGAGGACGCCATCCGGGCGTACGAGGACATCGCGACAGGATGCTTCAAGGTCGCGACCAGCACGTCGACGTTGCCGCTCGGCACGGAGGATCCGAACCCGAACCAGCTCTTCTCGCCGGCCCTCGGCTTCGCGGTCCGGCCGGACGAGCCGGGCCGGCGCTTCGTCGACCGGGTCGAGCTCAAGCGGATCTACTCCGCTGGGATCCAGCCCGACGATCACGGCTTCGCGTTCATCGACTTCGCCGAGCTCACCGCCTCCGGCTTCTCGGCGACCTACTGGGCGCGGGACCTGAAGCCCGGCATCCGCTTCATCTCGATCGACACGGTGTCGGACGGCGGCGTCGTGGAGCAGTCCTCGAGCGGCAACATCGACCACCCGCAGTGGCAGTGGCTCCAGCGCGAGCTGGAGCAGGCCCGCGCCGCCGGGCAGCTGATTGTGGTCTTCGGGCACCATCCGATTCGGAGCCTCGCGTCCTCGGTGCCGGACGAGGCGGCCCAGCCCTGCGCCGGCCGCTACGACGCAAGCGGCAGCTACAGCGCCCCGGACGAGCACGGGCACGACCCGAACCCCGGCTGTGACCTCGACCCGCGCACCTCCACGCCCGTCCACCAGGGCGACGACCTCCGGGCGCTCCTCAGCGCCAACCCGAACGTGATCGCGTACGTCGCGGGCCACACGCATGAGAACAAGGTGCTCGCCTGCGGGAGCGAGGATGGCTGCCCGGCCGGCGGCAACTGGTGGGAGATCAACACCTCGGCGGCGGCCGCGGACTGGCCTCAGCAGAGCCGGCTGATCGAGATCATGGACAACGGCGATGGGACGGTGTCGCTGTTCGGCACGCTGACGGACCACGCGGCCCCCCTGCCGGTCCCGCCGTCCGGGACCCCGGCGGCCGGCTTCGGGGACTCCGAGCTGGCGTCGATCAGCCACGCGGTCGCTTTCAACGATCCGCAGCAGGGCGACGGCACGGGCGAGGGTGCGGCCGAGGACCAGAACGTCGAGCTGCTCGTGGACGACCCGCGCACCTCGGGTATCCGCGGGTCGGCGGGCGACGACGTGATCCGCGGAACTCCGGGCGACGACCTGATCGTGTGTGGCCCGGGCGACGACGTCGTGAGGAGCGGCGCCGGCGACGACCTGATCCGCTGTGGCCCTGGCGACGACACGGTGTTCTCGGGGTCCGGCAACGACCGGGTCAGCGGCGGGTCCGGCAGAGACCGGCTCTTCGGCGGGCGCCACCGGGACCGCCTGTTCGGCCGGCGGCACGCCGATCGCATGTTCGGCGGAGCGGGACGCGACCGCATGGCGGGCAACGGCGGCGGCGACCGAATGGCCGGCGGCGCGGGGAGCGACCGGATGGCCGGCGGCGCAGGGAGGGACCGGTTGTTCGGCGGGCCGGGCAACGACCGCTTGGTGGGCGGCCCCGGGAGGGACCGCTTGAACGGCGGCCCGGGCCGCGACCGGTCCCGTCCGTAACAGCGAATCGCGATCAGCCCGTCACAAGAAAGGCGCGTACGTCTCTCACAGCGCCCGCACGTCCGCTCCGCCCGGCGCGAACGTGACCCGCCGCACCTCGCAGTCCGGCGCCGCTCGGCGCAGCGCGTCCATCACGGTGCCGGTCTGCTGCCAGTGGCACCAGAACAGGACGGCTGGGCCGGCCCCGGAGATCGTGGCCCCCACCGCGCCGAGCTCCTCGGCCTGCTCGACCAGCTCCATCGAGCGCGGATAGAGCGACCGCCGCCGCGGCTGGTGGATCGCGTCGCGCAGGCCGCGGCCGATCAGCGAGAAGTCGTCCTTCGCAAGTCCCAGGACGAGCAGCGACGCATGTCCGACGTTGTGGATCGCCTCGGCGAGCGGCACCTCCGTCGGAAGCGCGGCCCGCGCGGCGTGGGTCGGCACCGGATCGGCGGGGATCGCCAGCACGCCCTCGAGGCCGGGCGCCGGATCGAACCGAACGGGCTCCCCCAACGCCGGGCAGATGACGAACCCGCCGTACAGCGCGGCCGCCACGTTGTCCGGATGGCCCTCCAGCTCAAGCGCCGTCTCGAACAGCGGAGCGTCCAGCTCGTACAGGTGGTCGGCGGCGCACAGCCCCGCGACGATCGCCGCGGCGCTCGACCCGAGGCCCGCCGCCGGCGGTATCTCCGAGCGGATCTGGAACGCCACGCCGTCCGCCGGGCGCAGCGCCTCGAACGCCCGCACGCATAGGTTCGAGCGGTCGCACGGCACGCCGGGCAGCTCGCAGTGCACGAAGAACTCCCCCGTCTCCTCGACTTCGAGCTCGAGCGAGAGCGACAGCGCCGCCGCGAGCACGTCGTAGCCAGGCCCGAGGTTCGCGGACGACGCCGGCACGCGCACGATCCGATGGCGCCTCACCCCAGCACCGCCCGCTCCACAGCGTCGATGTCCGGCTCGCACGGCACCACCGATGCTGCCCGGTTCATCGCGGTCTGCGGGTCCTTCAGCCCGTGCCCCGTCAGCACGCACACCACGCGCCCCTCCGCGCCATAGCGCAGCAGCCCGGCCACCGCCGCCGCCGACGCCGGCTCGCAGAAGACCCCTTCCCGCGACCCCAGCAGCGAGTAGGCGTCCAGGATCTCGGCGTCGGACACCGCCCGCACCTCCCCGCGCGACGCCGTGAACGCGTTCATCGCGTCCTCCCACCGGGCCGGGTTGCCGATCCGGATCGCCGACGCCACCGTCTCCGGCTGCTCCACCGGCGCCCCGTGCACCAGCGGCGCCGCCCCCTCCGCCTGGTAGCCGTGAAGCCGCGGCGCCGCGCCGTACTCCTGGAACCCCTTCCACCACGAGGTCACGTTGCCGGCGTTTCCGACCGGGATGCACAGCACGTCGGGCGTCTCGCCGAGCGCGTCGCACACCTCGAACGCACCCGTCTTCTGCCCCGCCAGCCGGTAGTCGTTGACCGAGTTGACGAGCGCGATCGGATGCCGCGCGGCCAGCTGGCGCACGAGCGACAGCGCCTCGTCGAAGTTGCCGCGCAGCGCGATCACGCGCGCCCCGTGCATCAGCGCCTGGGCCAGCTTGCCGGTGGCGATCTTCCCCTCAGGGACGATCACTGCCCCCCGCAGCCCGGCCCGCGCCGCGTATGCGGCCGCGCTCGCCGCCGTGTTGCCGGTCGACGCGCACACCACGGCCTCCGCCCCCTCCCCCACCGCGGCCGACACCGCCACCGTCATGCCGCGGTCCTTGAACGAGCCGGTCGGGTTGGCGCCCTCGAGCTTCAGCCACACGTCGCAGCCGGTCAGCGACGACAGGCGCGGCGCCCGCACCAGCGGCGTGTCCCCCTCCCCCATCGTCACGAGCGGGTCGACTGGCAGCCGGTCCCGGTAGCGCCAGAGGCTCAGAACGTCTCCTCGATCACCCGGATCACCCGGGGCGGCTCGCGCACGAAGCCGAGCCGGGCGATCATCTGCACGGCCGCGCGGAAGCTCGACTCGAGCACCGGGTGCATGACCATCACGAGCCGCGCCTCGTCGCCGAGGCCCTTCTGCACCACCGAGCGGATCGACACGCCCTGCAGTCCGAGGATCTCGGCGACCTGCGCGAGCACGCCGGGACGGTCGGCCACCTCGAGGTGCATGTAGAAGGAGAACTCCACGTCCGTGACGATCGGCTGCTCCACCGCCGGCGGCGGCAGCGACGGGGGCGGGATCATGGCCGAGATCACGTCGCCGAGCACCGCGGAAGCCGTCTGGATGCCCCCCGCTCCAGGCCCGCTCAGCGTGATCTCGGTGATCGCCGGCGACTCGATCGTGACCGCGTTGAACGCGCCGTTCACGGTGGCGAGCGGGTGCTCGGCGTAGAGGAAGGCCGGATACACGTGCACGGCCACCCCGCCATCGACCCGCTCCGCGGACCCCACGAGCTTCAGCGAAAGCCCCAGCTCGCGCGCGTAGGCGATGTCGTCCGGCGTGATCCGCTCGATCCCCTCGTAGCTGACCTGGTCGAGCCGCACCGCCGCGCTGAAGGCGAGCCGCGCGAGGATCGCCATCTTGGCGGCGGCGTCCTTGCCGGTCACGTCCTCGGTCGGGTCGGCCTCCGCGTAGCCGAGCTCCTGCGCCTCGGCGAGCGCCTCCTCGTAGGTCGCCCCGGTGGCCGCCATCTGGGTGAGGATGTAGTTGGTGGTGCCGTTCACGATGCCGTGCACCCGCTCGATGTGCGCGGCGGCGAGCGTCTCCGCCATCACGCGGATGGCCGGCACGACCCCCGCCACGGCCCCCTCGAAACGCAGCTGCACGCCGCCGCGCCGGGCGGCGTCGAACACCTCCTCGCCGTGCTGGGAGAGGAGCTGCTTGTTCGCGGTCACCACGTGGCGGCCTGCCTCCATGGCCCGCAGCACGTAGTCGCGGGTGGGATCGATCCCGCCCATCAGCTCCACGATCAGGTCGCTGCCCTCGAGGATGTCGTCGAAGTCGCCGCGCGAGCGGGTCAGCACCCCCGACAGCCGGGGCCGCATGCCGACCTCGGCCTCGATCGCGTCGGCGCGCTCCTCCACCAGCTTGGCGAAGGACGACCCCACGGTGCCATGCCCGAGCAGCCCGACGCGGAACGGCTCAGGCATCGCGCGCCGCCAGGTCCTCGTAGGTCTCGCGGCGCACGACCACGCGCGCGTCGCCGCCGGAGCAGAAGATCACCGGCGGGCGCGGGACGCCGTTGTAGTTGTTGGCCATGGCGTGCCCGTAGGCGCCGGTGACCGGCGTCACGAGGACGTCGCCGGGGCGCGGGTCCGGCAGCCGGACGTCGCGCACCAGCACGTCGCCGGACTCGCAGTGCTTGCCGACCACCGTGCACACCGGCCCATCGTCGCCGAAGCGCGCTGCGAGCTGCGCCTCGTAGCCCGCGCCGTAGAG
>DASZJZ010000312.1:0-4582 GCA_035947555.1 Thermoleophilaceae bacterium | reverse complement strand
GCCGACCGCCGCGGCGCCGCTGAGCTCCTGCGCGAGGCGCGGACCGCGCTGGCGCACTGCCCGGACGTAGGCAGCGCCGGCCGGAGTCTCGAGGCGGCCGAGGCGGCGCTGCGGGCGCCCTCGCGCGCCGCGCGTCGAACGAGCGACCGGCGCGACGAGCTGACCGAGCGCGAGATCGCAGTGCTGCGCCTGCTGGCCGCGGGGGAGCTGTCGCGGCGCGAGATCGCGGACGCGCTGTACGTGTCGCTCGACACCGTGAAGACGCACATGCGCGGCATCTACCGGAAGCTCGGTGCAGGAAGCCGCGAGGAGGCCGTGACCGGCGCGCGGGAGCGCGGGTTGATCTGAGGAGGCGGGGGGCGCCGGCGGCGCGGGCTGCCCTACGCTACGCCTCGACCGCGCTCAGTACCCCGACTCCCACCACGATCAGCGCCACCCCGGCAAGCTGGATCCGGGCGAGCCGCTCGCCGAACAGGAAGTACGCGGCCACGGCCGCCACGGCGGCGAACTGGGAGGCCAGCACGGCGCTGACCGCGATGCCGTGCCGCGCGCCGAGCGCGAACAGCGCGAAGCCGAGCACCTCGAACGCGCCGGCGACGAGCACGAGCGGAAGCGCCTCGCGGGTCATCCGGAGGCCGGAGCGGAGCACCAGCGGCACGGTCACCGCGGCGACGCCGATCACACGCGAGGGCAGGAGCGCCCACACGACCGGCAGGTCGATGCTGGCGCGGGCGGTTGCGTACAGGCTCCAGCCGATGGCGAACGCGGCGCCCAGCGCGTAGAGCAGGGCGCGCCGCTGCTCGAGGGCTCCGGCGGAGCGAGGCCCGGCGCCTTCTCCGCCGCCGGCGGAGCGAGGTCCGGCGCCTTCTCCGTCGCCGGCGGCCCCTAGGCCCTCCTCGGCTGCTTCGTTCGACAGCCCCGCCAGCACCACGCCGACCGCGATCGCCGCGAGGCACACGCCCGCGGCCGCTCCGATGCTCTCGCCCGCCACCACCGCGAGCACGGCCGCTACCGCGCCCTGGGTCGCGATCACCGGGGCGACGATCCCGACCTTGCCCACCCGCAGCGCCGCGTAGGCGAGCAGCAGCCCGACCACGTTTCCCACCCCCGCCACCGCGAGCCAGGCACCGGACTCCGCGTCGAGCCCGTCCGGCACCCCCTCGAGCACGACCAGCGGGGCCACGATCGCCAGCCCGATCAGCATCACCCACGCGAGCAGGTGGCTGGGCCCGATCATGCGGCTCGAGCGGGAGTTGCACAGCGTCACCGTCGCGAAGACCAGCGCCGCCCCCAGACCTCCCACGATCGCCAGCATGGCGCCACGCTAAGGCGGCGCCCGCCAACGGACAAGCGAATTCACCCGGGTGAGATTGGCCGGTGGGTGATGACACGGCGGGTCCCAGGACGGAGGCTCCGTGACATGGAGACGACTCGCTACCGGATCGTCGTCAGGGGCCGGCTCACCCCGGCGTTCGGCGCGGCCTTCGAGGGCGTGACGCTCGAGGTGCTGCCGGGCGCCACCGCGCTCGAGGGCGACTTCACCGACCAGGCTGAGCTCCACGGGATCCTCGAGCGTCTGCGCAACCTCGGCATCGAGCTCGTGAGCGTCAATGCTGTCGGCTGAGGCCCCGCTGCCCGGACTGCGCGACGAGCAGATCGTCGCGCGCCTCAAGCAGGGCGACGAGAGCGCCTTCGCCGAGCTGATCTCCGCCTACAGCCCGGCGCTGCTCCGCGTCGCGCAGGCTCGGGTGCGGACCCGCGCGGTGGCCGAGGAGGTCGTGCAGGAGACGTGGCTCGCGGTCGTGCGCGGGCTCGACGGCTTCGAGGGGCGCTCGTCGCTCAAGACTTGGATCTTCCGGATCCTCACCAACATCGCGATCACGCGTGGCGTGCGGGAGAGCCGGACCGTCCCCTTCTCGTGCCTCGCGGAGCAGGAGGCCGAGGCGGCGGACGAGCCGGTCGACCCGAGCCGCTTTTTGCCCGCCGACCACGACCGGTGGCCGCACCACTGGGCGCTCGCCCCGACACGCTGGCCGACGCCCGAGGAAGGCCTTGCCAATGGCGAGACGCGCGACTGCATCCTCCGCGCGATCGAGTCGCTGCCGCCCGCCCAGCGCACCGTGATGACGCTGCGCGACATCGAGGGCTGGCCGCCGGAGGAGGTCTGCGAGGCGCTGGGCGTGTCGGACGGCAACCAGCGCGTGCTGCTCCACCGCGCTCGCACCAAGGTCCGCGCCGCCGTGGAGGCCCACTTCGGCGCGATGGAGGTGACCGTGGCGTAACGCCGCGAATGCCGGGCGGACCACTCGGCATGAACCGTCACGACCGCCTCGGCCGGCTGATGGAGCGCCGCGGCCTCGACGCAGTGGTCCTTCGGCGGCCCGCGAACTTCGCGTGGTACACCGGCGGGGCCGACACCAAGGTCGACCACGTGGCGCCCGAGGGCGTCGCCGACCTGATCGTGGGGCACGGCCCGCCGCTCGTCCTCACCAGCACGATCGAGGCGCCGCGCATCCGCTCGGAGCAGACGCCCGGGCTGGAGGTGGTCGAGTACCCGTGGCACGAGGACCGCCTGTCCGCGCTCCGCGGCGTCGTGGGCGGCGCCCGGCTCGGCAGCGACGTCCCGCTCCCCGGCGCCGTGGACCTCTCGGCCGAGATCGCCCGCCTGCGCCGCACGCTCGACCCGGACGCGCTCGACAGCCTGCGCGCCCTCGGGTCCGACCTCACCGCCGCCATGGCGGAGGCCGCCGGCGCCGTGCAGCCCGGGATGACCGAGCACGAGGCGGCCGCCGCGCTGGCCGCCGGCTGCCGCAGCCGCGGGCTCACGGCCACCGTGCTGCTCGCGGCCGCCGACGAGCGGATCGCCCTGCACCGCCACCCCGTGCCGGTGGGCGCGACCATCGAGCGGCGCGCCATGTTGGTCGCGTCGGCCGAGCGGGGCGGGCTGTACGCGAACCTCACCCGCATCGTCGAGCTGGACGAGCCCAGCCCCGAGCTGGCGCGCCGGCGGCAGGCCTGCGACGAGGTGCTTGCCCGCATGCGCGACGAGGCCACCCGGCCCGGTCGCACGCTCGCCGACGCCTTCGCCGACTGCCGCCGCTTCTACGCCGAGGCCGGCTTCCCGGGCGAATGGCGCCTCCACCATCAGGGCGGGCTGACCGGCTACGCCTCGCGCGAGCTGATCGCCACGCCGCACACTGACGCCGTGATCGAGCACGGTCAGGCGTTCGCCTGGAACCCCTCGATCACCGGGGCCAAGGCCGAGGAGACGTTCGTCCTGACCGAGGACGGGCCCGAGCTGATCGCCGCGGCCGCGCCGGCGGTGGTGTGACCGTGCCGTCGTTCGCAGACCTGCTCATCGTCGTGGCCGTGGCGTTCGCGGCGCCGTTTGCGCTGGGACTCTTCCCGCGGCTGCGGCTGCCGTCGGTTGTCGTGGAGATCGTCGCCGGCATCGTGGTGGGGCCGTCGGTGCTCGGGTTGGTGGAGGTGGACCAGGTCATCGAGGTCGTGGCACTGATCGGCCTCGGCTTCGTGCTGTTCCTCGCCGGCCTCGAGATCGAGTTCGAGAAGCTGCGCGGCTCGGTGCTGCGGCTGACCGCGCTGGGGTTCGTGCTGTCGTTCGGGATCGCGGTCGTGGTGGCGCTCAGCCTGTCCGCGGGAGGACTCGTCGAGACGCCGCTGCTCGTCGCGATCATCCTCTGTGCCACCTCGCTGGGCGTGATCGTGCCGGTTCTGAAGGACTCGGGCGAGATCTCCTCGCCCTTCGGCCAGCTGATCGTGGCCGCCGCCTCGATCGCCGACTTCGGCGCGATCATCCTCCTCACTCTGTTCTTCTCGGGCGAGGGCGGGGTGGGGTCCACGCTGCTCCTGCTCGGCGCGCTGCTCGCGCTGGCGGCGGTGGTGTTCGCGACGGTGCGCGGCGCCACGCGCTCGACGCGGGTTAGGAGCGACCTGCTGCGCCTGCAGGACACAACCGCCCAGATCCGGATCCGGGCCGCGGTCGTGCTGTTCGTGGGGTTCGCCGCGGTGGCCGAGGAGCTCGGGTTCGAGGTGATCCTGGGCACGTTCATCGCCGGGGCGATCATCTCGCTGCTCGATCGCGACGAGGTCATGACGCATCCCGACTTCCGGCGCAAGCTCGAAGCGCTCGGCTTCGGCTTCTTCATCCCGGTCTTCTTCGTTACGAGCGGCGTGCGCTTCGACCTCGACGCGCTGGTGGCCGAGGCCTCGAACCTGGCGATGGTGCCGGTCTTCCTCGCGGCGCTGTTGCTGGTGCGGGGGCTCCCGGCACTCCTCTACCGGCGGGTGCTCGACGCCCGGCGCACCGTGGTGGCGGGGATCCTTCAGGCCACGTCGCTGCCCTTCATCGTCGCCGCGACCGCGATCGGCCTGGAGCTCGGGCTGATCGACGACGCCGAGAGCGCAGCGCTGATCGGCGCCGGCCTGCTGTCGGTGCTCGTCTTCCCGGTGGCCGGCCTGGCCGTGCTGCGCGGCGGCGAGCCGGCAGCCGCAGTGGCCGGGCGTCACCAGCCGCCGCGCGGCGGCGAGTCGGCGGCTGCGCCGGCCGTCCGCCACTAAACAC
>DASZJZ010000311.1:0-15945 GCA_035947555.1 Thermoleophilaceae bacterium | reverse complement strand
CGACGGGTCCCAGCGCGGCACCGGCCACGGCCGCGGCGCCCCGGACGGCGGCGGTCATGGCGGAGGCGGCGGCGACGGTGGATCGCCGCCAGGCGCGGGCGTCCCCAGAGGCGGCGTGGACGGCGAATCCCGGCCGCGGCGCGGTCGCCCGGTGCCTACCCCCGCTCCGGCTCCGGTGGCGGTCGGGACTGCGCCGGCCGTCTCGAGTTCCGCGCCGGCCGCGACGACGGCGGCGGCGGCCGAGGACTACGACCAGGACGACGGCATGGAAGCCGAGGACGAGGCGGTCCCCGCCCCGGCGGCGGCTCCCGCTACACCCACACCTGATGATTCGGACGATGAGTGAGCCGCGGCTCGTCGTGGATGCACGCGAGCCGCAGCCGCGCCAGCCGCCGGCAGCGGTCGAGTAGCTCCTCGTCGAGGTTCTGCCCGAAGCCCTCGTAGCCGAGGACGATCTCCTCGCGGATGTCCCCGAGGTCGCGGCCCGAGCGCAGCGACAGCAGGTCCACGTGAGCCAGCAGGCTGCCCACGTCCAGCTCGGGCGGGCCGGTGGCCACGTGGTCGAGCCCGATCAGACCGACCCGCTCACCGAGCAGGACCCGGTCGTCCTGCAGGTCGCGGTGCACGACGGTGCTGCTTCCCCAGGGCTCGGTCAGGTCGGCCGCCGCCCTGCGCACGGCGTCCGCGATGTGGGGCGACGCCGCGTCGGCGCGCCGTTCGAGGATCTCCAACTCGCGATCGACGCCGTGCGGGCGCAGCGGCCTTGGCATGCGGCCCCTCCACGAGCGGTGCCAGCTCCCGATCGCCGCGCCGGCGCAGCGGCAGGCGGCCGCGTCGCGGGCGAGCACGGCGCCGGTGAGCGGCTCGCCCTCCACCTCCGAGAACACCACCATGTGGAGCGCCGCGTCGCTCAGCAGCACCCGCGGCACGATCACGCCGGGGGGCACGGCGGCCACCGCGGCCACGCGCGCGGCAACGGCCTCCGCCTCGTCCGAGGCGTACAGCTTGACGATCGCCGTCCGCACCGGCCCCTTCGCACGTAGGGTGCGCCGGTGGCCCGGCCTGTGCGTGAGCTGCTCGAGCTCGACCGGCGCGCCGACGATCCCTTCGAGCCGCGTGATCACGCTATCGCCCCTTCCGCGGCCGACACGATGCCCTCGATCCGCTCCGGCCACTGCTCGTCCTGGCGCCGGAAGGGCTCGGTCGAGCGCCGGAGGATCGCCGTGGCGAGGTACCACGACAGCTGCTCCGGCCGCCCTCCGTACCCCTCGACGACCACTTCCATCACCGCGAGCGCCGCGTCGAGGTCGCCCGCCTCGCCACGGACCACGCGCGCCGTGTAGGTGGCCAGGTCGAGCGCCGCCGGGGCCGCGCACATCGCGTCGAAGTCGGTGATGAAGAGCTCGCCGGCGGCGCCCAGCAGGCGGCCGGCGTGGAAGTCGCCGTGCGCCGCCACGGCTTCGAGATCGGCCGGCTGCGCGGCCTCGAGCCTCCGCACCAGCGCCTCGAGTCGCGGGCGCAGCGCGGGGACGATCCGGCCGGCCAGCCGCGCCGCCTCGGCGGCGCTCTGGAGCTGCTCGCCCGGCCTCCACTCGCGCAGCGCGGCGTGGCTCGCGGCGTGCAGCCGCGCGAGCGTGGCGCCGGCCTGCGCCGCGGTCGCCGCCGGAGAGTCGACCTCGCGGCCGAGCACGTGCGACTGCACGGTCAGCAGCAGCTCGGGGATCGTGCCCTCGAAGCGTGGCGTGCGCACGGGCGCCGCGTCGCCCACCTCCAGGCCCGCCACCGCCTGGCCGTAGCTCGCGTGGCTCGCGTAGTACTTGAGCACGTGCCCGTTCAGGCGCACGACCGCGCGCGACTGGGGCCGGTACGCGAGCAGCGTGGGCTCCTCGCCGCGACGCTTGGTATGCACCCCGGCGGCGCGCAGTCGGCGGTCGCGATGGGCCGGGGGCACGGCCAGCGCCCACAGGGACAGGTCGAGCGGCAGCCACTGGACGAGCGCCCCGAGGGAGGGCTCGAAGGACAGCGCCCGCTCCGCCGGCGAGCGTCCGTTCACCATGTCCGCGAGCGCCTGGCCCTCGTTCGTCCGCGCGCGGCCGGCGACTTCGCTGTCGCCGATCAGGGCGGTGGCGTGGTGCCGCGTCCCGCCGATCCCTACGTCGTAGTGCACGAGCAGGCTCGTCTCGGGCTCGTAGCGCAGGTCGCTGACCCGCACGTCCGTCGGTTCGGCGTCGTCTCGGAGCGACTCCGCGAGCACCTCGGCCATCACGTCGGTGTCGAGCACCTGCGGCATCTGCGGCAGGGCCGGATCGGTTGGCAGCGGCGACCGCTCCGGGCGCGGCGCCGGACGGGCACGTCCCGCGGCGTGCTCGATCACCCGGCGGGCCCTGTGACGCCAGGTGTGGGCGTCCGCCACCAGCGCGCGCGCTGCCTTGCCGATCCGGTCCCTGCGCGGCGAGTCCACTGCCAGCCCCGCCACCACCGCCGCGAGCGCCTCGGGGTCGCCGGGCGGCACGAGCACCGCCTGCTCCCCCGCGGCCAGGTCGCGCGTTGCCGGGAGCTCCGCCGCCACCGTCGCAAGCCCGGCGCCCATGTACTCGTACAGCTTCAGCGGGGAGAGGGTGTCGGGCGCATCGCACCCGTACGGCGCCAGCCCGATGTCCGCCTCGGCAAGCACCGCCGGCACCTGCCGGTGCGGGATCGGGCCGAGCAGCACCGCCCCCACCCCCTCGAGCATCCCCGCTGCTTCTCCCGCGTCCCCCGCCACCACCAGCGTCGGGGCGGCTTCTCCCATCAGCCGCCACGCCGCCGCCACCGTCTCGATGCCGTGCCACGGCCTCACCCTGCCCGCAAACACCGCCACCGGGCGCCTCCCGTCCTGCCGCCGCCGGCGCGGGTGGCGCTCCACCGCCACCGCGTCCGGCAGCACCTCCACACGGCTGGCCCCGCACCGGAGCGCGTGCTTGGCGAGCGGGCCACTCGCCGCGAACACGCGCTCGGCGCGGGCCAGCACCTCCCGCTCGAGGCGCGCGGCACCGTCGGGCTCCCCGAGCCCGCGTGGCGGGTGCGCCTCGGCCTTCAGCTGTGAGTCGAAGTCGACCAGATGCGGGATCCCGAGCCTGGCTGCGGCGCGCGAGCCGGCGGCGGACCGAGGCGCTAGGCGCTCGAACAGCGCCCCCGCGCCGAAACGCTCGAGCCGCGCCTCGATCCACCGTTCCCGCTCCCGCTCCGCCGCCAGCCGCTCGCTGTCGCTCGCCACGCTGCCCGGCCACGGCAGCGTCTCGACCGTGACCCCCTTTCCGGGCTGCGTTGCGTCGCGGGCCACGCTGGGCATCAGCGCCAGCACCCGCGCCCCCTCCGCGGCGAGCGCGTCGGCGAGCTCCCCCACGCGCACGGATGCGCTCTGCCTGCCTCCGTAGGGCGCCCCCGGGTCCACCGAAAGGCAGGCGATCCGCATCTCCATGACCCCGTAACGGGATCTCGAAGGCGAAAGTCCCGCTGGTTACGTGACGGAGTGCGGCATGCGCTCGCCGGCCAGACCGGCGAGCAGGTTGTCCACGGCCATGTCGGCCATGCGCTCGCGCGTGGCGTAGGTCGCGGAGCCGAGGTGTGGCAGCACGAGCAGGTTCGGGGCGTCGAGCAGCGGGTGGCCGGCCGGGAGCGGCTCGGGGTCGGTCACGTCGAGCGCCGCGCCGGCGATCTCACCGGCGCGCAGGGCGTGGGTGAGCGCCTCCGTGTCGACGATCGGGCCGCGTGCCGTATTGATCAGGTAGGCGCTCGGCTTCATGCGCGCGAGCGCCTTGTCGCCGATCAGGCCGCGCGTCTCCGGGGTGAGCGGGACGTGCAGGCTGACGAAGTCGGAGCGTTCGAGCAGCTCGCCGAGCGGCATGCCCCGGCCCGTGTGGAGGATCTCGCAGTCGAAGCCCTCGAGCCGGCGACCCACCGCCTGCCCAATCCTGCCGAAGCCGACGATGCCCACGGTGGCGCCGTGCAGGTCATGGCCCAGCAGCAGCCCCGGCTCCCAGGTGCGCCATTCGCCGCGCCGCACGTAGGCGTCGCCCTCGACCAGATGGCGCGAGGCGCCCAGCATGAGCGCCACCGCCAGGTCGGCCGTGGTGTCGGTGAGCACACCCGGCGTGTTGCCCACCTGGATGCCCCGCGCGGCCGCCGCCTCCAGGTCGACGTTGTCCACCCCGACCGCGTAGTTCGAGATCGCCCGCAGCCGCGGTGCCGCGCCGATCAGCTCGGCGTCGATGCGGTCGGTGAGCAGCGAGAGCAGCCCTTCCAGGCCCGGGGCGCGCGAGAGCAGTTCCGCCCGCCCCGGCGGCATCTGCTCGGGCCACACCTGCACGTCGTGCTCCGCGCCCAGCCGCTCCAGCGCGCCGCCAGGCAGCCGGCGGGTCACGAACACCTTCATAGGATTGCCCCATCCAGGCCTCCGACTCCCATGCGAGCGGTGAGCATGCCAGGGCGGCGACGATCGCGCTCGTGGCTAACCCGAGATCGAGGTCTGGCGATCCGGCCCGGGTGGCGGAGCGCCTGCGCGCCCTGGGGGCGGACGTGGAGATGTTCGACGTGGACGAGGCGGACCGCGCGGCGGCGGCCGGCTGCGACCGGGTGGCGCTGGCAGGAGGCGACGGCAGCATCGCGCCCGCGGCGGCGGCGGCCGGCGCGGCGGGCGTGCCGGTGGCGGTGATCGCTGCCGGCACCGCGAACGACTTCGCCCGCCGGATGGGCCTGCCGGCGGAGCTGGGCGCGGCCTGCCGGCTGGCGGTGCACGGCACCCGCCTGCGCGACATGGAACTCGGCTGGATGGAGGAGCGCCCGTTCGTGAACGTGGCGAGCGTGGGGCTGGCGGGTCCGGCGGCGCGGCGGGCGAGAGCGTGGAAGAAGTCGCTCGGCCCGCTGGGCTATGCGGTCGGCGCCCTGGGGGCGGGTATGACCGCGACCCCGGTGCCGGTGGAGGTGGGCTGCGAGGGCGGCACGGTGTTCGAGGGCGAGGCGTGGCAGGTGACCGTGGCCGCGTCGGGCGCGTTCGGCGCCGGGTCGCGCATCGCCGAGGCGGACCCGCATGACGGCGCGCTCGAGGTGGTCGCGGTGGCGGCCGGCCCGCGCCCCGGCCTGGTCGCGCTCGCATACCGGCTCCGCAGCGGCGGCGGCATGGCCGGGCACCGCAGGGCGCGCAGGCGGCGCTGCGCCGGTGCCGTGGTGTCCGTGCCTGCCGCCACCGAGTGGAACGTGGACGGCGAGATCGTGCAAGCCGGCACTTCGCGCTTCCGGGGCCAGGCAGACGCGTTCCGGCTGGTCGTGGGCTAGCGCGAGGCGGCCGGCTGCAACGCCACGGCGTGCGCCCGCGGCGGCCCTGCCGCGCTAGCCTCACCGCCGCACATGCCACCGGACGTCCTCATCCACGGCGACACGCACCGCTCCGCCGCGCTCCGGCACGAGCTGCCGCTCGGCATCCTGGACCCCTTCTCGTACTTCGAGGTGGATGGCCGGCGCGTCGCGGTCATCGCCTCGATGGAGGCGGGCCGCATCGCGGAGGCCGCGCCGGACGTCGAGATCGTGGACCCCTACGAGCTCGGGCTCGACGAGCTGATCGCACGCGGGATGCGCTGGCACGAGATCGACGCCGAGCTCTGCGCCCGCGCCGCCGCCAAGCTCGAGTTGCGCCGGCTCGTGGTGCCCTCCGCGCTCCCGGTGGCCGTGGCCGACCGGCTGCGCCGCGACGGCATCGAGGTCCTGCCCGACGAGACCGAGTTCATCCGGCGCCGGCGCTCGAAGAACGCGAGCGAGGTGGAGGGCGTGCGGCGCGCCCAGGCCGCCGCCGACGCCGGCATGGCGGCCGCGGCCGAGCTTCTGAGAGGCGCCACGCCGCGGGACGGGGTGCTAACCCACGACGGAGAGGTGCTCACCGCCGAGACCCTTCGCGCCCGCATCCGCGACGTGTGCGCCGAGCGTGGCGCGCCCGCGGACGAGGACATCATCGTCGCCCCCGGCGCCGCGGGCGCGACAGGGCACGAGCAGGGCACGGGCCCGGTGCCCGCAGGCGTGCCGCTGATAGTGGACATCTGGCCGCGGGACGAGCGCTCGGGCTGCTACTCCGACATGACGCGCACGTTCGTCACGGGCGGCGAGGCGGCGGACGACGTGTCGAGGTGGCACGGCCTGGTACACACCGCGCTGGAGCGCGTGTACGAGCGGATCCGCCCCGGCGTGACCGGGCGGGAGCTGTTCGAGGTCGCCTGCGACGTGTTCGAGGAGGCCGGCGAGCCGACCCAGCGGACCAAGCCCGAGGGGGAGCCGCTGCGCGACGGCTTCTTCCACTCGCTCGGCCACGGCGTGGGACTCGAGGTTCACGAGGAGCCCGCCCTCGGGCGGACCGGCGCCGACCCGCTCGTGCCCGGCGACGTGGTGGCCGTCGAGCCGGGCTGCTACCGCAACGGCTACGGGGGCGTGCGGTTGGAGGATCTGGTGCTCGTGACCGACGACGGATACGAGCGGCTGACGGACTTCCCGTACGAGCTCACGCCATAGTGGTCGCCTCCGGAGACCGCTAGCCGGGCGGGTGCTCGACGAGCTCGTCAGCCGGACGGTCGAGCTGCCGAGCGGCGAGTTCCACGTGCTTCAGCCACGGGAGTCGGCGGAATTGCCGGACGACGGGGCGGTTGAGTGGGCGCCGCTCGTGCCGTACTGGTCGGTGCTGTGGCGGAGCGGCGTGGCGCTCGCACGCGAGGTCGACGCCGAGACCCTCGCCGGGCTGCGCGTGGTGGAGCTCGGGTGCGGGCTGGCGCTCCCGAGCATCGCGGCGGTGCGGGGCGGGGCGACGGTGCTCGCCACCGATGCGTGCGCCGAGGCGCTGGCGCTCGCGGAGCGCAACGCGCGGGCGAACGGGCTGCAGATCGAAACCTCTGTCGCAGACTGGAAGCGCCCCGATGGGTTGGCCGATCGCGCCCCGCCGTGCGCGAGCGGGCGGGCTGGCCCGCACCGGAGCGATCATATCTTCGATCTCGTCCTCGCGGCCGACGTGCTCTACGAGCGCGCCAGCGTCGCGCCGCTCCTCTCTCTTCTCCCGCGCCTCGCGCCCGAAGCCTGGCTCGCAGATCCGGGCCGGCCGGCGGCCGCCGCCTTCCTGGAGGAGGCGAGCCGCCGGTGGGCGGTCGACACGCGCGTACGCGGTGTCGTCCGCATCCACCGCTTGCGGCTCGCCTGATCCTCCCTCAGGCCTTCGTGCCGACCGTGACCAGGTACTCCTGCTCGAACCGCGCCCGCTCGGGCGTGCCGAGGTTCCACTCCTCGCTGAAGCGGTCGAGCGCCTCGACCAGGTCCGCCAGGCGCCCGTTGGCGCTGGCGTTCTTCTGCGCCGCGATGGTCGGGCCGTAGCGCTCCTTGAAGTGCGTGGCGTAGTCGTGCGGGTGCTCGAAGGCGGTCACCTCGAGCACGTCGCGCTCCATCGTCCGGAACTCCACGCGGTCGCCGAACAGCTCGCGCACGTGGTCCTCCGCGCCCCACAGCGGCGGCGGCTGCGCCCCCGGCGGGGGCGGCGGGGCGAACGGGCCCATGGTCTTGAACAGCGCGCCGATCATGCCCTCGGGGGTCCAGCTCAGCAGGCCGATCGTGCCGCCCGGCCGGCAGACCCGGACGAGCTCGTCGGCGACTTCCTGGTGGTGCGGCGCGAACATCGCGCCGATGGCGGACATGACCACGTCGAACGAGCCGTCCTCGAACGGCAGGTTCTCGGCATCGGCCTCGACCCAGTCGAGCTCGAGGCCCTGCGCCTCCGCGCGGCGGCGGCCCGCCTCGAGCAGCTCGGGCGTGAGGTCACTGGCCGTGACCTTCGCGCCGCGTTCGGCTGCCGGAAGCGAGGCGTTGCCGGTGCCGGCGGCCACGTCGAGCACGCGCATGCCCGGCTCGATCCGGCACGCCTCGACGAGCCGTGGTCCGAGCGGCAGCAGGAACGTCTCGACCATGGACGGGTAGTCGCCGGATGCCCACATCGCGCGGTGGCGCGACTTGAGCTCGGCGTCGGTGATGGTTGACGGCAAGGGGGCTCCCTTCGGTTGGACCTCGTCACACTAACGCCGGGGCGATGTCCTGGCGTGTGACACCGGTCACGCTCACCGTGCTCCTCGTCGCACCGCTGTACCGTTGAGGCATGGCGGCTCGCGACTCAGGTCTCCCGCAGACCGACGCACAGTTCGACTTCGGCCGCGCGCGCCGGCGCCGCGCCCTCGCCCAACTCTCCGCCCGCCTCCGCCTGGAACCGAGCGACGTCAACGTCATTCTGCCCTTCGAGGAGGTCGTGGCCGCGCTGGGACGGCGGGGCGAGCGCCGTCTCGGCCTGGAGACGATCCCGCTCGACTCGATCGTCGGCACGGTCGACCGCCGCCGCGAGTTCGACCGCCGCTTCCGCCCCACCTCGGGCCGCGTGCGGCCGCGCTGGGAGCGCATCGCGACCGCCCAGCGCAAGGGCCAGTCGATGCCCCCGATCGACGTTTACCGGATCGGCGAGCTGCACTTCGTGAAGGACGGCCACCACCGCGTCTCCGTGGCGCGCGCGCTCGGCTACGACTCGATCGAGGCCTGGATCACGGAGATCGTCACCGAGCTGGGCGCGGACACCACGATCCGGCTGGCCGACCTCCCGCTCAAGAGCCATGAGCGCCTCTTCTTCGAGCGCGTGCCGCTGCCGGCGGAGGCGCGGGCCGAGATCAAGCTGTCGGACGAGTGGCGCTATGCGTCGCTGGCCGAGGCGGTGGAGGCCTGGGGCTTCCGCGCCAGCCAGGACCAGGGCGAGGCGCTCACCCGGCAGCAGGTCGCCGAGAGATGGTTCTACGACGAGTACCAGCCGGTGGTCAGGATGCTGCGCGAGGCGGAGCTCACCCGGCGCGGCACCGAGACCGAGGCGTACATGCGCGTGGCGGCGCTTCGCTTCCTGATCCTGCGTACGCACGAGTGGACCGACGAGGTGATCGAGCGCCTGCGCCAGGAGCTGGACAACCCCAGCTGGGAGGAGGACACGATGGTGCGGCGCCTCCGGAAGGAGCTCAAGTAGGCCGTCCGCGCGCGCCCGGCCGAGCCGGGCGCTTGCGGTCAGCCGGCTAGCGCGGCTGCGACGGAGGCCGGTCCTCCTCGGAGGAGCCGCCCGAGCGCGTCGTCCACGTGTCGCTCGCTGTGGCACCCTCCGCCGGGCGCTCGTCCTCGCGCGGGGGCACGTCCGGGTCGCGCCCGCCGGCCCCCTGCCCGCCGTCCACGGCCGACGGGCCGCGCGCGCCGGCGGTCAGGTTGCGCCCGTCCTCCGGGTCGAACAGGTGGATCCGGCTGGCGTCGACCCATAGCTCGCCCTCCCGGCCCGGACGGACCTGGCTCTGCGGGTCCAGCCGCGCCACGATTCGGCCCTCCTCGCCCGCCATCGGAACCTCGCCGCCGCCGACGTCCTCGGCCAGCTCCCGCAGCTCCTGCGACTCGATCTGCTGATCCGTCGAAACGGTGAAGTGGGCGTAGAGCTCCGAGCCGAGAGACTCGAGCACCTCGATGTTGGCTTGGAACGTGCATCCGCGCTCGCGAGCGTCGCCCGTGAGCGCCGCGTCCTCGAAGTCCTCCGGCCGGATGCCGGCGAGCAGCTGCTTGCCCTCCACGCGCCCGACCCGCTCGCGCATGTCCTGCGGCAGCGTCACGTCGCCGATCGGGAGCTGGACCTTGCCGTCGTGCAGGGTCGCCGGCATGAAGTTCATCGCCGGGGAGCCGATGAAGCCCGCGACGAACAGGTTGACCGGCTCGTTGTAGAGCTCCATCGGGCTGCCGACCTGCTGCAGCATCCCGGAGCGCATCACCGCCACCCGGTCGCCCAGCGTCATGGCCTCGGTCTGGTCGTGGGTCACGTACACGGTCGTGGTGCCGAGCCGCTGCTGGATGCGCGACACCTCGGTGCGCATCTGTACGCGCAGCTTCGCATCCAGGTTCGAGAGCGGCTCGTCCATCAGGAACGCGGCCGGGTCGCGCACGATCGCGCGCCCCATGGCCACGCGCTGGCGCTGGCCGCCCGAGAGCTGCGAGGGCTTGCGGTCGAGGTGCTGCTCCAAATCGAGGATGCGGGCCGCCTCCTCGACCTTGCGGTCGATCTCCTCCTTGTCCGCGCCGCGCAGCTGCAGCGCGAAGCCCATGTTCTGTCGCACGCTCATGTGCGGGTAGAGCGCGTAGTTCTGGAACACCATCGCGATGTCCCGATCCTTGGGCGCCCGGTCGTTCACGACCTCCCCGCCGATCCGCAGCTCGCCCTCGGTGATGTCCTCGAGCCCGGCGATCATGCGCAGCGCCGTGGACTTGCCACAGCCGGAGGGCCCCACGAGGATCACGAACTCGCCGTCCTGGATGGCGAGGTTCATGTCCCGCACGGCCTCGTAGCCGTCGGGGTAGCGCTTGGTGATGCCCTCCATCGTGATCTCGGCCATCGGTACTCCTCTCCTATCCCTTGACGGCGCCGGCGGTGAGGCCCGCCACGATCCGGCGCTGGAAGATCAAGACCATGATGATGATGGGAATTGTGACGACCACCGACGCCGCCGCGATCGCACCGATCGGCTGCTCGAACTGCGAGGCGCCGGTGAAGAAGGCGAGCGCGGCCGGGACCGTCCGCGCGTTGTCGGTGGAGGTCAGGGTGTTGGCGAAGATGAAGTCGTTCCACGCGAAGATGAAGACGAGGATCGCCGCTGTGAACACGCCCGGCGCCGCAAGCGGCACGATGATCTTGCGGAATGCCTGGAACGGGGTGGCGCCGTCCACCTGGGCCGCCTGCTCGAGCTCCCAGGGGATCTCGCGGAAGAACGCCGACAGCGTGTAGATCGCGAGCGGCAGCGTGAACGTCATGTACGGGATGATCAGGCCGATCCAGGTGTCGTAGATGCCGATCGCCCGCCACATGTCGAACAGCGACCCGACGATGGAGATCGGCGGGAACATCGCGACCGCGAGCGCCCCGGACAGGATCAGCGCCTTGCCGGTGAAGTCGAGCCGCGAGGTCGCGTAGGCCGCCATGGCCGCGAGCACGATCGAGATGAACGTGGCGATCCCGGCGATCCCGATCGAGTTGATCAGAGCCGCGATGAACGTGTCGTCGGAGAAGACGACGTCGTAGTTGTCGAAGGAGAATCCGGAGAAGAACTTGCGGTCGGCGACCTCGTCGGGGGTCTTGAACGACAGCGACGTGATCCAGGCGACCGGGATCAGCGCGTAGAGCAGCACCACCAGGATCCCGATCGACCACAGCACCCGTTCGCGCGGGGTGTGCGTCATCTCAGGTCTCCCCTCGCTGCTGCGCCGTGCTCGTGCCGAGGCCCTTCACGAACAGCACGGCGATCAGGATCACGCAGATGAAGATCAGGATCGAGATCGCCGAGCCGAGGCCCAGGTTCACCCGGTTGATCAAGACGTTGTAGCCCAGGATCGAGACGCTCTCAGTGCCTAACGCGCCTCCCGGTTGGATGATGAAGATGTTGTCGAAGATCCGGAAGGCGTCGAGCGTGCGGAACAGGAGGGCGACGAGGATCGCCGGGCGCATCAGGGGCAGGGTGATGCGGAAGAAGCGCTGGAGCGTGCTGGCGCCATCGACCTTCGCCGCCTCGTGCAGCTCGTCGGGCACGAGCGCGAGGCCGGCGAGCAGCAGCAGCGCCATGAACGGCGTGGTCTTCCAGACCTCCGCCATGATGATCACGAACAGCGAACCTTCCTTGGTGTTCAGGGGCTGCCAGGTGTCCGGGACCAGCGGGAGGCCGAACACGAAACCGCTCGTCGGGTCGAAGGCGTAGCGCCAGGCGAACGCGGCGACCACCGTGACGATGCCGTACGGGATCAGGATCGCGGCCCGCACCGGCCCGCGCCCGAAGATCGCCCGGTGCATGACGAGGGCGATCAGCATGCCGAGCACCAGCTCGATCGCCACCGAGACGACCGTGATGATCACCGTGGTGAGCACGTCGGACCACCAGGTGGTCGAGCTCAGCACGTCGGCGTAGTTCGACAGCCCCACGAACTCCTTGTCGTCGGGGAAGCGCAGGTCGAACTTCTGCAGCGAGAGGTAGAAGGCGTACGCGATCGGATAGCCCGTGACGAGGAGCATCGCGATCACCGCCGGCGCGCAGAGCGTCCAGGCGAGCTTGCGCTCCGCCTTGGCCCGGTCGGTCATGCGCTTCCTCGTCGGCGGCGGAGCGGTCCGGGCGGACGTGGTGGCGGCCTCCATCAGAAGATCTTCCCCTCGACTGCCTTGTCGATCCGGTCGCGCAGCTGCTCGACGACCCCGTCGGGGTCCACGCCGTCGGGCGGGTGGTAGGTCTTCTGGATCGCCAGCGAGATGTCGCTATAGGCCGGCGTCACCGGACGCGGGCCCGCGTTGTCGATGGACTCACGGAGCGCGTCGGCGAAGGGGAACGCCTTCTGCACCTTCGGATCGTCGTAGACCTCCTCCGAGGTGGGCGGCAGGCCGCCCAGCTCCGCGCTGAGGGCCTGGTTCTCCGGGCTTGCCAGGCACTCGGCCGCCTCGAAGGCGAGGTCGGGGTTGTTCGAGTAGGCGGACACCGCGATGTTGAAGCCGCCCAGCGGCGGCCGGCTCGGCTTGTCCTTGTCCGTGCGCGGGTATTGCGCCCAGCCGATCTTGTCCTGGAACCCCTCGATCGCCTCGGCGCTCGGGTAGATGAAGGTGTAGTTGACCTGGTAGTCGGAGCGCCCGGACTCGAACCCCTGGCGCCCCTGGTCCTCACGGTTGGTCGACATCCCGGGCGGCGCCGCCGGCGAGTTCGCGAGCTTGCTCTCGATCTCCGCGGCGCGCCGGGCGGACTCGTCGACCGCCGCCTCGCCCTGCTCGTTGACGACCTGGCCGCCGGCGCCCGCGATCAGCGCGTTGATCCACACGACCAGGCCCTCGTACTGGGCCGCCTGCACCTCCACGGACGTCCCGTTCTCGACCGCCTGGTCGATCATCTCGTCCCAGGTGAAGTCCTCCGGCGGGGGATCGACGCGGTCCTTGCGGTACCAGAGCAACTGGGTGTTGCTCGTGTGCGGGATCGCCCAGATCTGGTCCTCGAAGCGCGCCGTCTCGAGCGGGCCCTCGAGCTTGCCCTCCTCTGCCGCGCTGCGGCGCTCGCCCTCCCACGGCAGGATCCACTCGGCCTGGGCGAACTCGGCGGTCCAGATCACGTCGAGCGACGCCAGGTCGATGTCGTCGTCCTCGGCCGCCAGGCGCCGCACGAGCAGCTCGCGCTGCTGGTCGGCGATGTTCGGCAGCTTCACGTAGTTGATCGTGTACTCGCCGTTCGCCTGCTCGTTGCAGTTCTGCACCGCCATGTCGTACGAGCCGCCCGGCTCGTTGAAGGCGTACCAGTTGATGGCGCGCGAGCCTTCGCCACCCTCGTCCGCCCCGACGCCGCAGGCCCCCAGTGCGAGGCTCGTGGCGAGCGCCATGACGGCGAGAAGGTGTCGTCCGTGCAAGTCCCCTCCTCCTAGGCCCGCAGTACCCCCGGGGTGATCTCTTCAATCCTGCGAGATCGCAGCAGCATGCGGCGCGAGCGTATCGCCACGGAGCGCGCCCTGCATGGTTGCAAGCCGCGGTTCACCGCGCAGCGAAACGGGGCGCGGCTCCGCCGTCGTGTTGACCGCCACCGTGTGCCCGCCACGCCGGTACGCCACCACCCCCTCGGCGGCCTCGAGCAGCTCGAACTCGCCGCCGAGCTCGCGCCGGAGCGCGATCAGCTCGCGGGTCAGCGAGAGCTCCGAATCCGGGTCGTCGCGCTGGGCCTCCACGTTGCGCTCGGCGGGGTCCACCGGCGGAAGCCACGCCCTGCCGCTCGTGAAGCCGCCGCCGGGCGAGCCGTCCCACTGCATCGGGTGGCGGAAGCGGTCACGGCCGGCGCGGTCGTAGCGGGGGGCCTGAAGCAGCCGGCTCGGCCGGCTGCGCAAGGTGCGGTATCCGTCGGGCGGTGCGTCGCCCTGGGCGATCTCGTCGCCCTGGTAGAGGAATGCCGGCCCCGGCAGCGTGAGGAGCATCATGGCCGCCGCGCGGGCGTTCTCGCGCCCGAAGCGGGTGGCCAGGCGGCCGAAGTCGTGGTTCGACAGCGCCCAGGCCGCCTTGCCCGTCGCCGCGCACGCCTCTATGGCCGCGTTCAGGACGGGCGCCTCCCAGCTGCCGAGCAGCAGCTCGAACGCGAAGGCGGCGTCGAAGTGCTCGATGTACGGCTGCCAGCGCGCGCTGGGCAGGTAGACCTCGCCCACCAGGAAGGCGTCGCCCACCGCCTCGCGCATCTTCGCGAGGGCCTCGCTGGTGCCCGGGCCGTTGCGCGAGTTGCTGAGTGCGAGCTTCGCCTCCTCCTCGCTCAGCGGCAGCCCGTACGGTTCGGAGGCCGGCGGGTCGTCGCGCAGCTCCGGGTCCTTCATCAGCCGGTCGATCGCGTCGATGCGGTAGCCGTCCGCGCCCCGCTCGATCCAGAAGCGGAGCACGTCCTGCATGGCGGCCACCACCTCGAGGTTGCGCCAGTTCAGGTCCGGCTGCTCGGGATAGAAGGAGTGGAGGTAGTAGCGACCGTCATAGGGCTCCCAGGCCGAGCCGCCGAAGGCCGCCACCCAGTTGTTCGGACGGTCCGCCCAGATGTACCAGTCGGGGTGCTCGCGGAACCAGGGGTGCTCGATCGAGGTGTGGCACGGCACCAGGTCCATCAGCAGCTTCAGGCCGCGCTCGTGCGCCGCGTCCGCCAGGCGGCCGAACTCGTCCAAGTCCCCGAACACCGGGTCGACGTCCTCGTAGTCGGACACGTCGTAGCCGAAGTCCGCCAGCGGGGACGGGTAGATCGGCGAGAGCCACAGGGCGTCCACGCCGAGCCAGGCCAGGTGGTCGAGCCGCGAGCGGATGCCCGCGAGGTCCCCCACCCCGTCGCCGTCCGAGTCCTGGAAGGACCGCGGGTAGACCTGGTAGACGACCAACTAGCCCTTGACGGCGCCGGCGGTGAGGCCGGCCACGATCCGCTTCTGGAAGATCAGCACCAGCACCACGAGCGGCACGGTCACCACCACGAGCGCCGCCGTGATCGTCCCGAGCGGCACCTCGAACTGCTGACTGCCGGTGAAGAACGCGAGCGCCGGCGGCACCGGTCTGGCGTCGGGTGAGCTCGTCAGCGTGATAGCCAGCAGGAACTCGTTCCAGGCCCAGATGAAGGACAGCAGCCCGGCGGTCACGAGGCCGGGGGCGGCGAGCGGCATCACGACCTTGCGGAAGGCTTGGAAGTGGGTGGCGCCGTCGACCAGCGCGGCCTCCGACAGGTCGCGGGGGATCTCCCTGAAGAAGGACGCCAGCACGTAGATCGTCAGCGGCAGCGTGAACGCGAGGAAGGGCGGGATCAGCCCGTAGAGCGTGTCGTAGATCGCGAGGTCGTCCCAGAACTTGAACAGCGGCGCGGCGATCGCAATCGGCGGGAAGGTGGTGACCGAGAGGATGATGGCCAGCAGGACGAACTTGAAGCGGAAGCGCAGGCGCGCGAGCGCGTACCCCGCGAACGAGCCGATCAGCAGGGCGAGGACGGTCGTGACTCCGGCCACGATCACGCTGTTGCGCAGCGCGGTCGTGAAGTTCGAGTCCTCGAAGATCGAGTTGTAGTTGTCGAGCGACGGGTTGGGCGGGAAGACGTCGGCGCTCGAGAGGTCAGGGCCCGTCTTGAGAGACGTGTTGATCAGCCAGTAGAACGGGAAGAGGCAGAAGATCATGATCGCCACGACGGCGATCCAGAGCAGGATGCGGTTGCGCCGCTGTGCGCGCTTCTGTGACATCACGCCTCCTCCGTCATCGCGCGGATGTTCCCGCCCACGAAGCGGATGTAGAGGAACGCCACGACCATCACGATCACGAACGTGAGCACCGCGATCGCGGAGCCCTCGCCCACCAGGCGGTTGTCCGTCAGCTCGTTGTAGGCG
>DASZJZ010000310.1:0-9426 GCA_035947555.1 Thermoleophilaceae bacterium | reverse complement strand
GGCCCGGTACTGGGCGGCGTCCGCGGCGCGCAGCAGCTCGGCCGGGCGCTCAACGCCCGCGCTCCGCGCCGCCACGCCGCAGGAGATCCGCACGGCGATGGGGTCGTCACCGGCCAGCCGGCGCGCCGCTGCCTCGGCGATCGAACGCGCGGCGGCCGCGTCACCGCTCGGGAGCAGCACGCAGAACTCGTCGCCGCCGATGCGGCTGACCACGGCGTCGTCGTGCGTTCCCGCCGCCTCGGTGAGCGCCATCGCCACCTGCACGATCACGGCATCGCCCGCCTCGTGGCCGGCCTCGTCGTTCACGGCCTTGAGCCCGTCGATGTCGCACAGGAGCAGGGCGGGCGACTCGGGACCTGACGGCGCGTCGCAGGTCCGCTCGAGCTCCTGCTCCAGCACCCGCCGGTTTGCCAGGCCGGTCAAGGGGTCCGTGTAGGCCAGCGCCTCGACCTTGGCGAACAGCTCGGCCCGTCCGATGGCCGCGGCGATCTGGTCGGCGATCGCTCGCAGGAACAGCCCGTCGCGCTCGGTCAGGCGCGGCTGGCCCTTCTCCGACGCCGCCCACAGCTCGCCCCAGGTCTTGCCCTCGATGACGATCGGCACGGCGAGGCTCGACTCCTTCTCCAGGCGGCGAAGTAGCTCGCGATGGGGCGCGTCGGTGGCCGGATCGTCCACGTTCACCAATGTCATCCCGCCGCCCGCCAGCACGCGCGCGGTGGTGGGGTAGTCCTCGAGCGGATACCGCTCGTCCGTGGGGAAGCGCTCCTCGCCGGGCCCCAACCGCCCCACGTTGACGAGCGTCACCATCCAGCCTGCCTCCCAGCGGCTGATCGACAGCGACGCGCAGCCGAGGGCCTCGAGGGCGCGCTCCGCAGCCAGCTCGAGCACGTCCTCGAGCCGGTGTGCGGCGCCGGCCGCGGCCGCCACGTCGACGAGCGCGTAGAGCTGCGTCTCGGCCAGGCTCGCGCCCGCGGGGCGCGGACTATGCGGCTGCGTGTCCGACCTACGCCTCCGCCTCGGCCGCCTCACCGCGGCGCGACACGCTCGCAAGCTCCACCGGAGCCGCGTGGAGCGTGCGCAGCCGCAGGTCCTTCCAGGTCATCCCCTCCCGGACGAGCGCCGGCATGCCCATCGCGAGCGCCGTGGCGATCTCCACCGCCTGCAGGATGATGCCGTAGGCGAGCGCGTCGGTCTTGCCGACCCCGTAGGCCGACAGCACCGCCACGCAGGCCGCCTGGAACACGCCGAGGTTCGACGGCGTGGCCGGCAGCGCCGCTGTCACGTTCACCGCGAACAGCACGGCCGCCGCCGCGCCGAGCCCGGCGCGCTCGTCGAGCCCCAGCGCCACCAGCAGCAGGTAGCACGCGAGCCACTGGATCGCCCACGCGCTCAGCTGCATGAGCGCCGCCCAGCCGCCCAGCCGCGGGCGGCGGAAGACCTGCAGGCCCGAGCGCACGCGCACCATGGCGCAGCGCGCCGCGGTGGCGGCCTGTTGGAGGCGCTGGAAGCGGTCGGGCTTCCCGCGCCGCAGCAGCCACGGCGCCGCCAGCACGAGCGCCAGCAGCACGACCGGCGCGATGGTGGCGATCACGAGCGCGTCCTCGCCGCCGCGGAAGATGCCCACGGTGGCGAACATCACCGAGCCCAGCACGACCAGGGCGAGGATGTTGAGCAGCGTCTGGGACACCATCGTGCCCAGCACGACCGGGAAGCGATCGCGCATGCGCCCGAGGCGGCGGGCCACGATCAATGCACGCGACGGCTCGCCGAGGCGGGCCGGCAGGGTGGCCGACATCAGCACGCCGATCATCGTGCCGCGGGCGGCGTCGCGGCGGCGCACGGGGAGGCCGGGCAGGGCCGCCCGCAGGATCGCGTGCCAGGCCTCGGCGCGCATCAGCATGGAGGCGCACATCAGCGCGAAGGCCACCAGCACCCAGATCGGCGTGGCGGCAAGCAGAGCGCGGCCGACCGGCTCGAGGCCGATCCGCTGCATCGCGAGCACCCCCAGCCCCACGCCGCCGACGGCGCCGGCGGCCACCAGCGCCCGGCGGCCCATACGGGCGAGGCTGCGCGGCCCGGCGGGCGCGGACTCCTTCGGCTCGAGCGAGGGCAGCCGCGTGGGGCGGACGCGCGCGCCCGGCGCCGTGGGGCGGACCCCCGCCCGCGCGGCAAGCTTCGCCACCCCGCCCGCGGGCTGCGGCCGCTCGAGCGCCTGCTCGTAGACCTCCGTGACCTCACGCGCCACCTGCGGCCACGCGAAGCGCTCGGCGCGCTCGCGGGCCGAGCGGGACATGCACTCGCGCCGGCGCGGGTCGAGCGCGAGGTCGCGCAGGGTCTCGCCGAGCTCGACGGCGTCGCCGGCGGGCACGAGCAGCCCGTCGAGCCGGTTGCGGACCACGTCGCGGTAGCCGGCGATGTTCGAGGCCACCACGGGGGTGCTCGAGGCGAACGCCTCGGTCAGGACCATCCCGAAGCTCTCGCCGCCGAGCGAGGGCGCGCACAGCAGATCGGCCCGGCCGAGCAGGCGCCACTTCTGCTCCTCCGACACCCGGCCGGCGATCTCGACGCCCTCCGTGTCGAGCAGCAGTGGCGCAACCTCCTCGTCGGTGGCCCCGGCCACGGTCAGGCGAGCGTCGACGCCGGCGAGCCGGAGCGCCTCGAAGGCGCGCAGCAGCACGGGCAGGCCCTTGCGTGTCTCGGCGCGGCCGACGAAGAGGATCTCGAGGGGGGCGTGCGGCCTGCCCGGATCGGGCCGGGCGGCGCTCAGGTCCACACCGTTGGGGATGATCTCGTAGCGGCCGCCGTAGAAGCGCCTGGCGGTCCACTCCGCCGCCTCGGAGACCGCGATGCGCGCGCTCAGCTTCGAGTAGAGGCGGCGCGCGCCGACCACGTTGGCGGCGAAGGTGTTGACGGGCCAGCTCGTGGAGTAGGTGTGGAAGGTGGCGACCACGGGCTGGCGCGCGGCCTCGGTCGCATACCAGCTCGCGTAGGGAGCGTTCGGCTCGTGCACGTGGACCACGTCGTAGCGCCCGTTCCGGAGCTCCCGGCCCAGCCTGCCAACCGTCTCGGGGAAGACCGCCAGGTTCGACACCGCCCCGTTCATCGGCAGGCCCATGGTCCGGCCCAGGGGGACGAAGTAGTCCGGAACGGGCCGCCGCTCCGGCGGCGTGCCGCGGTGCAACACACGGGCCAGGCGGTCGTCGGGGTCGTGGGGGGCTAGGAGGCGGACCTCGTGGCCCTGGGCGCGTAGTTCGCCGGCCAGGGCCTCGACGTGCCGCCCGACTCCGCCTGGATACGTGTACGAGTAGGGCGAGACCAGCGCTACACGCATCCCGGCAACTCTATCGGCCACACTTACGGATGTGACAGACGTTCGCAGTTTCGTGAAATACACCTTTCTCAAGGTCGATCCGGCCTGGCGCCGGCGGACGGCCGAGGAGCGGGCCGCGGACAAGCGCGAGTTTGCCGCTGGTTGCGGCGAATTCGCCGAGGAGCACTACCTGCGCGCCTACTCGCTGGTGGGCACGCGCGGGGACTGCGATCTCATGATTCGGGCGATGGCGCGCACGCTCGACCCAATCCACGAACTGCACGTCCTGCTCAACCAGAGCGGCCTGATGCGGTTCGCCGACGTGCCGTACTCGTACCTCGCGATGACGAAGGAGTCGCCCTACTCGGACGAGCCGGACAAGCCCCTGGGGCCGCGGGCCGGGGCCGACTCGAAGTACCTGATCGTCTACCCGATGTGGAAGCGGCGCGACTGGTACCGCCTGCCGGGCGAGGAGCGGATGCGGGTGATGCGCGACCACATCGCGGTGGCCCGCCGCTTCACCGGCATCGAGACGAACACGGCGTACTCGTTCGGGCTCGACGATCAGGAGTTCGTGGTGGCCTTCGACGCCGACGACCCGGCCGAGTTCCTCGACCTGGTGCAGGAGCTTCGGGGGACGGAGTCGAGCGCGTACACGGAGTCGGAGACGCCGATCTTCACCTGCATCTCAGCGTCGCTGGAGAGGGCGCTGGATGCGTTGGACGGTGAGCGGGTGCGCGCGCCGGCCTAGCCGACCCTCTCGCGCGCGGCCTCGAGCAGCTCCTCCGTGGTCGTGAGCTTCACCCGCGGCCTTCCCTGCGGCTCACCTGCCGCCTTCTCGGCGCGGTCGATCGCCTCCCAGCCCGTGTAGGTCACGTGGTCGGGCTTGCGCTCGTCGAGAAGGTCCTCGAGCGAGTCGCGGCTCGGGTCGGCGGGGTCGCTCAGGCGACCGGCGTCGAGGTCCTCGAGCAGGGCGTCCACCGTCTCCTGGGCGTCGCGCTTGTTCGTGCCGATGATTCCGGTCGGGCCGCGCTTGATCCAGCCGACGGCGTACTCGCCGCGCAGCGGCTGCCCGTCCGCGCCCAGGATGCGGCCGTGCTCGTGCGGCACCGTGCAAGTGCGCTCGTCGAACGGCACGCCCTGCGGCGCCACGCCGCGGTAGCCGATCGAGCGGAACACGATGTCGCAGGCGAGCTCCTCGATGGTGTCGGTGGTGCAGGCGCGCAGCGAGCCGCCCCTGTCCTCGAGGGTGTTCCGGCAGATGCGGATGCCCTCGACCCTGTCGGTGCCGAGGATCTCCACCGGTGAGACGAGGAAGCGCAGCACGATGCGGCGCCGCTTGCCGTCCGGCCGGCGGGCGGCGTAGCCGGTCAGGATCTCCACGTTCTTGCGGGAGGTGGCGCTGGCGGCCTCGCTCTCGAGCCAGGCGCGGCTGAGGTCGTCGAGCTCGACGTCGCGGGCGTCCACGTACACGTCCGCATCGGTCATCTCGCCCAGCTCGAGCAGCTCGGGGTTCGTGAACGCGGCCTGGGCAGGGCCGCGGCGACCGAGAACGACGATCTCTCGGATGTTGCTCCCGGCGAGGACCTCGAGGGCGTGGTCGGCAACGTCGGTGGCGGCCAGCTCGTCGCGGGTGAGAGCGAGCATCCGGGCGACGTCGGCGGCCACGTTGCCGTTCCCGATCACGACTGCGCGCTCGCCGCTCAGGTCGAACTCGAGGTCCCGGTAGTCGGGGTGGCCGTTGTACCAGGCGACGAACTCCGTGGCCGCCCAGCTGCCCGGCAGGTCCTCGCCGGGGATGCCCATGCGCCGGTCGGTCTGGGCGCCGACGGCGTAGATCACCGCGTGGTAGCGGGCGAGCAGGTCGTCGTGGGTGAGGTCGTCGCCGTAGTGCACGTTGCCGTAGAAGCGGAACTCGGGGTGGGCGGCGGTCTTCTCGTACACGCGGCTGACGGCCTTGATGTTGGGGTGGTCGGGCGCAACGCCGCCGCGGACGAGGCCCCAGGGGGTGGGGAGGCGGTCGTAGACGTCGACCTGGACCTCGAGGTCCGGGTGCGACTTGCACTTGAGCAGGTGCCCGGCCGCGTAGAAGCCCGCCGGACCGGAGCCGACGATGGCGACCCGCAACGGGTTCTCGGATGTGCCGATCGAAGCCATCCCGGCACCGAGTCTAGGCAGAGGCCCGGGCCCAACGCGGTCGTCAGGCGGGCCGCGCCCCGCCGGCAGAGCCCTTCGTCCGTTAAGCGCCGGCGGGGGGTTCGTCCGCGGCCGGGCGGTCCTCGGAGGGCGCGTCGGCCCCCATGACGAGATCGATGGCGGAGACGGTCTCGACGGACCGCACGGTGAGATCGGGCCCATCGACGTCGATCTCGGGGCCGCCGACGTCGACCTCGACGAGCGGCTCGCGCTCCACGACGGGCTCGGCGTCCTCGACCGGCCGAATCTCGACGAGGGGCTCGGCGTCCGCGACCGGCCGAATCTCGACGACGGGCTCGATCTCCGCGACCGGCTCCGGCTCCGTGGCCCGGATTTCGACCACCGGCTCCGGCTCCTCGGCGGGCGCCGCCTCGTCCGGCGCGCCCGTTGCGGCGATGTCCTGCGCCAGCTCACTCAGCGCCGGGCTCGTGATGTCCGGCACGTCATCGCTCGGGTCGAATCGCGTAATCGGCTCGTACGGTGCCGCCGATCCCGCTTCCGCGGCCTCGTCGCCGAACGAGTCGGCCTCTTCATGCGTGTCCGCGTCGGTCTCCTCGGCCGTCTCGGGCTCCTGCTCGACGACGGCAGCGGCCTGCACAGCCGGCGCCGCCGCCTCGGTAGACACGATCGTCGTGCCCGCCGCCAGGTCGCCCAGCCGCGCACGCCGCTCGCCGGTCGCGAGCATCGCGATCAGGCCCACGAGCGCCGTGTCGACCAGCCGCAGCACCGTCCGGATCCCTATCTCGCGCATGCCGGCGGGCCTTCCATCCTCCCGCACCACACGCAGCTTCATCAGCTTCTTGCCGAGCGTCTGCCCACCGCCGGACTCGCACGCGAAGTAGTAGTAGAGGGCCCAGCACAGCGCCACCCCGGCCAGCGGCGCTCCCAGCGACAGCCCGTCCCCGCCGGCCGCGAGGATCGCCGCGCCGCCGGCGCCCACCAGCGCGAGGTCGATCAGCGCGGCCAGCATGCGGCGGTTGTCGAGCCTGGATCCGGACAGGGTGGATGTCTGGGCTTGAGCGTTCATCCCACCCTCCATCGGACGGCCCCAAGCACCCCCTTGAGCGCGGAAGCACCGGGTTGGACGGGCGCGTGAGGAATGATCCGGCACATGGAGAGGGTCGCAGTGGCCGACTTGGGGTCGAACTCGTGGCGCCTCGTGGTGTTCGGGTACGAGCCCGGCACCCCGTGGTGGAGCCTCGTGGACGAGATCCGCGAGGCCGTGCGCGTGGTCGCCGGGCTGGGCGAGGAAGGTGCGCTGCGGCCCGAGCGGATCGAGCGCGCGCTCCACACCGCGGCCGTGTTCGCCTCGTTCTGCCGGGCATCGGGCATCGACCATGTCGAGTCGGTCGCCACCAGCGCCATCCGCGACGCCAGCAATGGCGACGAGCTGCTCGACGCCATCCGCGAGCACACTGGGCTGCAGCCTCGGGTGATCACCGGCCGCGAGGAGGCTCGCTACGACTGGCTCGCCATCGCCAACTCCACGACGATCGAGGACGGCTTCGGGCTCGACATGGGCGGCGGGAGCATCCAGGCCCTCCGGATCGAGGGGCGCCGGCTGGCCGACGCGGAGTCGCTGCGGCTCGGCTCCGTCCGCGTGAGCGAGGAGTTTCTGCCCGGCGAGAAGGCGCCCGGGAAGGCGATGAAGGCGCTGCGCAAGAAGGTGGCGACCGAACTCGGCGAGCTGGGCTGGTGGGGCGACGGCGGGCGCATCGTCGGCGTGGGCGGCACGATCCGCAACCTCGCCGCCGCGGCGATGAAGCGGGCCGGCATGCCGCCGCTCGACGTCCAGGGCTTCGAGCTCACGCGCGACACGCTCGACGACCTGATCGAATCGCTCGCCGACCGGCCCGCCTCGAAGCGAGGCGAGCTGCCCGGCATCAAGCCCGACCGCGGCGACGTGATCCTCGGCGGCGCGCTCGTGCTCGCCGCGGCGCTGGACTGTGGCGGGTTCGACCGCATCGAGGTGACCGAGGCGGGTCTGCGCGAGGGCGTTTTCTTCGAGCGGCTGCTCGGCGAGCGGGAGCTGTTCGAGGACGTGCGGCGGGAGTCGGTCCTGAACCTCGGCCACCGGTTCAACACGGATCCGGAGCACGTCGGGCGGGTGGCCGACCTGTCGCTCGCGATGTTCGACGGGCTCGGCAAGGGCGGGCTGCACGAGCTGGACGACTCCGACCGCGAGCTGCTCTGGGCCGCCTGCATGCTGCACGACATCGGCACGGCGATCGACTACGACGACCACCACCGCCACTCCCACTACCTCATCCTGAACACTGGGCTGCCCGGGTTCGCGCCGCGGGAGCTGGTGCTGATCGGGCTGATCGCGCGCTACCACCGAAAGGGCGATCCCGACGCCTCCGAGCTCGGCCCGCTGGCGCGCCGCGGCGACGAGGACCGCCTCCTGCTGCTCAGCGCGATCATCCGGTTGGCGGAGCAGCTGGAGCGAAGCCGCGACGGAGCGATCCGCCGGGTGAGCGTGGCCGCGTCCAACGGAAGGGTCGCGCTGGACACCGAGGTAGATCCCGCCCGCGACCCGAGCGTGCCGATCTGGGCAGCCCGCCGCGAGGCGGGCCTGCTGGCGCAGGCGCTGGGGCGCGAGGTGGAGATCGGGTGAAGTCCGCCGAGGGCGAGAGGGAGGCCGGATGACGCCGGCCGCCGGCCGCGAGGCCGATCCGCCGGCCCGGGCCGTCTCCCGCCCGGCGACCTCGGCCTCGGCGCGCGGCCGGTCGGCGGCAGAGGCGGCCGGGGCGCTGGCCGTGTTCGTGCTGATCGCGGTCGACGTGGCCGCGGTGCCCGCGGTGCTGCCCTCCGTGAGGGTGGAGCTGGGGTCGTCGTCATCAGGCCTCGTATGGGTGCAAGCCGCGTACCTGCTGGCGATGGCGGTGGTGTTGCTGCTGCTGAGCTCGCTCACCGCGCGACCGACCGCGCAGGCGCTACCGGGCGCGGCACGGCTGGCGCTCGCGGGGGCGGGTGTGACGGCCTTCGCCGGCGGGGCCCTACTGGCCTCGACAGCCGACAGTACCGCGACTTTGGTAACGGGACGGACACTGCAGGGTGCCGGAGTTGGAGCAATGCTCGTGCCCGCGCTGGCGGGCCTGCGGGCGGCGGCCGCGACCCGAGGGCTGCTCGCGCTTGTGGCGGCCGGAGCACTGCTCGCACTGGCAGTGGCCCCACTGGTCGGAGGCGCGATCGCGGAGGGGGCGAGCTGGCGCTGGCTGTTCCGAGCGGAGATCGTCGCGGCGCTCCCAGTCCTGCTGCTGGCCGCCGCAAGCGGAGGCGCGGGGCAGCGACGGCCGCTCGACCGCCACACGGCCGCCCTCGACGACAGCCGCACGGCCGCACCCGACGACCGCCGCACGGGCGCCCTCGACGACGGCGGCACTGCGGCGCGCGACGGCGGCGGTGCAGCGGCGCTTGCCTTCGGCCTCATCTTGGCCGTCACCGGCCTCATTCAGTCAGGCCCGTGGGGGTGGGGTTCGGCGGACACCCTGCTGCTCGTGTTCGCAGGCGCGGTGCTGCTCTTCGTCGCCCTGCGAAACCACCCGGGCGGCTGGGACGTCGCCTTCGTCACAGTCGCGGGCTGCCTCGCAGTCTCCGTACTCCTCTCGCCGCAATACCTCGAGCTCGTCCGGGGGCTCTCGCCCCTGCGGTCCGGCGTCCTTACCGCGACGATCACGGTGTCCGCGGCCACCCTCGCCGCTCTCTCGCGCCTGCTCGGGGAGCGCCTCCCACCGCGGCTGCCGCTGGTCGGTGGGCTCGCCTGCGCCGCGCTGGGCGGGCTCGGGATGACCCGCATCGACCCCGCCAGCAGCTACGCGCTGGTAATCGTCTCTTCAGCACTCCTGGGAAGCGGCATCGGCTCGGCCGGCGGCGCCCTCGTAACCGGCACCGCCACCACCCGCCTCGCCGCCGCCCCC
>DASZJZ010000309.1:0-5436 GCA_035947555.1 Thermoleophilaceae bacterium | reverse complement strand
CCGCTCGGGTCGCGCACGAGGCGCGAGCATGAGCGCGGGTCGTCCCAGTCGCTGGCGTGGTTGGCGGGGAGCGCGGAGAGCACGCCGGCGCCGCAGCCGGACGGGCCGGCGCCGGGGGCGGCAAGGCTGACGAAGCGGTTGTGGGTCGAGAAGCGGGGCGTCGCCCCGTTGGGGCGGGTGGCCGCGACCGACAGGCCGATGCCCGGTCTGCCGCGGACTCCGCCGATCGCGGCGGCCGGGAACTGCAGCGGATTGCCGTGCTCGCCGAGGTTGCCGGAGGCGGCCACGGGGAGGACGTCGTTGAAGAAGGCGTTGCCCAGCGCGCGGGCCACGGACGGGTGGAGGTTGTCGCCGGCGAGGCTCATGTTGAGCACGTCGGCGCCGCGGCGGATCGCGAAGTCGATGCCGCGCAGCAGGTTGCGCTCGTTGAAGCCGCCGTCGAGAGAGGCGCGGATGGCGAGCACGCGGGTGTTCCCCGCCACGCCCTTGCCGCCGACCCCGTTCCCGTCGATGCCCGCGATCAGGCCGGTCACGAACGTGCCGTGACCGACTCGGTCGAAGACGCCGGTGCCGCCCGTCTCGGTGTCGAAGGTGTGCGTGACGCGTCCGGCGATCTCGGGGTGGGCGGTGTCGAGCCCGGTGTCCATCACGGCGATGGAGCGGCGCGACCCGTCGCCGGCGGCGGCGAGCGCGTCGGCGGCGCGCACCTCGTCGTATGCCCACGTGTACTTGATGCCGGTCAGGGGATCGACGCTGTCCAGCGGGTCGGCCGCTGTTCGGAGCTCGGTGTCGCGCTCGACGTAGGCGACGCGGGGGTCGCCCCGGAGCGCTCTGATCAGCGCGGCGCCGGAGGGAGCCGTGGCGGCGAGCACGCCGATCGGCTCGAAGGTCTCAGGTCGGGCGCCCAGCCGCTGGAGCGTGCGCCGCACGGCCGGGAGGGCAGAATGGCGGGTCACGCCGACGAGGACGCGCTGGGGGCCGCGGCTGCGGGCGACGTGGGTGAGCTCGCGGTGGGAGCTTGCGTTGGGGAGCGCCGCGAGCGGCGGCCGAACCACCTGCCGTGCGGTCGCCGCGCCGGCCTCGAGCTGCAGCGCCGCGCGCAGCGCCTGGCGCTCCTGGAGGTCGCCGGCCGCGTGTGCGGGGCCGGTCAGAAGCGGCACCGCGCACAGCACCGTGGCGACCACCGCTTTTCGCATCGCAAGCGAATCGTAGTGCCGGTCCGGCGGACGGCTACCCTGCGCTGCCGGAATGCAGCCAGAGATCGACCTCGGCCCGATCACCCTCCAGACGTTCGGCATCTGCTTCGCGCTCGGTTTCCTCGCGGCGGGCGCGGTGATCTCCCGCCGTCTGCGTGAGCTGGGCAAGCCCGCCGACTGGACGTATGAGCTGGTCTTCGCGGCGCTGGTCGGGGGCCTGGTGGGGTCCCGGATCGACTACCTGATCCAGAACTGGGACGACGTCTCCGACGACCTGCTCGGCAACCTCTTCTCCGGCTCGGGGCTGGTGTGGTTCGGCGGCGTGGTGGGAGGTGCCCTCGGCGTTGTCTTGTGGGCGCGCTGGCGAGGCTGGCTCGGGCTGCAGATGCTCGACACCTGCGCGGTGCCGCTGGCGATCGGATACGCGGTCGGGCGAGTGGGCTGCCAGCTGTCGGGCGACGGCGACTACGGCGAGCCCTCCGACCTGCCGTGGGCGATGGCATACCCGGAGGGCACGGTGCCGACGACCGACGAGGTGCACCCCACGCCGGTGTACGAGACGCTCGCGATGGGACTGGCGGCCGTGGTCTTGTGGCCGCTGCGAGACCGCTTCGCGCCGGGGGTGCTGTTCGGGCTGTACCTGGTGATCGCGGGGATCGAGCGCTTCCTGGTGGAGTTCATCCGCCGAAACGACTCGGTCGCCGCGGGGCTGACGCTGGCGCAGCTGGTGAGCATCGCGATGGTGGCCGGAGGAACCGCGCTGCTGCTGGCGAAGCGCGGAGCGCCGCGGCCGGCGACGGCCTAGAACCTGGGCAGCAGCGCTCCCGCGGCGGCCGCCGCGCACAGGACCAGGGCCACCGACGCCCCGGCCGCCGTGCCCGCCAGCGAGGACAGCTGGATCCCCGCTATGCCTGCGGCGGCCGCCACGGCGCCGCCGGCCAGCATCGCCGTGGCGGGCGTGCGGGCGTGCCCGCGCACGGCCACAGCGGGTGCCACCAGCACGGCGAGCACGAGCAGCGCGCCGAGGCCCTGTACGGCCACGGCGATCGCCGTAGCGAGGAGCCCCAGCAGCGCGAAGCGCAGCAGCGCCGGCCGGAGGCCCAGGGCGGCCGCGCCGGCGACGTCGAAAGAACTCGCCACGAGCGGGCGATGGAGCGCGACCAGCACGGCGCCGCCCACGGCGAGCAGCGCCGCGGCCGCGACGAGGTCGCCAGTGGTGACGCCGAGGGGATCGCCGAACAGGAGCTCCTCGAGCCGCTGTGGGGCATCGGGAGCCAGCGCGAGCAGCGCCCCGAGCCCGACCAGCCCCGTGACGGCCACCGCCGTCCCGGTGTCCGTCCCGACGCGGGGGTCGCGGACGGCCAGGGCGATGAGCGCGGCGGCCACGACGGCGCCGCCGGCGGCGCCCAGGAGCAGCGGCGCATCCGCCAGCCCGGCGACCACGAGACCGGGGAGGAGCCCATGCGACAGCGACTCGGCCCCATAGGCAAGGCGCTCGCTGAGCACCCAGAAGCCGAGCGCCCCGCAGAAGCCGCCCGCGAGTACGAGCTCGAGCATCGCCCGGAGCTCGATGCCGCTCATGGCTCGCCCCGCTCCCGCCCCCGCTGAACGCCGCTCATAGCTCGGCGCTCGCAACCTTCTCGCGCCTGCCCGATGCCGCTCATGACTCGCCGCGCTCTTGGCCGTGGGCGTGCCCGCGCTCGTGGTGCTGGATCGTCACCGCGCGGGCGGGCGCGGTGTCGTCCAGGACGATCAGCTCGCGGCCATAGGTGGCCTCGAGGGTCGCCCGATCCAGGATCTCGCCAGGGGGGCCGAACGCCACCTGGTGGCCGTGTAGGCACAGGACGAGGTCGAAGCCGCGCGCGCTCTCCACGTCGTGGCTCGACACGAGGAGGGTGCGCTCCTCTTGGCGCAGCTCCGCGAAGACCCGGTCGATCAGCGCGGCGCTCGCGGGGTCCACGCCGGAGAGGGGCTCGTCGAGGAGCAGCACGCGTGCGTCCTGCACCAGCGCGCGGGCGAGAAGCGCGCGCTGGCGCTGACCGCCCGAGAGCTCGCCGAACGGGGTGGCGGCCAGGTCCGCGAGACCCACGCGCTCGAGGGCGCCGCGGGCGGCGGCACGGTCGGCACGCCCCGAAGGCAGCCACCAGCGACCTCGGACGAGCGTCCCCATGAGAGCGACGTCGAGCGCGTTGACGGGAAAGTCGAGCCGGGTGCGCTCGGTCTGGGCGACGTAGGCGGGCCGCCCCTCCAGCCGAAACGTCCCGGCGGTCGGCTGAAGCTCGCCGAGGAGGGCGCGAAAGAGCGTCGTCTTGCCGCCGCCGTTGGGCCCGAGGACGCAGACCGTGCGCCCGGGCTCGACGCGGAATGAGACCTCGCGAAGCACAGGCGGACCGCCGTAGCCGGCGAAGAGACGGTCGACGAGGACGGCAGGCTCAGTCATCGGGGTCCGCCGGCAAGTCGCCGTCCCGGGCCCGGAGCGGCCATCCCGACCGCGAGCGCCGCGTAGACGGTCGCTCCCAGCACCGCCACCGGGGGCCCCGGTGGCAGGTCGAGCCAGTAGGCCACGTACAGGCCGATCAGCCCCTCCGCGAGCGCCAGTCCCACCGACCACGCCAGCAGCGCCGGCACAGTGCGCGATATCAACCGGGCCGCCGCCCCCGGCAGTACGTAGACCGCTGCCACAAGCAGCGCGCCCACGGCGGGGATCGCCGCCACGGCGGCCAGGGCCACGAGGGCCAGCAGGACCAGGTCGGCCGTGCGGGCAGGCAGGCCGAGCGCGGGCGCCGCGTCGGGATCGAAGGCGATCGCGGACCAGGTCCTGCCGAGCGCGACGGTCGCCACGCCGGCGAGCACCGCGGCGGCCGCCGAGAGCACTAGGTCGATCGGTTCCAGCCCGAGGAGCGTTCCGAAGAGGAGGCGATCGACGGCGGCGCCCGACTCGAACACGTCGCTCGCCAGCACCACGCCTCCCGCAAGCGCCGCCACCAGCAGCAACGCGGTCGCCTCGCCGGGCTCGCGGCCGGCGCGCCCCGCCCGCTCGACCCCGCCCGCGTACCCGAGCGCAACGGCGAGGCCCGCCACCGTGGGACTGACCCCGGACGCGTCGGCCACCACGAGGCCGGGAAATGTGGCGGACCCGGCGGCGTGCGAGAAGAACGCGAGCCGCCGCAGCACGATCCATGCGCTCAGCAGGCCCCCGGCCGCGCCGAGGAGGACGACCTCGAAGAGAGCCTCGCGGAGGAAGGGGAGATCGGCCAGATCGAGCGGCGAGGGCACGGAGAGAGACTAACGAGAATGATTCTCAATCCGCGCAGGGATCGGGGCGGCCTCGCCGGCCGGGGCGGCCTGGGCGGTCAGCCCGGCAGGTTCAAGCGCACCCCTCTCCCGGGTACGCAACGAGCAGGTCGTCGGCTTCGGCGACCAGCCGGAAGTACCCCAGTTTCGACAAGTGAAAGCCACGAGGGCCTACATCGCCGGCCTCGGCACGACCGGGGTCCTCATCGGGTCGTTCCTGCTCCTGCTCATGGTGGGAAGCGCCTTCGTGGCGTTCCAGGGCACCCCGGGCGAGGCCAGCAGCGACGGACTCGACCGGCTGGACGTGAGCCACAGCGGTCAGGGGGCTGGGGCAGCACGTGCAGAGCAGGCGGACGGCACGTGGGCCGGGACGGCAACCGACCGGCGCGACGGCGCGCCGCGCCCGGGGGGCAAGCGCCGAGGGAAGTCCGGCGGCGGGTCTGCCCACGGAGCCGACGGCCTCGAGGGGGGCCGCGCCGCGGGCAGCCTGAGCGGCGCCCCGGGGCGGGCCGACGACAGCGGGACCTCCACCGGTGGCTCCGCTCCGGCGGGCGGCGGGAGCGGCGGCTCCTCCGGGAGCGAAGCCGGCGGGCAGGGCCTGCCCGTCCAACTGCCGCAGCGGGGAGGAACCGGCTCGGCGCCGAGCGTCGGCGACGTGACGGGTGACGTGGGCGGCACGGTCGAGCAGACGACCGGCGGTCTGGGCGGGACCGTCGGGGCGGCCCCGCCGCTCGAGGAGCCGGTCACGCAAACGGGCGAAGCGATGGGCGGCGTGACGCAGCAGGCGGCGTCGGGGCCGGACGGAGCGGTCAGCGACGTGACAGGTGCGGTCGGCGACGTGACCGACAGCGTCGGAGGGGCCGCGGGCCCCTGACCGGCGCCGCACCGTCGGCGCCGGCCGCAGCGCCGGGCCGGGCCCCCCGGCCGCTGGTCCGGCGCCGCACCG
>DASZJZ010000308.1:0-3034 GCA_035947555.1 Thermoleophilaceae bacterium | reverse complement strand
GGCCGCGGCAATGGGGGCGAGGGCGCCGCCGCCGGGGGCGCGGCCGCCGGAGGCGCCGCCGCGGGCGCGACCGCGGCCAAGGCGAAGGGCACCGGCGAGATGACCCACGAGCGGGGCTCGCAGGAGGAATCCGACGAGTACCAGTGGCACACGGGCACCAAGCGCGAGCACGGCTCCGAGGACGCCGTCGAGTTCATCGACGTGGTCAAGGCCTTCGGCCGCAACCGCGTCCTCAACGGCCTCAACCTCGGCCTCCCGGACGAACAGATCTCGATGATCCTCGGCCCCTCGGGCACCGGTAAGTCCGTCTGCATCAAGCACATGGTCGGTCTGCTGTACCCCGACGAGGGCGACGTGCTGGTGCACGGCGAGTCCGTGCCCAACATGCAGGACGAAGAGCTGTTCGAGATGCGCAAGAAGTTCGGCGTCCTGTTCCAGGACGGCGCCCTCTTCGGCTCGATGAACGTCTACGACAACACGGCGTTCCCGCTCCGCCAGCACACCGACAAGGGCGAGGACGAGATCCGGGAGATCGTGTCGCGCCGGCTCGGTGAGGTGGGCCTGGGCGCGGCGGCGGAGAAGATGCCCAACGAGCTCTCGGGCGGCATGCGCAAGCGGGCCGGGTTCGCTCGTGCATTGGTTCTCGACCCCGACATCGTGCTCTTCGACGAGCCCGATTCCGGACTCGACCCGGTGCGTACAGCATTGCTGTGCGAGCTGATCATGGAGGTGCACGAGGAGAACGGCGGGGCGTACTGCGTGATCACGCATGACATCATGTCGGCGCGGCGCGTGGCGGACTACATCGCGATCCTGTGGAAGGGGAGGATCGTGGAGTCCGGACCGGCCAGCGAGCTGTTCAACTCCGACAACCAGTTCGTCAGGCAGTTTCTGTCCGGAGAGGCGCAGGGGCCGCTCGGGATGGAGTAGTCAGAAGGGCTCGCGGGCCGCTGCCGTAGTCGAGCTCGGTCACCTCGGCGTCGATCGACGCCATTCCGAGCGACCGCGCCACGGAGACGCGGTGGTGGCCGTCGCGCACGAAGTGCCGCTCGCCGAGGCGGTAGACCGAGATCGGCGGCAACGCCGCCCCGCGCCGGGCGCTCATCCAGATCCCCTCCCAGCGCCTGCGACTGGATGGCCCCGGCCGGAAGCGCCCGTCGAAGGTGCGCGTCTTAGCGTGCTCCGCTGTGCCGACGATCGAGTCGAGCGGGATCGCCTGCAGGCCGGTCGCGCGCCGGGTGGCGGGCGCGCTGCGCGTCAGGGCCTGGTCGAGCGAGGCAAGGCAGCGGGCGGCACCCCGGCTGCGCGTCAGCAGGCCCGCCAGGAGCTCGAGGCGCCGGCGGCGCTGGTCGCGGGCGAAGGCGGTCTGGGCGTCGATCAGCAGGTTCCCTGTCTCCATGGCTCTACAGGATGGAGCTAAGGCCCCCTCGGTACATCGGGCATTTGCTGCGGATTCGCGGCTGCGGGCCCTTATAAGCTGACCCCGGTGAGGAGGGACGCCTTCGCACGCATCGTGGGCGTGGTCACGCGGCGCCCGCTGCTCGTGCTAGCCATCACCGCGCTGCTCGCCGTGGGCGGCGCTGTGCTGGCGCTCCGGCTCGAGCCGAGCGCCGCCACGGAGACGCTCGTGGACCGCGGCTCGGACAGCTTCCAGGCCACCGAGCGCTTCAAGCAGGACTTCGGCGACGAGGCCGTGCTGATCCTGGTGCGCGGCAAGCTGACCAACGCCGTCCTGACCGACGACCTCGGCCGGCTGCTCAGCCTCGAGGGCTGCCTGGGCGGGAACATCGCGCCGGAAGACCTGCGGCGCGAGCTCGCCCGGCATCGCCGAGACCCCAGGCGCGGGCTGCCTGCGGTATGCGGCGAGATCGCCGAGCTGAAGCCCGCCAAGGTGGTGTTCGGTCCCGCCACCTTCATCAACACGTCGGCCAACGAGATCATCGAGGAGTACGGGCGGCGCAACCAGGCCAACGAGCGCCAGGCCCGCCGTGCCGCCACCTCCGCCGGCCGGCTGTCGAGGCGCCGCGGCGACCCGCGGTCCGAGCAGAGGCGCCTGGCGGAGGCGGCCTACAACGCGGTGCGCGCGCAGTTCGTACAGGAGACGTTCGCGCTCGGGCTGCGCTACGGCATCACCGGGATCCCGCGCATCGACGATCCCTCGTTCGTCTCGCGGCTCGTGTTCGGGACGAACACCGATACGCCGAAGTCGCGCTTCGCCTACCTGTTCCCGTCGAGCAATGCCGCGATGGTCACGGTGCGGCTGCGGCCGGGCCTGAGCGAGGAGGAGCGCCGGCGCGCCATCGACCTGATCCGCTCCGCGACCGGGGAGCGCATGTTCCAGCCGCGCCGCGGCGGCGAGTACATCGTCAGCGGCGTGCCGGTGGTGGCCGAGGCGCTCGCCGAGGCCGTGCAGGACGCGATCTTCGTGCTGCTCGGCGCCGCGCTGCTCGTGATGGCCGCCACGCTCGCGCTGGTGTTCCGCAGCCGGCTGCGGCTGCTCCCGCTGCTGCTCGCCCTGGCCGCCTCTGCGCTGACGTTCGGGGCGCTGTACCTCGCCGGCGGCGACCTCACGATGGCTTCGATCGCCGTACTGCCTGTGTTGATCGGGCTGGCGGTGGACTACGCGATCCAGTTCCAGGCCCGCTTCGACGAGGAGGCGGCGCGTGGGACGAGGATAGGCGCGCAGCCGGCCGAGTCGGGCGCTGACGGCTGGGGGCCGGAAGCGGCCACGGCGGCCGCCGCGGCGGGCGGCCCGACGATCCTGACGGCGGGCATCGCCACGGCTGTCGGCTTCCTGGTGCTCCTGCTCTCCCCGGTGCCGATGGTGCGCAGCTTCGGGGCGCTGCTCGTAGTGGGCATCGGCCTGGCGCTGCTGTGCGCCCTGCTGGCCGGCTTCGCCGCCCTGGCGCGCTTCCGCGGAGCAGGCGCGCTGCCGCGTCGCGCCGGACCGGCCGCTCTTGCCGGCGCGGCTGCGTCCGGGCGCATCGGCGGATCACGCCTCGCCGGCGGCGACCTCACGATGGCTTCGATCGCC
>DASZJZ010000307.1:0-4474 GCA_035947555.1 Thermoleophilaceae bacterium | reverse complement strand
CCGCCGTCACGGCGGCGCCGCTTCGCTCCGCCGCCGCCAGCGGCACGAGGGCGGCGAGCGCGGCCGCTCCCAGCCACAGGATGGCGGTGTAGCTGGCGGTCAGCTCGACCGCCAGGCCCGCGAGGGGCAGCGCCGCCGCGGCGGCCACCGCGCGGCCCGCGAAGAAGAGGCCGCTGTAGCGCCCCGCCTCGCCGTCCGGGACGAAGCGGGCGAAGTATGGGAAGCCCAGGGCCGTGACGAGGCCGGCGCCCACCGCCGCCACCGCGAACCCGGGAGCGGCGGCGGCCAGGCTGCCGGCGGGGGCCGCCGCCAGGAGCCCCCCGCCGAGCAACCCTGCGCCTGCCAGCAGAAGAGGCCGCACGCGCTCGGGCTTCGCGCGGCCGGCGACGATCATGCCCACCGCGGTGAGCAGGCCGAAGCCGAGCGGGAGCGCGCCGGCGATCCCGACGCCGAGCCCGAGGCTCTTTTCCGCGTACAGCACGAAGAACGACGGCAGGGCGGCGTATGCGAAGACCCAGAGCACCTGCGCAAGAAGTACCTCACGGGCGCCGCGATGGGCAAGCGCCTCGCCGAGGCGGACCCGGCTCAGGCCGCGCACGCCCGCGCTCTCGCTCCGGGCGGCGCCGCTCGGCGCGGGCTCGGCCTCGCCGCTCGGCTCGCGCTCGCCCAGGCCCAGTCGACGGCTAACGACGATGGTCGGCACGACGGTCACCGCGAGCACAACCACGGCCAGTCCGAAGGCGGCCGCCGGAGCGGGCTCGATCAGCGCGCCGCCGATCGCCACGGCCACGACCGCTCCCACCAGGCCGGCGATCTCCTGGGCGCTCGTGGCGGCGGGGCGGCGGGCGTCGTCGAAGTCCTCGGCGACCATCGCCCGGTGGCCGGTCGTGAGGGCGTTGAGCCCGGTGTACACGAGCGCGGCGGACAGGCCCAGCGCCAGATACGAGGTCCCGTTGCCGAGCCCCACCGCGACCAGGCCGCCGGCCGTGAGCACCGCGCCGCCGGCGATGAAGGGCAGCCGGCGGCCGCGGCGGTCGGACCACACGCCGACCGCGATCGGCACCGCGAAGCCGGTCAGCGCGTTCACGGTCATCACCGCGCCGATCAGCGACGGCGCGTCGTTGATCCGCTCGAGCAGCAGCGGCAGGTAGGTGGTGGTGAGCGCCCGCCCGGCGCCGGCCCCGACGGCGGCCAGGGAGAACGCGAAGAGGAGGGCGGGACCGCCCAGCCGCGCGCCAGGCGACGAGTGCGCGTCGCCGCGCGCGGCTGGACCGAACCGCCGGACGGCGATGCGCGAGCGGGAGGGTCGCCGGGTGAGCGTTAGGGGAGTCATGCGCTCGTTCCCGGATTGGGAGAGGCCACGCGCAGGCGGGCCGGCTCCACGCTCACGGTCGCCGTCGAGACGCCGAGGGGGACGGCGTCGGCAACCAACGGAAGGGGTTCTGTCAGGCGGGCGCGGGTGGCAGAGACGCGCCGGACGCCGCGGCGGCCGATGTGGCGGCCGCGCCGGGCGGCGGCGAGCAGCGCCAGCAGGCGGCCGCGGCCACGGGCCTCGAGCAGGATCGCCTCGAGGCGGCCGTCCGACGGATCGGCGCCCGGGTCGACCTCGAAGCCGAAGCCGAAGTAGGGAAGGTTCGACAGGAACAGCTGGGCCGCGTGCCGCGACCCCATGCGGTCTCCGCCCATCTCGACATTCAGGGCATACGGCCGGTAGCGCCGCAAGGCCCGGACCAGCGCCTTCACGCCCTGCACGAGGTCCGCCGAGTTCTCCGCCTCGTAGCCCGAGCGCGCCTCGGCCTGGAAGCCCGCGCTCACAGCCTCGACCGCGTACACGAAGCGGTCGGGCGTCGCCACGCGCAGGGCGTCGATCGGGCGCGCCGGCGCCCCGGCCGCCACGGCCAGCGCACCCGCCCGCGACACCGGGATCCCGAGCGCCCGGGCGATGTTGTTCGCCCGGCCGGTCGGCACCAGAGCCAGCTCCGGCAGGCGCTTCAGCGGCGCGTTCGCGGCCGCGTGGATCGTGCCGTCGCCGCCCACCAGCACCACTCGCCGGTCCAGGGCCTCGGCCGAGCGCAGCACGTCCCACAGCTCGCGCTCGCTGCCGGTGACCACCGCGTCGGCCTGCTCGCCGAGCTCCTCCAGGATCGCCACGAGCTCGCGTGCGGTGGTCTCAGGATCCTCTAAGCCGCTCGCATTACGGTTGACCGCCACATGGAGGCCGCCGACCTTGCTAGCTTCCCTCAGGTTCCGGGGATGGCCCCTGTCGTCAATCTCGATCAGCAGCTCGTCGAGGCCACTCAGGCCGTCGAGCACCCGCTGCTCACCGCGGTTTTCGTCGTGCTGTCCGCGTGGTGGGTCAAGGGTCCGCTGCTGGTGGGCCTGGGCCTGTGGTCCGACCTGTGGCGCCGCCGCCTGCCGCTCGCCTTCGCGGCCGCCGCGGCCGCCACCGGCGTCGCGTCGCTCGTGGTGCACCTGCTCAAACAGGCCTTCGACCGCGAGCGGCCGCCCGTGGCCGATCCGGACCTCGGCTCGCTGGTGGCGATCCCGGGCAACCCGTCCTTCCCCTCGGGACACAGCGCCACGGCCTTCGCCGCGGCCACGGCCGTGGCGATCCTCTGCCCGCGCATGCGGCCCTGGGCGCTGGCCATCGCGGCGGCCGTCGCCCTGTCGCGCGTCTACCTGCGCGTGCACTTCCCGCTCGACGTGCTCGTCGGCAGCCTTGTCGGGGCCGGCATCGGCGCGCTCTGCGCGCTCGCCGTCCTGCGGCTCGTCCGTCCCGCGGCGCCGAGCGGCGCGCCGGCCTGAGCGGAGCCGCGCGACCGCGAGGAAGACCAGCGCCGCCCCGAGCGCGGCTCCGGCGGCGATCCGTGCCGCCGTCTCCCCGGACTCGGCGAACGACTCCGAGAAGCCGTAGCCGACCAGGGTGAACGTGGTGGCCCAGAGCAGCGCGCCGGCCGCGCTCCACACCATGAAGCGCGCGAGAGTGAGCCCTGACGCGCCGGCCACGAAGGGCGAGACGGCGCGGATCAGGCCGGTGAAGCGGCCGAGCAGCACGGCCTTGCCGCCGTGGCGGTCGTAGAAGCGGTCCACGCGCTCCAGGCGGTCGGGCGTGAGCTGGAAGCGGGGGCCGTGGCGCTCGAGGAAGGGCCGCCCCAGGCGGCGGCCGAGCAGGAAGCTGATGAGGTCGCCCGCGGCGGCCGCCATCCAGACGAGGCCGATCAGCGGCAGCAGCTCGACGCCGCCGCGCTCGGCCACCACGCCGCCGACGACGACTGCGGTCTCGCCGGGCGCCAGCAGGCCGACGAAGGCGCCGGTCTCAAGGAAGGCGAAGCCGGCCACGGCGGGATAGGCCCAGGCGCCGAGGGTCTCGGAGGCGTCCTCGAGCGGGCCCTCCACGTCCGGCACCGGGATGACCCCGGCGGCGAACAGCAGCGCCGCCGCCGCGGCGAGGGCTCCAAGCGCCCAGACTGAAGGCCGGTTGAGGGGCTTGGTGGTGGTGGCGGCGGCGGCTTGCATTGTTCGGGACCAATCGAACTGTCTGCTAGGAGCTTACGTTACGTAAGCGCTGGAGTCCCGTGTGTGGGTAGCGTCACACCGCGCGGCCGCCGCCGCGATGGGGCATGCACCCCTATGTGGGTACGGAATCCCGAACCCTGCGCAGCCAAGCGAACCGGCCGCTTGGATGGTTAGAGTGCCGCCCGTTCACGCTCTGGCCACTCAAGGAGACCCATGAAAGTCATTGGCGCCGGTCTGCCGCGCACGGCAACTACGACCCAGTTGATCGCGCTCGAGATGCTCGGCTTCCCCTGCTACCACATGCGGGACATGATGTCCGACCTCTCGACGAGCGTCCCGCAGTGGCGCAAGGCGCTGGAGGGCGATGGCGACTGGGACGAGATCTTCGAGGGCAAGGAGGCGATCGTCGACTGGCCCGGCGGGTATCACTGGCGCGAGCTGATGGACGTCTACCCCGACGCGAAGGTGCTGCTGAGCGTCCGCTCGGCCGAGAGCTGGGTCAAGAGCATGAACGACACGATCGCCGCGATCTGGTTCGGCGACAACCTCATGCACCACCTCGCCATGGCGCAGTACCACATCGACCCGCTCTACGCCGGGTGGCTCGACGTCCTCCAGGACATGTGGGCCAAGGCGGACATCATGGTCCGCAGCAGGGGCGACGCCGAGGAGATGGCCGCCGGCATGGAGCGCTGGAACCAGGAGGTCATCGACACCGTCCCCTCCGAGCGGCTGCTCGTGTGGTGGCCGACCGACGGCTGGGAGCCGCTCTGCGATTTCCTCGAGGTACCCGTGCCCGACGGGCCGGTCCCGAACGTCAACGACACGGAGAACTTCCAGAAGAACCTCATCATGGCTCCGGCCATCGCGGCGATCAACGCCTGGTGGGAGGAGAACAAGGCGCTCGAACAGCAGCCCGGCCACATGGACGCCAAAGCCACGGCCTAGCCGCCGCGTA
>DASZJZ010000306.1:0-15205 GCA_035947555.1 Thermoleophilaceae bacterium | reverse complement strand
TCGAGCTGGTTCGGGCCCGTCTGGTCGTCCTGGCCGGCGAACTCGAACACGGTGTCGCTGCTGCCGCCGGCGGGCCCGCTCACGATGGTGGTCTCCGGCGGCGAGTCGTCCGCGCCCGGGATGATCGTCCACTCGTACTCGACGGGCTCCTCCTCGACCATCTCGCCGTCGGGGTCGGTGGCGATGATCTGGAAGAGGTGGTCGCCGACGGCGAGACCGGTGTAGGTGACCGGGGCCTCGCACGGCAGGAACGGGCCCATGTCGATCGAGTACTCGAAGGTCGCCTCGGCGACGTTCGCGGCGAAGTCGAAGGTCGCGGCCCTCGACTCTGTCTCGCCGCCGCTCGGCGGGTCGCCGTTCTCGCCAGGCTCGAAGGCAGGCCCGGACAGGATGGTGGTGAGGAGGCCGTTGATCCTCCAGTCGTGGATCGCCGGCGTCTGGTCGACGTTGCCCTCGAAGTCGATGGCACGCACCTGGAAACGATGCGGCCCGACCTCGAAGTCCTCGAACTGGTGCTCGTAGCCGAACAGGTTGGCGGCGACCATGGCCGGGTCGTCCGCGCACGTCTGCCACGGTCCGTCGTCGACCTTGCACTCGAAGCGGACGTCCGGCTCGTTGGACGAGAACTGGAAGATCGCGTCGAAGAGGGGTGTGACGGGGGCCGGCCCGAAGGTGATCTGCGTGTCCGGTGCGATCCCGGGCGGCAGCGGCTCGTAGGTCCAGCTGTAACGGGCGGGCGTCGGGTCGAAGAACTCCGACTCGTCCAGCGCCCGCACCTCGAAGGTGTGCCGGCCGGGCGCCAGGCTGGCGTACTCCTGCGGGTTCTCGCAGTCCACCCAGTCGTTCTCGTCGGAGCTGTCGAGGCGGCACTGGAACTCGAGGTTCTGGAGCAAGGTCGTGTCGTCCTCGCCGATGAAGGTGAAGCTCCCGCGGCGGCTGGCCGTCGGGTCTGAGGGCTTCTCGAGGATCGTGGTGTCGGGCAGGCCGGGCGGCACGAAGTCGCCGTCGTCGCAGACCACGCCGAAGCACTGCGGCGGCTGCACGTTTCCGGCGGCCAGGTTGCCGCCGCCGTCCACGCTGCCGCCGTTCGAGTAGATGCCCCACTCGCCGTTCAGGTGGGCGGTGTTCGCGACGATCGTGTGGCCGCCGCCCTCCACGAGGATGCCGTCGTCGCCGTTGCTCATGGCGGTATTGCGGTCGATCAGGACGCCGTGGCCCTGCGGTGCCGTGGCGGTCACCTCGATGCCGGCGCCGCCGTTCGAGCCGGCCGCGTTGCGGGTGACGACGACGTTCAGCGAGGCGCCGTCGATGGCGATGCCGCTGCCGGTGGTGCCGCTGGCGTTGTTCGACTCGATCCGGGCCCCGCTCGACTCGCTCAGCTGGATGCCGCCGTCGTTGAAGCGCAGGTCGTTGCGGCGCAGCACGGCGCCGTTCGAGGCGTCCAGCGTGATCGCCGTGGCGGTGGTCTGCCCGACGACGTTGTCGAGCAGCTGCGCGCTGTTCGAGTCGCCGACGTTGATGCCGCCCTCGCCCGCGCTCAGCGTGTTCCGCTCGATCAAGGTGCCGTGCGAGAGCAGCTGGACCTCGATGCCGCCCACGTTGGCGGACAGGTCGTTGCGCACCAGCCTGTTGTTGCGCGAGCCCTCGAGCGAGATCCCCACGTCGCCGGAAGCGCTGACGCTGTTCTGCTCGATCCGGTTGTCGCTCGAGTTCTCGACGAAGACGCCGCGGCCGAGGTTGGCGGTGACGGTGTTGTCGCGCACGAACGTGCGCTGCGTGCCGCCGAGCAGGGCGATCCCGTCGCCGAGGCCGGCGGTGAGCGTGTTGGTGCGGACGCTGGCGTCGGAGGCGCCCGAGAGCCGGATGCCGGCCAGGTTCAGCTGGGCGTTGATCTCCGACACGACGTTGCGCGCGCTCGGGTCGATCGACACGCCGACCTCGAACTCCTGCACGGTTCCGTTCGTGATCGTGACGTTGTCGAAGCGGCTGTTGCGCACCCCCACGCCGCCGCCGAGGGCGTCGCCGTCGATCATGTTCCCGTTCAGGTCGACTGTGATGTCGGCCGCGCCGACGACCAGGCCGTCGGCCGGGCAGTCGACAAGCGAGTTCGTCAGGACGACGCTGCTCGTGATCACCTCACCGCAGCTCACGGCCTTGGGCGTGGGCGGCGGGCCGATACGCCAGGTCTGGGTCGCGGGCGTGGCGTCCAGGAGTCCCTCCCCGTCGTGGGCGCGCACCTGGAAGGTGTGCTGCCCGACCGACAGGCCCGTGTAGGCCGTCGGCGGCTCGCACGCCGCGAAGGCGGCGCCGTCGAGTGAGCACTCGAAGGTCACGCCCGGCTCGTTCGAGGAGAAGCCGAACTTGGCGGAGGTGCTGACGGTGACGGCATCCGGTCCGGAGTCGATCGTCGTCTGCGGCGCCACGCCGGGCGGCAGCGGCTGGTAGATCCACTCCCAGCGCGCGGGGCTGTGGTCCACGTTGCCGGCGTGGTCGACCGCCCGCACCTCGAAGAGGTGGTCGCCCTCGGCGAGGTCGCTGTAGCCCTGCGGGCTGGCGCAGGCCTGCCAGGCGCCGTCGTCGAGGCGGCACTCGAAGCGCACGTCGATCAGCGAGTTGTCCGAGCCCGTGAAGCTGAAGCCGGCGCTGTCGACCGCGCTGTTGTCGGCCGGGCCCTGCGTGACGGTGGTCTCCGGCGGGAAGGTCTCGCGCGCGGGCGCCGTGCCGTCACAGCGGATCGTGAAGCACTGGAGCAGCTCCTTGTTGCCCACGGCGCGGTTGCCTCCGCCATCCACCACCATGCCGAGCGACGTCGCGACGGTGGCGTAGACGCCCCAGCCCATGTTGTTGTCGGCGCGGTTGCCGACGACCGTGTGACCGATCTTGAGGACGCTGATGCCGGCTGAGTCGTTTCCGTTCGCGGTGTTGCCGTCCACGAGCGTGCCCGACCCAGATGGCGCCTCGACCTCGACCATGATGCCGCTCGAGTCGTTCGAGTTGGCCCGGTTTTGCCTGACGACGTTGTGGTACGACTGGTCGCCGATCCAGATCCCCGAGCCCGCGTTCTCGACGACGTCGTTGTCCTCGACCCGGTTGCGGCTCGACTGGTAGACGTCGATCCCGCCCGAATTGGTCCGGACCAGGTTGCCGCGCAACACGGAGTCGTTTGCCTGCTCGAGCCTGATGCCCTGGTCGCCGGTCTCCAGCACCTCGTTGTCGATCAGGTCGTTGCCGTTCGACTGGAGGAACACGACGCCCTTCGCGTTCGCCTGGATCAGGTTGCCCTCGACGCGGTTGTCGTTCGAGGCCATCGTCACGGCCACCGGCTCACCCGAGTTGCCCGTGAGCACGTTGTCGAGCACCACGTTGTTCGTGGCGCCCTCCATCTGCACGCCGGCCTCGCTCGACGCGGTGATCCGGTTGCGCTCGATCAGAGAGCCGTGAGAGCCGGTGACGTAGACGCCGATCTTCGCGTTCGCCCCGATGTTGTTGTCGATCAGCTTCGCGTTCTGGGTACCGCCCGCCAGCCAGATGCCGGCGTTCTCGTTGCTCGTGACGAGCGCCTGGCGGATCGTGTTGCCGTTCACGCCGTCGTCGGCGTTGTTCAGCTGGACGCCGGCCCCCTTGTTCCGCTCGACCGTCACGCCGGAGACGATGTTCTGCGCGGTGCCCGCGTTCAGCTGCACACCGTGCTCGAACTCCTGGAGCTTGCCCCCGCCCGTGATCGTGACCTGGTCGAAGCCGTTGTTGCGGATGCCGGCGCCGCTCCCGTTGCCGTCGAACGTGCGGCCGTCCATGTCGATCGTGATGCCGTGCGCGCCGACGATGAGGCCGTCGCCGCAGTTGGCAAGGTCGTTCTGTACGACGATGCTCTGGGTGACCGTCATGCCGCAGGAGACGGTCCTGGCGACAGGCGCGGGAGCGACCGTCCAGGCGAGCGTCGCGGGAGTGGCGTCCACGTTGCCCGCCCGGTCGGTCGCACGCACCCTGAAGTCGTGGTCGCCCACGGCGAGGCCGGAGAGCTCGCGCGGCGAGGAGCACGCCGCGAAGGCGCCCCCGTCCAGCGAGCAGTCGAAGGTCGACCCCTCCTCGTTCGAGGAGAACTCGAATGTCGCCCCGGTCTGCACGGTACGCGGGTCGGGGCCGCCGTCGATCGTCGTCTCGGGCGGGTTGTTGTCGGGCGGCTCGGGCTGCACGGTCCAGGTCTGCGACGCCGGCGACAGGTCCGGGTTGCCCTGCACGTCGAGCGCCCGCACCCGGAAGGTGTGCTCGCCGAGCTCGAGGTTCTCGTACATCTTCGGGTTGTCGCAGGGCTGGTAGGCGGCGTCGTCCAGCCGGCACTCGTAGCTCAGGTCCGGGCCGGGCGTGGAGTTGTCCGACGCGCGGAACCTGAACGTGGCGGTCCTGCTCGTGCTCGGGTTGGAGGGGCCGTCCGAGATCGTGGTCTGCGGCGGGGTCGAGTCAGGCCCGGGCGGGGTCGCCGAGACGGTCCACTCGTACACGGCCGGCGTGAGGTCCACGTTGTCGGTCGGGTCGATCGCCCGCACCTCGAAGCGGTGGTCGCCGGTCAGCATGTACTGCATGCGGATCGGGCTGGCGCATTCCTCCCAGTGCTCGGTCACGGGCTCGATCGGCTCCGGCGGCTCGCCCGGCTCGGGCGGCTCCGGCGGCTCGGGTGGGACCACCGGGTCCGGCGGCGGGTTCAGGCGGCACTCGAAGCGGAGCGCGGTGGCGGGCGCTACGTTGTCCGTGCCCGTGAAGCGGATCACCTGCGGAGTCATGCTGCTCGCGCCGTCCTCCGGCCCGTGCGTGACCTGCGTGTCCGGTGCGCTCATGTCGGGCCCCTCGGCGACCGGAGGCGCCGTACCCGGCGTGCAGACCACGCCTGCGCACTGCAACGGCTCGCCGTTGCCGCTGGCGGTGTTGGCGCCGCCGTCCACCGTCCCGGCATCGCCCGCGACGCCCTCCTCGCCGTGGATGCCCCAGCCGAGGTTGTGGTGCGCCGAGTTGCCGCGGACGGTGTGGCCGGCGGCGACCACGATCCCGTCGCTGCGGTTGTTGCTCGCCTCGTTGCCCTCGACGAGGTTGCCGTGCAGCGGGCGGCCCGTGATCGGGTCGAGCGCGTCCCCCTCGACGACGATGCCGTCCGACATCGTGTTGCTGGCCTCATTGCCGACGATCCGGTTGCGCAGCGACCCCGAGCCGATCTCGATGCCTGTGCCGTCGTTGCCGTCGGCGTCGTTGCCCTCGATCGTGTTGTCGCTCGAGCCCGCGAGGTCCACGCCGGTCGGGTTGAAGCGCACGTCGTTGTCGAGCACGACGCTGTGGTTCGAGCTGTTCAGCACGACGCCGGCGTCGGACGACAGGTGGGCGGTGTTGTTGATGATCTCGGCCGCGTCGGAGTCCTCGACCGTGATGCCGGCGTCGCCGTTGCGGCTCAGGATGTTGTTCTCGACGCGGTTGCGGTGCGAGCCCATCGCGAGGATCACGCCGGCGTCGCCTGACTCAGTGAGGCGGTTACCCACGATGACGTTGTCGGTCGCGCCCTCGAGGAGCATGCCGCCGTCGCTGTCGAAGTTCGGGTCGATCGGGACACCGGACACCTCGTTGCCCGCGACCCGGTTGTCGGACGAGTCGACCATCCAGATCGCCATGCCGATGTTGCCGTCGAAGAGGTTGTCCTCGATGACGGCGTTCTCGGTGCCGCCGAGGACCGAGACGCCGGTCTCGTTCAGCGTGAAGGTGTTGTCGCGGATGACGTTGCCGTTGCGGCCGTCGTCGGCGTCGAACAGCTCCACGCCCGCGAGCGCGTTCTTGTGCAGGGTGAGATCCTCGACCACTCCCCAGCGCGCCCCGGCCATCAGCGACACGCCGGCGCCGAACTCCTGCACCGTGCCGTTGCGGATCACGACGTTGTCGTGGCCGATGTTCCGGACGCCGGCCGCCAGGTTCTCCTCCTGGCCGGTCAGCAGGAGGTCAGGGCCGTCGATCGTGTGCCCGCCGAGGTCCACCACCACGTTGGGCGCCGCGACCGTGAGGGCGTCGCCGAACTCGCAGCTGAGATCGTTCGTGACGAGCGTGCTCTGCGTGAGCACCTGACCGCACTCCACGTGCGTGGGCACGAGGTCCTCGGACGGGGGCGGCGGAGGGGGCGTGGGCGTGCCGCCGGCGAAGCGCAGGACCAGCTTGGGCACCTGGGGCGGCTCGGCGATCGTGTCGCGCGAGCTGAAGCCCTGCTCGGCGCCCTCGAAGTCCGCCTCGACGGCATCGCGGATCAGGAAGCCGTGTCCTCCGCCGCCGGCCATCATCGCCTCGACCTGCGAGGTCACGTTCCACTCGCGGTAGCCGTTCCCGGAGTCAGTCACGGCCGGCGTGCCGGTGGTCGCAGGCTGGTTGTTCCACGTCACCTGCATCTCCGACCAGGGCTGGGCGATCCGGACCGCCTGCAGCTTGCGACCGGGCTCGGAGTCGGAGAAGAGCCGCAGCCTCGCGGAGGTGAGTTGGCAGCCCGGGGTGGCGTTCGGCAGCACGAAGTTCACCAGCGTGCGCGCCCGGTCGCCCTCGAGGGGCGGACCGATCGACTGGGAGCGGACCGTCAGCTGCTCGCTGATGCCGAAGTTCTCGATCGGGCTGGCCTCGTCGACGTAGCTGTCCGTGCTCGCGCCGAGGCTGATGTTGGCGCCGTCGCAGTTCGTCGGCGGGGCGATGGTCCAGGTGTACGTGGCCGGCGTCGGGTCGATGTTGTCGCCCTCGTCCGTGGCTCGCACCTGGAAGGTGTGCTGGCCGATCGAGAGGTTCGAGAAGTTCATCGGGTTCAGGCACTCGACCGCTTCCCAGTCCCCGTGGTCGATACGGCACTCGTACTCGATCAGCGACGGGTCGGTGGAGTCGTCGGTGGCCGAGAAGCCGAACACGGCGGTGTTGCGGGTGCTCGGGTCGCTCGGCTTCGCCGTGAGGAAGGTCTCCGGCGGGATCACGTCCTCGCCGCCGATGAAGTTGTGGACGTCGGGCGTCGGGTCGACGTTGCCGTTGCGGTCGATCGCGCGCACCTCAAGCCGGCTGGGGCCCTCCTCGAGCTGGAGCGAGTCGCCAGGCCAGCCGCTGCTGCACCCGTGCCACATGAACTCCGGGTCGATCGGGTTCGGGGGCTCGGTCGGGTCGACCGGCTCTGGCGGATCGGTGGGGTCGCTGTTGAGGACCCGGCACTCGAACGTGAGCTCGCTGGAGGGCGTCACGTTGTCGGTGCCGGAGAAGCGGAACTTGGCGATCTCACCGGTATGGGTCGGGTTGTCTTCGGCGATCGTGGTCTGGGGCGGCACGGAGTCCGGCGGCGGGAACGGGCCGTCGAACTCCTGGGCGCCGATGTCGCAGCGGCCGTTCTGTGGCCGCGCGATCCCGCGCGCGTCGAAGTCCGGGCAGCGGTCCGGGCTGGCGTCGTCGAGCCGGAACACCTGGTCCACGCCGCCGTCGATCGCGAAGCTGCCCGGCCGCGGGGCGTGGGTCATGACCGGGCCGCCGTTGTCCGCGAGGGCGTCGAGCTCCGGATCGACGTTCGTGCGATCGCGCGTGCCCGCGAAGTAGCAGTCGTCGCCGCCGTCGAGGTTGCCGCCCTCGGAGGCCCACGCGCCGTTGCAGTCGGTCGAGAGCCGGTTGCCGGCCACGATCGTGTTGCGGAAGATGGCGCCTAGGCTCGGGACCACCGGGAAGTTGATCGACTCGATCGGCTTGCCGACGCCGCTGCCCATCGGCGACAGGTTCTGCGTGATCGTCGAGTTCATGACGCGCAGGCCGCCGTCGGCGTCCACGAAGATGCCGCCTCCACCGACGAGCGCGACGTTGCCGGAGAAGGTCACGTTGGTCAGCTCCGTGTCGGCGTCGCTCTCGTGGTCGAAGCCGCCTCCCCAGTTCTTCGCGCGGTTGTCCCAGATGGTCGTGTTGACCACGCGCGACAGGGCGTCCGGCCGGTTTGCGATGCCGCCGCCGTCGAAGGCGGTGTTCCGCATGATCGTGGAGTCCTCGACCACGAACTCGTCGGAGCCCTGGTTGTCGATGCCGCCGCCCTCCTCGAGCGCCTTGTTCCCATCCACCAGGAGGCGGCGGAAGGTCACGCGCATGCCGCCGTTGATGAGGCCGCCGCCGGACATCTCGGTGTAGTTGTCCGAGAACTCGGTGTCGGTGACGAGCACCGTTCCGTTTGCCATGAACGCGGCGCCGCCGCCGTCGCCCTGTGCGTGGTTGTCGATGAACTTCGAGCGCAGCACTACGATGCCGCCCGTGCCGTCCACGAAGGCGCCGCCGCCGCCGCCCTCGCCCTCGTGGAACTCGCCGAGCTCGTCGATCAGGTCCTCGCCGGCGCGGTTGCGGGTGAAGGTGGAGTCGGTGATCGAGACGGGGCGCTCGCCGTGGGTCTTGACGGCGCCGCCTTCGCCGCCGGCGCGGTTGTTCGTGAAGCTCGAGTCGGCGACGGCCATGTCGCCCTCGTGCTCGTTGTAGAGCGCGCCGCCGTCCGCGAGGGCCAGGTTGTCGTCGAAGCGGCCGTGCGAGACCTCCACGCGCGCCCGGGAGCCGGTTGAGCTCAGCTCGCCGCCGTTGTAGATGGCCGCGCCCTCGTCGGCGTGGTTGGCGGTGAAGGTCGACTTCCTGGCCGCGCTGCCGATCACGGCCGTCGAGCTCATCGTGCTGAAGATGCCGCCGCCCTTGCCCTCGGTGCTGTTGCCGATCAGGTTCGTGCGGACGATCTCGAGGCGGCCGTCGCCGATCGGGCAGGTGTTCACGCACACGCCGTCCTCGGGCCCGCCACTGTAGATGCCGCCGCCGTAGTTCCACGCCACGTTGTCGCGGAGCGTCGAGTCGACCAGGCGCACCACGCCGACCGAGTGGTTCATCACGCCGCCGCCCATGTCCTCGGCCCAGCCCTCGCGGATCGTGACGCCGGAGATCGTCACGTTGCCGGCGTCCGGGTGGATCTCGAGGACCCGGTCGAGGGCGGTCTGCTCGGGGTTGCTCCCGAACGCCGGGGCGCCGCCGTCGATGATGGTCGAGGCGTCGCCGGCGCCGTTGATGGTCAGCGGGCCGCCGATGTCGAAGTCGCCCTCGTAGTCCTGGAAGAGGCCCGGATCCCAGACGAAGCCGACGCCGCCGCCGGGCGGGTCGGGCGGGTCCACCGCCGCGCCGCCGCCGAGGCGGATCGTGTAGACGCCGCCGGGGAGGTCGATCGAGTCGGGCCCGTTCAGCATGTTCGCCTGCTGGATCGCCGCTCGCAGCGTGCACGTGTTGGCGCCGGTGCGGCAGAGGCCGTCGCCCAGGTTCGCGTCGACGCGGTCGTTGGTGTCGTTCACCTGGAAGGCGGGCCGCGCGGCGTCCGCGAAGCTCGGTGCCAGCAGGCCGAGGGCCAGGAACAGCACAGCGATCGCGGCAGCTTTCGGCACGGCGGAGCCGCGTGTGGCGCGGGGGGTGCTCACAGAGCGATTAGCTCACGTCCCGGCGCGCTCGGCTAGGTACGCCCAGGCCGTTTCTTGTTCATTTGTTTGAACGGCCGGACTAGGACATCTGTCAGGGGATGAAGCTCAGGTCGAGGCGCAGCACGGCGGACAGGAGTGACCGGCGAGCGGCTCGGGTACCCGCTACCCGATGACCATTCGGAGGTGGGCCCGCCTCACAACCGCCGTCCTCGCGTCCGCCGTGGCCCTCGCTGCCGCTGCCTGCGGCGAGGACGACGTGGAGCGGAACGTCGAGGAAGGGGCCAAGGAGGCGAGGGAAGCGGCCAAGGACGCCAAGAAGGCCGGCCAGGACGCCGCCCGAGAGGCGAAGAAGGCAGGCAAGGACGCCGCACGGGAGGCGAAGAAGAGCGCCAACAAGGCCGAGCGCGAGCTCGAGAAGTAGCTCACGCGCCGGCTCTGGATGCGCCGCGAGGGATCCCCGCGACGATCGTGGCGTTGCGCCGCGCTGCCGGAAGGCCCGCGCGAGCGCCGGCGGGTGCACCGCGGACCTCGCCGCGGATCACTCGTCTTGCGGATCCTCCGGCTGGACCTCGATCACTCGGAACCGGCGGTCGAGTCGGACTTCGATCTGGTCCTTCCCGACCCGCACGCCGACCTCGATCTCCCGGTTCGGGTCGCGCTCCACGCCCACTACTGTGCCCGGGCCTATGTGCCAGAACGCGGCGTGGACAGCCCGGTCTCGCGCCCGTCCCCTCAGCTCGTCGGGCGCCGGCGTGCCCGCCGGGCCGAGCTCTTCGTCGATACCGCGCAGCTGGAGCTCGTCTCCGATCGTCACCTGGACGATCGAACCGTCGGGACGCCTGACGTCGACCTCCCAGTTGTCTTTCTCACGTCGCGGCGGTTGTGCCTCCCCTCCTCCCACCCAGCTCAGCGCCGCGACCTTCGCTTCCGCAGCGGTGGGGCCCTCGTCGTCCTCCTCGAGAAGCTGCAAAACCGCCGACGCAACCAGCAGCGCGACGATCACGACGATCATTGCCTTCCGGAACAACACGAACCACTCTCTCACCGGCGCCCCAGGCAGGCAAGTGGAACGAACGCGCGGTGCTACCGCGCCCCTCGCTGCTGCGTTCGCCGCGCCTCGTGCAAGACCGTGAGGAAGGTCAGTCCCAACGTGAGGACGAGCGGGACGATGGCGTAGGGCCCGACGTCCTGGATGAACGGGGTGCACGCCCAATCAGATCCGGTGGCCTCCTCGGGCGTGCGCGCAACCTCTTCGCAGTCCTCATCCAGCGCAGTGCCGCCCACCCACAGAATCAGCAACGCTCCGTCGAGCAGCATGAGCCCAGCGAATCGGGCTACCCACAGCATGGGCGCGACGCTAGCGTTTCGGCGGGCGTCAAGCCGAGCGGTCCTGCCGGCGACCGGTGAGCGCCCCCGCCGCCGCAGCCCGCCGCTGAACCCGCCCAATGGGACGCTGGTCAGCGGCTTGCCTTCGGCACGCTACGGCTCGTCCGCCGAGTCGCCGTCGGGGGGCTCCGGCGATTCCGGCGGGTCCGCCGCTGCCGGGCTCGCGGTCTCGTCGGGGAGTTCGGGCGGCTCGGGTGGGTCCGGCGCGTCGGCCGGATCGGGCGGCTCGGACGGTGGAGCGCCTACGGGTCGCGCCTCACGAGGGGCCGCCGGCGTGCCCGGCGCCGGTATTTGGCGAGGAGTCCGCGGGGCGCCCGCTCGCGGTGCGGACTCGCCTCGGGGCGCCCAGGTCGGCGGGTCGGCGGCGCCGTTCTGGTCGGCGGGCGTACGTTGCGCCCCGGCGCCGCCCTGCCCCGTCGAGACCAACGTTGGGGTCGGCGCCCCCGCCGGCTCCTGTCCGCGGCGCGCCGTCGCCCCGGGCCGCCGGTCGCCACGTCCGTACCGCTGTCGTGGCGGGCCCGCCGTGGCGGCACGGGCGCTGCCGGGGAGGTGGTGCTGGCTGCCGTGTGGCGCTCGGAGATCGATCCGCTCCACCATGCCCGGCGGCTTGGAATCGGGGACCGTGAGGAGCAGCAGCAGGAGGAGTGCCGTCGCCAGCGCGCCGAGCGAGAAGGCGACGAGCTTCACGCGGGTTCCCATGCCCGCTATCCGGAACGGATGAAGAAGTCGGAGGGGCCGCCGCCGGCCGTGCTTCGGCTCCTTGCGGCGCCCCTCAGTCGATGATCGGATAGGACGATCAGCCGGGCCTCGCCTGCTTGAAGCGGTGCGGCGCCGTCTCCCCGGGTCCTGCTGACGTCGAGCTTCAGGCGCTTGCCATCCGCCAGCTTCAGCGACCCGGTGCCCGGCTTGGGGATCGTCGACTTGCCGGTGAGGCCCACGCCGGTCGCCGAGGCGCCGGTGAGCTTTCCACGCGCGGAGACCTCGAGGTCGTAGAGGCCGGCGGCCGCGGTGGCCCGGTCGGCCTCGTACCGGAGGGACTTGCCGTCCGGGAGCTCGATGGTCCCCGTCGCCGCCTTGCGCGTCAGCTCACCGCTGGCCTCACCGTGGCCCCGATGGGCGTTGACCTCGAAGGAGTTGCCTGCCGCGGGGCCCGAGAACCACTCGCACAGACGCTTTGCGTCGCAGGCGTACACCGTAACCTCGCGTCGCCTGTCTGCGGGCCGCGCGGGCGACGCGACGACGGCCACGAACGCGTCCTCGCCCTGAGCCTTCCCGACGAAGCTGCCTTCGAGCGGCTTCACCCTCTTGACGCCCTCTCGGTCACCGCCGCTGTCCCCGCCGCAGCCGGCAAGGCCACCAAGCACCAGGATGACCGCCGACGTCGAGATCGTTCGCACCGCACGCATGGCCTCGCGTCCATTCCCTCATCGAACGCTCGGAACGGCAATCGGTCGGATGCCTCATCTTGCGTTCAATTCGGTGAACGCCGATCAGGGTGCGGCGGCCGCGAAGCGGACCACCAGCTGGGGCGGGTTCTCGCCCTTCTCCCTGCTGTGGAACTGCTGCTCGGCGTCCTGGCCTTCGACGGCGTCCCGGATCAGGAAGCCGTGGTTGGCGTCGGAGTACATGGCCTGGACCTGCGAGGTGACCGTCCATTCCCTATAGCCGGTCCCGGCCGCGGCCGTGGCCGCCGTCCCGGTGGTCGAGGGCTGGTTGCTCCAGTTGACGAGGTTCTCCGACCACGCCGAGGCGATGCGCAGCGCTTGCAGCGTGCGCGGCGTCTTCGCCGAGGCCGAGTACAGGCGGAGCGTGGCGGAATCGACCACACAGCCCTGCGGCACCGCGGGCAGGCTGAAGCGCAGGAGCGCCCGGAAGTTGTCCCTCGGGCCCTTGGACTGGACCTTCAGGACCGAGTCGCTGCCCTTGTTGCTCGTGGGGCTGTTCTCGTCGATCCAGGCGTCCGCGGCGGCCGCCAGCGTCGTCGGCGCGCACGGCCCGGCGAGCGTGATCGTCCACGTCTGGCTGGCCGGGGTTGAGTCGACGTTTCCGGCGACGTCCCGAGCGCGGACGCGGAAGGTGTGCGATCCGTTGCCGAGGCCGCTGTACTGCCGCGGCGAGGCGCAGGCGGTGAAGGCCGCGTTGTCGAGCGAGCACTCGAAGGTGGCGCCGGTCTCGCTGGTGAAGGAGAACGATGCGTTGGGGCTGGTGCTCTGGGCGGGCGGACCCTGGCTGATCGTTGTCTGCGGCTCCGTGGTGTCGATCACCCAGCTCTGGGCGGCCGGCGTGCCGTCGAGGTTGCCGGCAAGGTCACGCGCGCGGACGCGGAAGGTGTGCGTCCCGGCGCCGAGGCCGGTGTACGTGCGCGGCGACGTGCACGCTGTGAAGGCCGCGTTGTCGAGCGAGCACTCGAACGTGGCCGCCTCGTTGGCTGAGAACGTGAAGGTGGCGCTGCCCGTGTTGATCCTGGCGGGCGGGCCGCTGTCGATCGTGGTTTGCGGTGCGACGTTGTCGATCGTCCACGTATGGGTGGCCGGCGTGTCGTCGACGTTGCCGGCCGCGTCACGCGCGCGCACCCGGAACGTGTGCGTCCCTGCCGCAAGCCCGGTGTAGCTGCGTGGCGAAGCGCACGCCGCGAACGCGCCGTTGTCGAGTGCGCACTCGAAGGTTGCACCGGGCTCGCTGGAGAAGTTGAACGTCGCACTGGTGCTGGTGGTTCTGGCCGGCGGGCCGTTATCGATGGTGGTCTGGGGGGCCGTGGCGTCGACGGTCCAGCTATAGCTCGCCGCGCTCACGTCCGTGTTGCCCGCGCGGTCGGTGGCGCGGACGCGGAAGCTGTGGCTGCCGTCGGCCAGGTCCCCGTACCCCTGCGGCGAGCCGCAGGAGATGAACGAGGCGTTGTCGAGCGAGCACTCGAACGTCGCGCCCGCCTCGGACGAGAACGTGAACGTGGCGCTCCGGCTGCCGCTGAGCGCATTCGGGCCGGTGTCGATCCTCGTGTCGGGCGCGATGGTGTCGATCGTCCAGCTGTAGCTCGCCGGACTGTCGTCCGTGTTGCCCGCGGCGTCGGTGGCGCGGACGCGGAACGTGTGCTGGCCGTCGGCGAGGCCGCCGTAGGTGGGCGGCGATGTGCATGTCGCGAACACGGCCTGGTCGAGCGAGCACTCGAACGTCGAGCCCGCCTCGTCGGACGCGAAGGTGAACGTCGCGGTCGTGCTGTTGGTCGGGTCGGCCGGCCGGTCGCCGATCGACGTCTCGGGCGGCCTCGTGTCGGTCGGGTCGTCGCGCCTGATCTCCCACTCGTGCACCGCGGGCGTCGAGTCGGTGTTGCCGGCGCGGTCGGTGGCGCGCACGCGGAACCTGTGGTCGCCCTCTGCAAGGCCGCTGTACTCGGTCTCGCACGCGCCGAACTCGGCATCGTCGAGCGAGCACTCGAAGGTGGAGCTCTCGTCGGCCGAGAACTCGAACGTCGAGGTCGTGTCGGTGGTCGGGCTCTCGGGCCCGGAGTCGATCGTCGTCTCCGGCGCCGTGACATCGATCGTCCAGCCGTAGCCGGCCGGCGTCGGATCCGTGTTGCCGGCGCGGTCGGTGGCCCGCACACGGAACGTGTGGTCGCCCTCCGCCAGATCGTTGTATTCGCTCTGGCACGCGCCGAACTCGGCCTCGTCGAGCGAACACTCGAACGTGGAACCGGCCTCGTTCGACGAGAACTCGAAGCTCGCGCCGGTGGAGTTGGTCGGATCCGCCGGGCCCGAGTCGATCGCCGTCTCCGGCGCCGTGACGTCGATCGTCCAGCCGTAGCTCGCCGGCGACCCGTCCACGTTGCCGGCACGGTCGATGGCGCGCACGCGGAACGTGTGACCGCCCTCCGCGAGATCGCTGTAGTCGCTCTCGCACGCACCGAACTCGGCCTCGTCGAGCGAACACTCGAACGACGAACCCGCCTCGTTCGACGAGAACGAGAAGCTCGCGCTGGTCGAGTTCGTCGGATCGGCCGGGCCGGAGTCAATCGTCGTCTCGGGTGCCGTCAGGTCGACGAGCCAGGTGTAGCTCGCCGACGACTCATCGACGTTGCCCGCCCGGTCGGTCGCCCGCACCCGGAACGTGTGCTCCCCCTCCGCGAGGTCGCTGTAGTCGCTCTCGCAGGCGTCGAACTCGGCCTCGTCCAGCGAGCACTCGAACGTGGAGCTCTCCTTGGACGAGAACTCGAAGCTCGCACTCGTCTGGTTCGTCGGATCCGCCGGGCCCGAGTCGATCGTCGTCTCCGGAGCCGTCAGATCGACGACCCAGGTGTAGCTCGCCGGCGTCGGGTCGATGTTGCCCGCCCGATCCGTCGCACGCGCGCGCAGCTCGTGCGAGCCCTC
>DASZJZ010000305.1:0-2704 GCA_035947555.1 Thermoleophilaceae bacterium | reverse complement strand
CGCTCGAACTGCGTCTTCGGCCGGTAGACGAGCGGCGGCGCGAGGTCGCAGATCACGATCTGCTCCGTGTCCTCGCGGCGCGACAGGAGCTCGACGAGACGGGACCCGATGTACCCGGCCCCGCCGGTGATGAGGTAGCGCATGCGGCGGGAGGCTAGCCGCAAGCAGCCGGCTCGGCCGGCTGCGCGCGGATCTACTCGGAGTCGGCGAACTTCGCCTCGAGGTCCTTCATGACGCCGGGCTCGCGCAGCGTCGTCACGTCGCCTAGCTCACGCCCCTCGGCGATGTCCCGCAGCAGCCGGCGCATGATCTTCCCGGAGCGCGTCTTCGGCACGTCCGCCGTCCAGATGATGCGCTTCGGCCGCGCGAGCTTGCCGATCCGGACCGCCACCTGCTGGCGCACCTCCCCCTCGAACTCCTCGTTGCCCTCGAGGTCGCCCTCGAGGATCACGAACGCGCAGATCGCCTGGCCGGTGTCCTCGTCGCTCATCCCGATCACCGCCGCCTCCGCCACCTTCGGGTGCGACACGATGGCCGACTCCACCTCCGCCGTGGAAAGCAGGTGACCCGACACGTTGACCGCGTCGTCGGCACGGCCGATCACCCAGATGTAGCCGTCCTCGTCTACGCGGGCGGCGTCGCCGACGTAGTAGCGGGTCGAGTCCCACTTGGAGAAGTAGGTCTCCTTGAAGCGCTCCGGGTCCCGATACAACGTGCGGAGCATCCCCGGCCAGGGCCGCTGCAGGGCGAGCAGGCCCTGCTCGCCCTTCTCGACCTCGTTGCCCTCTTCGTCGAGCACCGCCGCGGCGATCCCCGGCAGCGGCTTCGTGGCCGACCCCGGCTTCGCGGGCGTGACGCCCGGCAGCGGCGAGATCATGATGTGGCCCGTCTCCGTCTGCCACCAGGTGTCCACCACCGGGCAGCGATCGCCGCCGATCACCTTCCAGTACCAGAGCCACGCCTTCGGGTTGATCGGCTCGCCGACCGTGCCCAGCAGCCGCAGCTTCGACAGGTCGTGCTTCTGGGGCTCCTCCACGCCCCACTTCATGCAGGCCCGGATCGCGGTCGGCGCCGTGTAGAAGATCGTCACGCCGTAGCGCTCGCACAGCTCCCACCAGACGTCCTTGGCGGGGTAGTCCGGCGCGCCCTCGTACATCACGGAGGTGGCGCCGTTCATCAGCGGCCCGTACACGATGTAGGAGTGGCCGGTGACCCAGCCGACGTCGGCCGAGCACCAGTACACGTCCTCGTCCGGCTTGAGGTCGAACACGTGCTTCGAGGTCCACGCCACGCCGGTCAGGTAGCCGCCCGTGGTGTGCAGGATGCCCTTCGGCTTGGCCGTCGAGCCGGACGTGTAGAGCACGAAGAGCGGGTGCTCGGCGTCGAGCGGCTCGGCCGGGCAGTCGTCCGAGGCGGCCTCGATCGCCTCGTCGTAGAAGACGTCGCGACCCTCCTGCATGTCCACGTCGGCCCCCGTGTTGCGCACCACGACCACGGTCTCGATGGAGGGCACGTCGCCGAGGAAGGCGTCCACCGCCGGCTTGATGTCGGCGGCCTTGCCCTTGCGGCGGGCCTGGTCGACCGTGATGAGCCCCTTCGCCTCCGAGAACTCCATGCGCTCCTTCACGGCGTCGGGCGAGAAGCCGCCGAACACGACGTTGTGCGGCGCCCCGATGCGGGCGCAGGCGAGCATCGCCACGACCACCTCGGGGATCATCGGGAGGTAGATCCCGACCACGTCGCCGGGCTCGATCCCGCGGTCCTTCAGCACGTTGGCGAGGCGCTTCACGTCGCGCAGGAGGTCGGCGTATGTCACGTCGCGCTCCTCGCCCTCCTCGCCACGCCAGTGGAACGCCACGCGGTCGCCGCGGCCCGCCTCGACGTGGCGGTCGAGCGCGTTGTAAGAGGCGTTCAGCTTGCCGCCGGTGAACCACTTGTAGAAGGGGGCCTCCGACTCGTCGAGCACCGTGTCCCAGCGTTCGAACCAGTCGAGCGCCTCGGCCTGCTTGGCCCACCAGGCCTCGGGGTCGCGAGCCGCCTCCTCGTAGATCGACTCGTCGCTTATGAGCGCCTTGTCGCGGAACTCCGCGGGTGGCTCGAAGATCTCCCGCTCGAGGAGCTCGCCGAGCTCCTTCTCGATCTGTTCGCTGGAGGGCTTGGTGGTCGCTTCCATGTCTCGTTTTGTACCCGATGGAATGCGGGGGATATCGGGCGCCCGGGCCGTTGTCGACCCGGGCGCCCTTTCCCTCCCGAGGGACTATGGATGCGGGATCGTGGTGGTGGCCGCCGTGGTGGCCGCCGGCCGCGGCTCGCCGCGCCGGCCGGTCAGCGTCAGGCCGGTGCCGACCTCGGCGCCGAGGCCCGTCTCCGACCGGACGTACAGCTCGTCGAAGCTGCGCTCCGCGACCTCCTCCCGGGTCAGCACGGTGCCGAGCCAGCAGCCGATGAAGCCGAGCGGGACCGAGATGATCCCTGGGTTGGCCAGGTCGTACCACGAGAGCATGCCGCCCTCGGAGTCCGGCCCGGGCCACACCGTCGGGCTGATGATCACGAGCGCGATCGTGCTGAACACGCCGAACAGCACGCCGGTGACGGCGCCGGTGGTGTTGAACCTACGCCACGTGAGCGCCAGCAGCAGCGCCGGGAAGATGGCGCTGGCCGCCACGGCAAACGCCAGGCCGACCATGAACGACACGTTGAGGCC
>DASZJZ010000304.1:0-2608 GCA_035947555.1 Thermoleophilaceae bacterium | reverse complement strand
CGCCGGGGTGGAGGAATACGCACCTAGCGGCGATGGCGAGCTCCAGCGCGAGTTCGTCGAGCGGTGGCGCAACAACGCGTACGGGTGCTTCTCGTCGGGACACAAGTTCTGCCGCGAGGTGTGTCCCGTCATGCAGGTCACCCGCAACGAGAACCACACCCCCACGGCGTTCCACGCCCACATCGTCGCGATGGAGAAGGGGGTCCTGAACGTCGAGGACGTGGCCGACGACTACGTCCACTGCACGCAGTGCGGCGCCTGCGAGCTGCGCTGCCCCAACACCCTCTTCACCGGCGACTTCTACCGCCACCGCACCCGCACCGTGGACGTCGTCAAGGCCATGCGCGCGCTCATGGTGGCCACCGGCAACGAGCGTCCGGGCTGGAAGCTCTGGAACGAGCGGCTGGCCGAGGCCCACAACGAGCCGGTGCTGGGAGAAGTGCCGGTCAGCCAGGAGCACGTGCGCGACTGGGCTGAGGGACTCGACCTCCCCACAGGCGGCGAGACCGTGCTGTTCGTCGACTGCGAGGCGGCCTTCTACCGGACCTCGTACTCGCGTGCCTTCGCCCTTCTGCTGAAGGAGGCCGGAATGGAGTTCGGCCTCATGCGCGAGCAGTGGTGCTGCGGCGGGCCGGCCGCCGAGATGGGCTACATGGACCTCGCCCGCAAGCACGCCGAGCACAACGTGGCCGACTGGCGAGCGGTGGGCGCCAAGCGCATCCTCGCGCCCGACCCGCACGACTACATCGCCTTCACCGAGGACTACCCGGCCATGTTCGGGGACGACTACGACTTCGAGATCGTGCTCGGGGTGGAGCTGATCGCCGAGCTGGTGCGCGACGGCCACTTGCGGCTGACCCAGCCGGTCGAGCGCACGGTCACCTATCACGACCCCTGCCGGCTGAACAAGCGCAAGGGGGTCCACCAGGCGCCGCGCGATCTCCTGCGGGCCATCCCGGGGCTCGACTTCAAGGACGTCGACCACGTGACGCAGTGGTCCTACTGCTCGGGCGGCGGCGGTGGCCTGCCTGTCGAGAAGCCCGAGATCACCGCCGAGATCAGCCGCCGGCGCGTCGCGCGGGCGGAGGGCCTCGAGGTCGACGCGCTGATCAGCGCCTGCCCCTGGTCGGAGCGTCCTCTGAGCGAGGCCGCGGACGGGCGGCTCGAGGTGCTGGACCTGTTCGAGCTCGTCGCCCAGTCGGCGGGCATAGAGGTGGGCGGCCGGCCGTGAGCGAGGGCGCCGCCCAGCCGGCGGGCGTCGAGGTCGGCCCGTGACGGTCGCCTTCAAGAGCGCCGTCGATGACCGCGTACTAGACGAGCTGCGCGCGATCATCGGGGACGACGACCGCGTGCTGCCGAACGTGTCGTCGCGGGCGGCGCGCACGCGCGTGCCGGCGCCCTTCCCGGTGCACCGCTGGGCCGAGTTCATGCCCGACGTGGCCGTGCTGCCGGTGAACGCCGAGGAGGTCTCCGAGGTCGTGAAGCTCGCCAACCGCCTGCGCATCCCGGTAGTGCCGCGCGCCGGCGGCACCGGGCTCGCCGACGGCGCCGTTCCGCTCAAGGGCGGCATCTGCGTGGACGTGAAGCTGATGAACAAGATCCACGAGATCGACCTCGAGGACCGCACCGTCACCGCCGGGCCCGGCATCAACATGCTCAAGCTCAACGAGGAGCTGCGGCCGCACGGCGTCTTCTATCCCGACGACCCGGCCTCCTATCCCTGCTCGCTGGTGGGCGGGCGGATCGGCACCGGCGGCTGGTCGCTGCTGGGCGCCCGCTTCGGACACACGCGCGACCTCGTGATCTCGATGCAGGTCGTGCTGCCCACAGGCGAGATCGTCGAGATCGGGGACGGCGGCGGACGCAAGCTGCGCAAGTCGTCCACCGGCCTGACCCTCAAGCAGCTGTTCACCGGCCACCAGGGCACGCTCGGCATCACCACCGAGGCCACGCTCGAGCTGGTGCCCCGGCCGGAGCTCGAGTTCGCGGCGTTCTTCGCCTTCGACGACTACATGAAGGCACACCGCACCACCGGCAGGCTGACGCGCTCCGGCCTCGCCACCCTGGCCGGCGTGGTGCTGTTCGACGAGTGGAAGCTGCGCTACCTCCGCCGCGACGACGAGGCGTACATCCCTCAGCCGCCTTGGGTGCAGGCCGTGATCGCCGTGGCGATGTACGGCGCGCGGGCGGAGGTCGAGCCCGCCTCGAAGATCGTCATGGAGCTGGGTCGCGCCGACGGCGGCAAGTACCTGGGGGACGAGATCTCCGAGGGCGACTGGGCCTCGCGCCACGATCGCTACGCCACGCCGCTGCACGGCCGCGCGAGGGACGGCCAGGTGGTCCCGATGTCCTGGCACTGCGAGGACGCGGCGCTCAACTACTCCGTGCTCCCCCAGGTGCGCGAGGAGTGGCACGCGATCGTGGAGCGCTACAGCGAGCGCTACGGGATCTTCGACGACTGGGGCATGTTCTGTTACACGAACGGCGCTTACAAGCCTTGGGCCGACTACCTCGTGGAGATCGACGTCGGCATCTGGGAGCAGGAGCTGAACGACGAGAACTGGGCCGGCTGGGTGGCGTGCAAGCGCGAGATCGCCGAGGTGGCGCT
>DASZJZ010000303.1:0-5064 GCA_035947555.1 Thermoleophilaceae bacterium | reverse complement strand
GACAACTTGAAGAAGTACGGCGGCTTCATACCGGGGGTGAGGCCAGGCAGACCCACGGCCGAATACCTCGACCGCATCCTCGCGCGGTTGACCTTCCCCGGCGCGCTCTACCTCGCCGCGGTAGCCGCGCTGCCGACGATCCTGCTCAACCAGACGTCCGCGAACTTCTACTTCGGCGGCACCTCGATCCTCATCGTGGTGGGCGTGGCCCTCGACACGATGAAGCAGCTCGAGGCGCAGCTGATGATGCGCAACTACGAGGGCTTCCTGAAGTGAGCGAGCGCAACCTGGTCCTCCTCGGCCCGCCGGGGGCCGGGAAGGGGACGCAGGCGGAGCGGCTCGTGGACGACTTCGGCCTTCCCTATTACGCCACGGGCAACATCCTGCGCGAGGCGATCGCGCAGGGCACGGAGCTCGGCAGGCAGGCGGCGCCGCTGGTGGAGCAGGGCAAGCTCGTGCCCGACGACCTCATCTGCGGCGTGATCGCGGACCGGCTCGACTCAGGCGACGCCGACGACGGCTTCCTGCTCGACGGGTTTCCTCGCACGATCGCCCAGGCGGAGATGCTCGAGCGCGCGCTCGAGGACCGCGGCCGCTCGCTCACCGCGGCGATGCTCATCGAGGCGCCCGACGACGAGGTGCTCCGTCGCCTGTCCGGCCGGCGTACCTGCGTGAGGAACGGGCACGTCTACCACGTGGAGTTCGACCCCCCGAAGAACGAGGGCGTCTGCGACCAGGACGGCTCGCGCCTCGTGCAGCGCGAGGACGACAAGCCAGAGACGATCCGCAAGCGCCTCGCCGCCTACCATGAGCAGACCGAGCCGCTGATCGAGTGGTACGACGAGCGGGGGCTGCTGCGCCGGTTCGACGGGACCATGTCTCCGGACGAGGTGAACAGCCGGATTCGTGCCACACTGGCAACCCTCGCCCTCGAGGCAGAGATCTAGGACCGTGATCCACCGCAAGACACCCGGCGAGATCGAGAGCATGGCCGCGGCGGGCCGCATCCTCGTCCGCTGCCACGAGATCCTTCGCTCGAAGGCGCGTGCCGGCGTGACCACCGGCGAGCTCGACGAGGCGGCCGAGCGGTTCATCCGCTCGCAGGGCGCCGAGCCTGCGTTCAAGGGCTACCGGGGCTTCCCGGGCTCGATCTGCGCGTCGCCCAACTCGATGGTGGTGCACGGGATCCCAGGCTCGTACGAGCTGAAGCGCGGCGACATCCTCTCGGTCGACATCGGGGTGATCCTCGACGGCTGGGTGGCCGACGCCGCGATCACCCACCCGATCGGCAACGTCACGCCGATCGCCTCGCGGCTGCTCGCCACCACGCGGGCCTCGCTGTTCGCGGCGGTGGACCAGTGCCACGTGGGAAACCGGCTCGGGGACGTCTCGCATGCGGTCCAGACCCGCGTGGAGGCCGACGGCTTCTCGGTGATCCGCTCGCTCGTGGGCCATGGGATCGGGCGCGACATGCACGAGGACCCGCAGATCCCGAACTTCGGCGAGGCCGGCACGGGGCCGGAGCTGGAGGACGGGATGGTGCTGGCGATCGAGCCGATGGTGAACGCGGGCACGCATCACGTCCGGATGGGCACCGACAACTGGGCCGTGTACTCGCAGGACGGCTCGTTGGCGGCCCATTTCGAACACACTGTGGCCATTACGGGGGACGGGCCGCGGATCCTGACGCCGTGGCACGAGGTCGTTGAGAGCGGCGTTCAGCCCGCTGCGGCCTCGGCTTAGACGGGGCATGCCCAATCATCAGCGGGGGCCCGGGGGCGCGAGCGCCCGGCTGATATCCGGCTGCTACTCTTATCGGTCGGCGTTGCGCCGTCTCCTGGGCGCACGCGCCGCCCCTCGTTAGATACGTTTCCCGAGCCTCGGAGCTATGAAGGTCCGCGCATCAGTCAAGCCCATGTGCGAGAAGTGCAAGGTCATCCGCCGTGGCGGGGCTGTGCTCGTGATCTGTCAGAACCCGCGGCACAAGCAGCGGCAGGGCTAAATGGCGCGAATCGCAGGCATCAACATCCCCCTCAACAAGCGGGCCGAGATAGGCCTCACCTATATCTACGGCGTCGGCCGGTCGACCTCGAACAAGGTGCTGACCGAGGTCGGCATCGACCCCGAGACCAAGGTCAAGGACCTCACCGAGGATGAGGTCCGTCAGCTGCGCGAGAAGGTGGACGACCTGCTCGTGGAGGGCGACCTGCGCCGGGAGCGCTCGCAGAACGTCAAGCGCCTGATGGAGATCGGGTCGTACAAGGGCCTGCGCCACCGGCGCGGCCTGCCGGTGAACGGCCAGCGGACCAAGACGAACGCGCGCGCGCGCAAGGGCCCGAAGCGCGGGTCGGCCGCCGGCGGCGGCAAGAAGAAGATAAGGAAGCACTAGCCGATGCCCCAGCCTCGACGTCCCCGCGGCCGCAGGCGCGTTCGGAAGAACGTGCCGTTCGGCCAGGCCCACATCAAGACGAGCTTCAACAACACGATCGTGTCGCTGACCGACAAGGACGGCAACGTGATCGCGTGGGAGTCGGCGGGTGGCGCCGGCTTCAAGGGGTCGCGCAAGTCCACCCCGTTCGCCGCTCAGGTCACCGCCGACTCCGCGGCGCGCAAGGGGATGGAGCACGGCCTCCAGAAGGTCGAGGTGTTCGTGAAGGGCCCCGGCTCCGGCCGGGAGACCGCTATCCGCTCGCTGCAGGCCGCCGGCCTCGAGATCACCTCGATCAGAGACGTGACCCCGCAGGCCCACAACGGCTGCCGGCCGCGCAAGCGGAGGAGGGTCTAGCCCATGGCTCGCGACACAGGCGCCCAGTGCAAGCAGTGCCGCCGCGAGGGCATGAAGCTGTTCCTGAAGGGCGAGCGTTGCCTGACGGACAAGTGCGGCGTGGAGCGGCGCAACTACCCCCCGGGCGACCACGGCCGGGGGCGGTCGCGCCAGTCGGAGTACCGCTTGCAGCTGCGCGAGAAGCAGAAGGCGCGGCGGTACTACGGCGTGCTCGAGAAGCAGTTCCGCAACTACTACTCCAAGGCCAGCCGGCAGCCCGGCGTGACCGGCGAGAACCTGCTGCGGCTGCTCGAGTCGCGCTTCGACAACGTGCTGGTGCGGCTCGGCTTCGCGGCCTCGCGGCGCCAGGCGCGGCAGATGATCCGCCACGGGCACTGGGCGATCAACGGCCGCCGGGTCGACATCCCCTCATATCAGCTGCGCGAGGACGACGTGATCACGATGAGGCCGAACGCTCCCGTCGAGAGCGTCGTCCGCGAGGCCACAGAGCTCACCTCCGCAGTGCCGGCCTGGCTGCAGGCCGACCACGATGGGCTGACCGCGAAGGTCCTCCGCCTGCCAGAGCGGGCCGAGATCACCTCGCCGGTGCAGGAGCAGCTCATCGTCGAGCTCTACTCGAAGTAGGACCAGACTCGCACCCGTTCCCGCAGGGGCGGGGGCGAACACAATCGAAGGAATCCCTCTCTCATGATCGAGTTTCAGACCCCTCAGATTTCCACCGAGAACGTCGAGGACAACCGCGGGACGTTCACCATCGAGCCGCTGGATCGCGGCTTCGGCTACACCTTCGGCAACTCGCTTCGCCGCGTGCTGCTGTCGTCGCTGGCCGGAGCGGCTGTGACCAGCGTCCGCATCGAGGGGGTCGCGCACGAGTTCTCCACGATCAACGGGGTCAAGGAGGACGTGACCGACATCGTCCTCAACCTCAAGGAGATCGTCTGCCGGATGCACTCGGATGCGGCCGAGATCGAGGCGCCGCTCGTGGTGACCGGCCCCGGCGACGTGACGGCGGGCGACATCGACCTCCCGTCCGGTGTCGAGATCCTGAACCCCGAGACCCGCATCGCCACGCTCGAGAAGAAGACCAAGCTCGAGATGTACCTGACGATCGGGCACGGGCGCGGCTACTCGCCGGCGGAAGACAACAAGACCCCCGATCAGCCGATCGGCGTGATCCCGATCGACTCGATCTTCTCGCCCGTGAAGCGCGTGGCGTACTCCGTTGACGCGGCGCGCGTGGGCCAGAAGACCGACTTCGACAAGCTCACGATCGACATCGAGACCGACGGCTCGCTGGATCCCCAGACGGCGCTCCGCGAGGCCGCCGAGATCCTGATCAAGTACCTGGCGATCTTCACCGACGCCGACCGTGTCGAGGCGCTGCGCGACCAGGGCGCGGCGCTCGTCGCCGGGGCCGAGGGCCTCGGCGGCGACGGCGCCGGTGCGCCGGGCGCCGGTGGGATGGACGACATCCTGATCGAGGAGCTCGAGCTCGGCGTGCGCTCGTACAACTGCCTGAAGCGGGCCGGCATCCAGACGGTCGGCGACCTGGTGCAGAAGTCGGAGTCCGAGCTGGCGGCGATCCCGAACTTCGGCCGCAAGTCGATCGAGGAGGTCAAGGAGACCCTCGACGCGCGCGGCCTTGGTTTGCGCGCGGGATAAGGTCTTCGTTCGGGCGATGCGCCATCGCAAGCAAAGAGGCAAGCTGTCGCGTGACGCGGCGCACCGCAAGGCGCTGTTCATGAACCTCTGCCGTGAGGTGATCGACCACGAGCGGATCCAGACCACCGAGGCGAAGGCCAAGGCGGTCAAGCCCGAGCTCGAGCGGCTGATCACGCTGGCGAAGAAGGGCGACGGCCACTCGCGGCGGCTCGCCATGGCCCGCCTGGGCCAGGACAAGTTCGTCGTCTACAAGCTGTTCGAGGAGATCGCCCCGCGCTATGCGGACCGGGAGGGCGGCTACACGCGGATCCTGAAGCTCGGACCGCGGAAGTCGGACTCCACCGAGATGGTCTTCCTCGAGCTGGTCTGAGACGCGATAGCCGTTGCCCAAGCCGGCCACCGGCGCAGCCGTTTGCCGGACTGGCTGCGTCCTCGGCCTTGGGCGTGCCCAGCACGCCTTCAGGCCTGCGTCCTTGGATTGCTCGGCTCTCGCGCCTCAGGGCGTCAGCCGTCTAGTCGAGCGTGTTCTTGACCTTGTCGGCGGCGCGGCCCGTCTTCTTCTTGGCCGTGCCGGTCGCAGTGTCCGCGCGGCCCTTGTCCTTCAGCCGCTTGTTGTC
>DASZJZ010000302.1:0-11573 GCA_035947555.1 Thermoleophilaceae bacterium | reverse complement strand
CGGTGCTCGAGCGCCCTGACGCGGTGCGTTTCGTGGCGCGCTCGATGAACAAGGGCGTCCGGCTGCTCGCCGGGCACGAGCAGGAGCCCGTGCCGACGCCTGCGGGGCGGCGCGTGCGCGAGCTGATCCGGGCCGAGCCGCTCGTGTGCCCGCCGGACGTGAGCGTCCAGGAGGCAGCCCGGCGCATGATCGACGCTGGTGTGACGTGCACCGTGGTGGACCTCGGCGACCGGCTCGGCATCGTCACCGACCGCGACATCCGGACCCGCGTGGTCGCCGCAGGCGCCGGTCCGGCCACGCCCCTGTCCGAGGTGATGAGCGCGCCCGCCTGGACCGTGGCGGGCGACCGCACCGGCACCGAGGCGCTGCTCGAGATGCTCGACCACGGCGTGCGGCACCTGCCGGTGCTGGACTCCGGACGGCGGCTGCTCGGCGTGCTCGACGACGTGGACCTGATGGCGGCCGAGCGCCGCGCGCCGTTCCGGTTGCGGGCGCAGATCGCGCGCAGTCCGGACGCCGAGGCGGTGGCGCGCGCCACGTCGGACCTGCACGACACGGTGATCGCGCTGCACGACGCCGAGCTGCCCGCCGCCGCCATCAGCCGGGCCATCGCGAGCATCCACGACAGCGCCACGCGGCGACTGATCGACCTGGCGCAGGACGAGCTCGGCCCCGCGCCCGTGCCTTACACCTGGCTGGCCACGGGCAGCTACGGGCGCTTCGAGCCGTTCCCGAGCTCCGACGTCGAGACCGCGCTCGCCTGGGAGGGCCCCGATGACGATGACGAGCTGGGCGCGTGGATGCGCACCCTGGCCGAGCGCGTGCTGGAATGGCTGACCGCCGCCGGGTTCCGGCCCGACGAGCACGGGGCGGTGGCGTCGAGCCCGCTGTTTGCGCGCTCGATCGAGGGCTGGGAGGCAGCGGCCCGCTCGTGGGTCGAGCACCCCGACCGCGATCGCGGCCTGATCCTGCTGTCGGTCGTCGTGGAGAGCGATCCGGTCTGGGGCACGACAGGCGTGTCCGCGCGTCTCGCCGGGGCCTTCGCGCGCAGTCCGAACCGCGATGAGATGCTCCGCCGCCTGGCTGCCGCGGCGCTGCTCGAGCGCCCGCCCACCGGCTTCCGGCGCCACCGGGTTCTGTTCTGGGGCGGCGAGCGGAAGATGCTCGACATCAAGAGGGCGGGCCTTCTGCCGATCGAGTCGCTGGCGCGCTGGGCCGGGCTCGCGGCGGGAGTGAGCGCCGCCTCGACCCCGAGCGCGCCTGGAGGCCGCCGAAGCGGCGGGCACGCTCGAGCCCGACGACGTGGCGATCCTGCGCGACGCCTTCGAGCTGGTCTGCGAGCTGCGCATGGAGCACCAGGTGGAGCAGCTCCGCGCCGGCCGCCCGCCGGACGACCTCGTCGAGCCACCGAGCCTCGCCCCCGCTGACCCGCGCCGCGCTCAAGGAGGCCTTCAGGGCGGTGGCGCGGGTGCAGCGAGGGGTCGGGCTGAACCTGGGCTTCGCCGCGCGGTGACGCCCACCGCCTCGATCAGGCCCGGCTGAACGCCGCCAGGATCTCGCGCTGGAACTCCAGCACGTGCTCGCGCATGAGCGCCCGGGCGCGAGCGGCGTCTCGTTCGAGTACCGCCTCGAGCAGATGCAGCTGGTCGTGGACCGCGTGTCCGAGGCCGGGCACGCGGTCGAGCACCAGGTACCAGATGCGCAAGGAGTGGGTGAAGTATCGCTCGAGCGTCTCGACCAGGTAGGGGTTGCCCGAGGCCTCCCATATGAACTGGTGGATGCGCTCGTCGAAGCGCATCAGCCACTCCTGGTCGTGGGGCCGCGTGACCTCGTCGATCTCCTCGACGAGCGCCTCAGCCGCAGTCCGCGCTTGCCCGTTCATCCGCAGCGCCGCCAGCTCCGCCGCATAGCCCTCGAGCTCGGCGCGCACCTCGGTGATGTTCATGATGTCGGCGGCCTGCACGTCCGTGACGAACGTGCCGCGCCGCGGCTGCACCGCCACGAGGTTCTCGAGCGCCAGGCGCTTCACCGCCTCGCGCAGCGGGGTGCGGCCGATGTCCATTTCGCGCATCAGCTGGTCTTCGCGCAGCGCGGTGCCCGGCGCCAGGCGCAACGTCACGATGCGGTCGCGCAGGTCCACATACGCGCGCTCGGCGACGAGCTTGGCGGCGGGCGCCTCGCCGGCGGTAACCGCGGAGGGCTCAGCGGCCATCGCCCGCCAGATATACCAGCTTGCCGCCGGCTCAGAAAGGCACAAGTGCGGCCGAGATCACCCCAGAAACGCGTTTGAAACCTCTGCGACCCGGTGAGACTCCGGCCCAGATGGCTGATATATCAGCTCATCGAGGGGATGGAACCGACACACGGCGCCGCAGCGAGAGAATCGACCCCTGGGTCTTCGGCGTCGCCGCGGCCATCTCCACCGTCTTCGTCGTCTGGGGGGTAGTGGACAACGAGGGGGTCGCCACGGTCGCGGACGACGTCCTCAGCTGGATCATCGAGACGTTCGGCTGGATGTTCGTCCTCTCCACCGCGGCGTTTCTTGTCTTTGCCGCCATCCTGGCGTTCAGCCGCCTCGGCCGGCTTCGGCTGGGAAGGGACGACGACAGGCCGGAGTTCCGTACGGCGTCGTGGGTAGCGATGATGTTCAGCGCGGGGATGGGCATCGGGCTCATGTTCTTCGCGGTGGCGGAGCCCATTTCTCACCTGACCGCTCCGCCGGCCGGCACCGAGCGGGCGGGGACGGAGGCCGCCGCGCAGCAGGCGATGGCCCTCTCCTACTTCCACTGGGCGCTGCATCCGTGGGCCATCTACGCGGTGGTCGGCCTGGCACTCGCCTACTTCAGCTTCCGGCGCGGGCTCCCCACCCTGATCAGCTCGGCCTTCCACCCGCTTCTCGGCGACCGCATCCACGGGCCGATCGGCAGATCGATCGACATCCTCGCGATCTTCGCGACACTGTTCGGAAGCGCCACCTCGCTGGGGCTCGGGGCGCTTCAAATCAACAGCGGTCTCGACTTCCTCTGGGGAGTCGAGCCGGCCGACGGGATCGCTGTCGCGATCATCGCCGTCCTCACGGGCGCCTTTGTCGTGTCCGCGGTCTCGGGCGTGCACCGCGGCATCCAGTGGCTGAGCAACACCAACATGATCCTCGCGATTCTGCTCGTGCTCTTCCTGCTGGTGGTCGGACCGACTGTGTTCCAGCTCGAGACGCTGGTCGAGTCGATCGGCGGCTATCTGACGACGATCGTCCCGGCGAGCTTCCGGACAGGCGCCTTCGGCGACCAGGAGTGGCTGTCGGGCTGGACCATCTTCTACTGGGCCTGGTGGATCTCCTGGGCGCCCTTCGTCGGCACGTTCATCGCACGCATCTCGAAGGGCCGGACGGTGCGGGAGTTCGTCGTCGGGGTGCTGCTGATCCCCAGCGGCGTCAGCTTCATCTGGTTCGCGGTCTTCGGCGGCGCCGCGATCGACCTGCAGCTGAGCGGCGCGGCGGACCTCGGCGGCATCGTCGGCCAGCCCGAGATCGCGCTCTTCACGACGCTCGAGGAGTTTCCGCTGTCGGGCATCGCATCCTTCGTGGTGATCGTGCTGGTGGCCCTGTTCTTCGTCAGCGGCGCGGACGCGGCCTCGCTCGTCATGGGGATGCTGTCGACTCGCGGCAGCCTGTCGCCGCCGCGGGCGGTCACGATCCTGTGGGGGACCTCCACGGGAGCCGCGGCCGCGATCCTGCTGCTGGCGAACGGGCTCGAGGCGCTGCAGCAGGCGGCCATCATCGCCGCTGCGCCCTTCACCTTGGTGATGATCGGACTCTGCGTGTCGCTGTTCAAGGGGATGGCAAGCGAGGCGAGTGCGCTCGTCGTCCCCGAACGGGTGCCCCGCGAGACCGAAGTGGCGCCGCGCATCCCGACGTCCTAGATACGAGGAGCACAGATGAACGACAATCGGCACACGGCCTTCCGAGGCCTGTTCGACATGTTCGCCGAGATGGGCCGGATGCGCGAGCAGTGGACTCAGACCGAGCCGAGTCCCGAGGGCCGGACGCACGCCGGGGCCTGGGTTCCGACCGTGGACATCTACTCGCAGGGGGAGAACCTGTTCATTCGCTGTGAGCTCGCGGGGATCCCCAAGCGGGACGTCGGGGTCTCGCTGTGCAGCGGGCAGCTGTGGATCTCCGGAGAACGGAGCGGGGCGCCCGAGGGGGGCGACATGAGCTACTACGTCCGCGAGCGGCGCTATGGACCGTTCAGGCGGACGATCAACCTGCCGCCGGGCATCGAGGCCGATCGGATCGGCGCGACCATGGAGGACGGCCTGCTCGAGATCGTGATCCGCGGCGGCGCGGCGGCGGTGCAGCACGAGGAGATCGAGATCGGCGGCGCCGAGGGCGGAGAGGTCAGGCTCGACGTGCGATGAGGGTGGCGTTGCGCTCCGGCAGCTAGTCGAGGGACTCGGCCAGCAGCGTCGCCACATCCACCACGCGCAGGTCGTCGCCGCGCTGGCGCACTCCATCGTCGAGCATGACGGTGCAGAACGGGCACGCCACGGCCAGCGCGTCGGCTCCGGTCTCCGCCGCCTCACGCGCGCGCTCCTCGTTGATCTTCCCGGCCCTCTCTTCCATCCACATGTGCGAGCCCCCCGCCCCGCAGCAGAAAGTGCGCTTGCCGCTCCGCTCCATCTCGACCGGCTCGCCGACCGCCGCCACGAGCTCGCGCGGGCCCTCGAGCACGTCATTGTGGCGGGCCAGGTAGCAGGAATCGTGGTAGGTGATGGAGCGGTCGCCGGCGTTCGGCTCGAGACGGCCCTCCCGGACCAGCTCCGCCAGCAGCTCGGAGTGGTGGACGACCTCGTACTCGCCGCCGAAGTCGGGGTACTCGTTGCGGAGCGTGTTGAAGCAGTGGGGGCAGCTCGCCACCACCTTCTGTACGCCCGCCTCGTTGAGCGTGCCGACGTTCTGCTCGGCGTAGGCCTGGAACAGGTACTCGTTGCCCATGCGGCGCGCGGGGTCGCCGGTGCACGCCTCGCGGGGGCCGAGGATGGCGAAGTCCACGCCGGCGGCTTTGAGCAGCTTGGCGGTCGACTCCGCGGCCGTCCGGGCGCGCTCGTCGAAGGAGGCGGCGCAGCCGACCCAGTACAGGACCTCCGGCGCCGGGTCGCCCGGCTCGAGCACCTTCACGCCGAGAGGCTCGGCCCACTCGGCCCGCTCGGTCTGTGCCTTGCCCCAGGGGTTCGAGGCGCGCTCGACGTCCCGCAGCATCTGCTCCGCCTCGCCGGGGAAGCGCGAGTCGACCATCACGAGGTGACGGCGGAGGTCGACGATGTGGTCCACGTGCTCGATCGACACCGGGCACTCGCGCACGCAGGCGCCGCAGGTGACGCAGTCCCACACCACGTTGTCGGGCACGGCGTTCGGCACGAGGGGCGAGGGTTCGAACTCCCCGTTCTGCGTGCGGATCAGCGGCGGGCCCTCCTCGAAGACCTGGTCACGCAGCGCCATGATCAGGAGCTTGGGCGAGAGCTCCTTGCCGGTGGCCCAGGCGGGACAGACGTCCTGGCAGCGCCCACACTCGGTGCACGAGAAGGTGTCGAGGGTCTGCTTCCAGGTGAGGTCCGTGACGGTGCCGGCGCCGAAGCGCATCTCGTCTTCGGGCACGTCGAAGCGGAGGGGCTCGAGGTGCCCGCGCGGGCGGGTGGAGGCGAAGAAGACGTTGACGGCCGCGGTGACGATGTGGAGGTGCTTCGAGTGAGGGAGGTAGGCGAGGAAGCTGAGGATGATGAGGACGTGGGCCCAGACGAAGACGCGCTCCAGGACGTCTTCGCCGACGAGTCCTGACAGGGCGTTGGAGATGGGCGACCAGTCGGCGGGCCACTCGTTCAAGCCCAGGCCGATCCGTGATGCGTGCCAGAGCAGGAGCGTGATCACGATCCCGGCAATCAGGAGGAGGATCAGATCGGCTTCCCTCAGGTGGCTGCCCTCGAAGCGCCCGGGGCGCTGCACCTTGCGGATCGTCGCCGCCCCGATCACCGCGAGCAGAACGAGCACGGCGAACACATCGACCATGAGGGCAAACCAGCCTTGGTGCCCGAGCCAGGGCAGGGTGGCGTGCTTGTCGATCGCGCCGATCATCGCCATCACGATCGTCGGGAAGAGGACGAGGAAGCCCCAGAAGATCGCGGCGTGGATGAGGCCGGGGACGAGGCGCTGGAGGAGCTTGCGCTGGCCGAGGACGACGGCGGCCTCGTACTTCGCGCGCGTGGGGTAGTCGCCGAAGCGCTCGACGGGCCGGCCCATGCGGAGCAGGTTGAGCAGCAGCCTCGCACGACGGGCGAAGAGGAAGCCACTCGCCGCGAGAGCGGCCGTGAGGGCGAGTGCTCCGATCGCGATGTCTATCGCCGGACCCCCGCGGCGCCCCCGAGGGCGATCGCTCCGCTTCGCGCGCCCCCCGCTTCGACCGCCTCGTCCGCCACTATCCGGGCCGCTCCCGCTTCAGCTCGGCCGTGATCGCCGGCACTATCTCGGCGAGGTCCCCGATCACGGCGTAGTCGGCGTTGTTGAGGATCGGTGCTTCGGCGTCGGAGTTGATCGCCAGGATCGTCTTGGCGCCCTTGCACCCGGCGATGTGCTGGGTGGCGCCGCTGATACCGCAGGCGATGTAGAGGTCCGGCGAGACCTTGGTGCCGGTCTGGCCTACCTGGTCCGTGTGCGGGCGCCAGCCCGCCATCGTCACGACCCGCGAGCAGCCCACCGCGGCGTTCAGGAGGCCGGCGAGCTCCTCGAGGATGGCGAAGCCGTCGGCCGAGCCGACCCCGCGGCCGCCGCTGATGACGACCTTGGCGTCGGCGAGGGAGATGCCCTTGGTTTCGGCTTCGACGCGTTCGACGACCTGCACGAGGAGGTCCGTCTCGTCGAGGGCCGGCTCGAGGCGTTCGACGCTCGGGGCGTCGGCTCCGTTCACGGTCGTTGCCTGAACCGCATGGGGGGCTGACGACAGCAACAAGGGGGAGCCATGTAGTCGTGCCTCTTCCAGGAGGCTGCCGCCCCAGCGGATGCGCGTGACGGTGCCGTCCTGGTGTGCCTTTGTGCAGTTGGCGGCGAAAGGAAGGTCCATGCGGGCGGCCACGTGAGCCATGACCTCGTTGCCCCTGGTCGAGCCCGCAGCGACGACGGCCTTGGGTTGCGTGCGCTCGGCGACCTCGGTCACGCATCGCGCCCAGGCAGCGGGTGCGTAGGAGCCGAGGCGGTCGTCCTCCGCGACGTGGGCGGTCGTCACGCCATGCGCGCCGAGCTCCCTCGCAGCCGCTTCACCGCCCGGGCCGACCAGCACCGCTTCGAGCGGCCCCTCTTCGCCCATCCCGCGCGCCAGCGCCAGAGCCTGCAACGAAAGCTCGTCAGGGCGGCCGTCCTGGTGCTCGATCAGCACGAGCGTCACGATACGACCCCGATCTCGCGCATTATCTCGACGACCTTCGGGGCCGCCTCCGGCCCCTGGCCCAGCACCTCCGCCTGCTTCCCCTGCCCCGGCGGGACCACCAGCCGCAGCTTCTCGAGGCGCGGCTCCGGGCGCTCGGGCGTGCTTCGCTCCACCGGCTTCGAGCGGGCCCGCAGCTTCGCCGGCACCGACGGATAGCGCGGCAGGTTGATCCCCTCCAGCACCGACACCACCGCCGGCAGCGGCACGGGGTAGACGTCCCGGCCGCCCGGCACCTCCTGCTCGCAGCGAGCCACGCCGTCCTCCACGGAAAGCCCCTTCAGGCCAGTCGCCACCGGGCGGCCGAGCGCGTACGCCACCCGGATCCCGACCTGATACCCGCCGGAGTCGGCTGACTCGTTGCCGAAGACGATCAGGTCGAACGGCTCCTCCGCAGCCTCCAGCTCCGAGACGGCGACCACCAAAGCGGAGGCGGTCCCCTGCGGATCCCACTCCTCGTCGCTGTCGTTCACGAGGAGCACCCCCCGGTCGGCCCCGACAGCGAGCATGTCGCGCACCTGCTCCTCGGCCTCGGGAGGCCCCAGAGTGAGCACCGTGACAGAGCCGCCGTGCGCCTCCACCAACCGCACCGCCTCCTCCACCCCGCACTCCTCGTGCGGGCTGATCGTGAAGCCGAGGTGGCGCGTCTCGATCGCCTGCTCGTCGGCGGTGAGCACCATGCGCCCCCCGGTGAGGGGCACCCGCTTGACGCAGACGAGGACCCTCATGTCAGGACCGGAGCAGCCGCCTTCACGCGCTCGTTGTCCGGGTCGAACAGCGGGGTGGAGTCGGCGCGCTCGACGGTGACCGGGTAGCGCTCGTTCATGTACTCCACGGCGAGCTGTTCGCCGACGACAGCGTGCTCCGGCGGCAGGTACGACAGCAGGATGTGCTTGCCCACCGACGGTCCGGCGCCCGCCGACGTGACGAACGAGCGGCGGCCCTCGCGGTCGGTGAGCGGCGAGCCGTCCCGGGTCACGATCGGTTCGCCGCCGAGCATGTAGCGCTTCATGCCGCCGGCGGAGGTGTGGTCGTCGACGGTCAGCGTGCACATCACAGCGGCCGGCTCCTCCTCGCGTTGCCGCACGTGCGCCTCCTTGCCGACGAAGTCCTGCTCCTTCACCTTTCCCCACGCCATCCCGGCCTCGACGACGTTGTACTCGCCGTCCAGCTCGAACCCGAACGCCCGGTAGCACTTCTCCAGCCGCCCGGTGGTGCCGTACACGCCGATTCCGGCCGGCACGATGCCGTGCGGCTCACCGGCCTCGCGCACGATGTCCCACAGCTTCGCCCCCTGCTCGATCGGCACGTAGAGCTCCCAGCCGAGGTCGCCGACGTAGGAGATCCGCGACGCCAGCACCCGCAGGGAGTCCATCTCGATCGTCCGGCAGGTGGCGAACGGGAAGCCCTCGTGGGACACGTCGGCGCTCGTGGTGCTCGCGAGGATGTCGCGCGCGCGAGGCCCCCAGAGCCCGAGCGTGCACCAGCTCGACGTGAGATCGAACGCCTGGGCCGTTCCGTCCTCGGGGAGGTGGTCGACCAGCCACTTCAGGTCCGCCATCCCGTGGGCGCCGCCGGTGACGACGCGGAAGTGGTCGTCGGCGAGCCGCATCACCGTGAGGTCGGAACGGAAGCCGCCGCCGGGGGTGAGCCATGGCGTGTAGACGACCTTGCCGAGCTTCACGTCCATCTGCCGCATCGACACGCGCTGCACGGTGTCGAGCGCACCGGGGCCGGTCACGTCGAAGATGCAGAACGCGGTGAGGTCGAACATCGCGGCGCGGTCGCGCATGGCGAGGTGCTCGGCGTTGACGATCGGGGACCACCAGCGCGAGTCCCACTCCGCCTCGCGGTCGGCGATCTGGTCGGCGAACTCCTCGACGAGCGGGGCGTTCGACTCGTACCAGTGCGGGCGCTCCCAGCCGGCGGCCTCGAAGAAGACGGCGTGGAGCTCGCGCTCGCGCGCATGGAAGGGGGAGAGGCGTACGTCGCGGTTCGAGGCCCACTGCTCGCCGGGGTGGACGATTCCGTAGGTCTTGTTGAAGCCCTCGGCCGCGCGGGCCTTCACGTGCGCCGCGCTCTTCTGGTGCTCGTAGAAGCGAGCCACATCGGACGCCTGAAGGTCGATCTCCGACTCGCCCTCCACCATCCACTCGGCCAGCGCCCGGCCCACCCCGGGCCCCTCCTTGACCCAGACCGCGGCAGCCGACCACAGGCCCCGGGTCTCCTGAGTCTCGCCGAGGATCGGCAGGCCGTCCGGGGTCAACGACAGCAGGCCGTTGATCGCGTACTTGATGCCCACCGACTCGTCGCCCACGATCTCCGGCATCAGCTCGAGCGCGTGCTCCATCTGCTGGGCGAAGTCGTCCTGTGTGAAGGGCAGCTCGGTGGGGGAGAGGGCCGACTCCTCGATCGAGGGGATCTCGTCGGGGTCGTGCAGGATCGGGCGGTGGGCGTAGGAGCCGACCTCGAGTCCGCCGCCGTCCTGGCGCTCGTACATGTTGGTGTCCATGTCGCGGACGATCGGGTACTCGATGCTCGACTTGGCGTCGGCGAAGCGCGGCACCGGACCGATGTCGATCATCTGATGGACGGCCGGCGTGAGCGGGATCGAGGCGCCCGCCATGCGGGCGAGGCGCGGGCTCCAGACGCCGCAGGCGACGACGACCGTCCCCGTTTCCACGTCGCCGCGCGTGGTGCGCACGCGGCGGACGCGCCTGCGCTCCACGTCGATGCCGAGCACCTCGGTGTTGGCGGCCACGGTGAGGGCGCCCTGCTGCTGAGCCTGCTCGCGCATGAGGGTGCCGGCGCGGAGCGAGTCGACCACGCCGACGCCGGGGCTGTAGAACCCGCCGAGCAGGATGGACTCGTCGATGAACGGGACGAGCTGCTTGATCTCGGCGGGGGTGACGAGCGAGACGGGCTCGACGCCCCACGACTTGGCCGAGGCCATGCGGCGGCGCAGCTCCTCCATGCGCTCCTCGGTGCGGGCGACCTCGATGCCGCCGCTCTCGATGAGGACGTCGAGCTCCCTGTACTGGCGGATGCTGTCGAGCGTCAGCGAGGTCATCTCGCGCGAGTGGTCGACGGGGAAGATGAAGTTGGAGGCGTGACCGGTGGAGCCGCCGGGGTTCGGGAGCGGCCCCTTGTCGATCAGGAGGAGATCGCCCCAGCCGAGCCGCGCGAGGTGGTGGACGAGGCTGTTGCCGACGATGCCGGCGCCGATCACGATCGCGCGGGCGCTGCCGGGCAAGCTGCCCGCTGATCCAGACTGATCTTGCACTGATGTCACCTCGCGGTCCGGGTGGCGGAGTGGCCGGGTGTCCTGATATATCACACGCGAATGCACTCGTCACGGGAGTTGCGGAGTTCCTCGTTCGAGGTCCGCGTCGACGGCCGGCCGGCGCGCCTCGAGGACGTGTTCGAGGGCTTCGGCGAGCAGGACCGGCTGGGGGTGGTAGTGAGCAGGCCGTGCGGGGCGGTGGGTGCGAGCGCGCTGATCACCGCGACGATCACGGCGTTCTACGACCTGCACCGGGGGAGGGGGCGGGATTTCTTCGTGTACCCCGACTACTACCTGTTCCACGTGGCGCGGCCACTGGGGGACCACGCGCGGCTGGACGTGTGGCCGCGGCGAAAGGAGGTGGTGGTTGGCGAGTCGCCCCAGGCGATCCTGGAGGCGATCGACGACCGGGCCATCACGCGGTTGGTGGTGGAAGACGGGGCCGGCGCGGAGGCCGAGCTGCACGACGAAGTCGTGGCAAGCGCCCGCGGGCGGATAAGGACATGTCTGGCGTACTCGCCGACGGGCCGAGTCGCGAACGCCGACGTAGAGATCGCGAGCAACCCGGTCACCGAGGGATACGTAGAGGCGATCCTGGATCCGGAGACGAGGATCGCGAGGCTGCGCGCGGAGGCGGATGCCGGCCGAGCGGACGCGGCCCCAGCGGATGCCGGCCGGGCGGAGGCCGCCCGAGCGGATGCCGGTCGAGCGGACGCTGCCCCAGCGGATGCCGGCCGGGCGCGGGCCGACCACACGGCCCGGTCGCGGGCGCTTCGCGAGCGCATCACAGCGATCGAGTCGCGCCTCGGCGAGGTCGAGCG
>DASZJZ010000301.1:0-14321 GCA_035947555.1 Thermoleophilaceae bacterium | reverse complement strand
CTCTTTCACCCCGAGCACGCGTGCGCCGCGGCGCAGGTCGTCGATGATCGGCAACGCCCCGTCCACGAGCACGCTGCCCTCGGCCACGGCGCGGCCGCCGTGCGGGTCGTTCACGCGCACCCGGACCGTCGCGGGACCGTTGGTCGCGAAAGTGCGCGAGGCGGTCGCCGTGCCGCCCGATCCGGTCTCGAAGCCGCCGTCCCCGTCCAGGTCCCACTCGTACACGAGCGGGAGGCGCTCGGGATCGCCGGAGCGCGTCGCGTCCAGCCGCACAGGGCGGCCCGCCGCCACAACTGGAGGATCGAGGGTCAGCGCCGCCGACGGCGGGCGGTTCACCACCGCCGCTATCCCGAGCGGATGGTTGAAGAGCTCCCCGGCCCGCACGAGCGACTGGGCGCCGGTCTCCCGGTCCACGCCGACGATGCCGCCGTCCGCGTCGGGGCCCACGCTGTAGTCGCTCACGAGCAGGCCGCCGCCGGGGTCGAAGGCGACCCGCTCCGGCGTCACGAGGATGTCCTGGTCGCTGTTCGGCGTGACTTGACGCTGGCCCCGCCCGCGCGGCTCCACGAGTACGACCCCTCCGCGGCCGCTGCACTCGTTGGCCACTACGATGTCCCCGCCCGGCGCCACGGCCAGCCCGAGCGGCCACGCGATCTCCCCGGCATTCGCCACCTCCTCCTGGTGGCCGGTCACCGGATGCACCCGCACGATCTTGCCGAGCGCCTGGCAGGCCGCGGGGAGCCGGTCGGGCGACACCCGGTTCGACACCACGAGATTGCCGTCGCTCTCGACGGCGATCCCGAAGGGCAGGTCGAGCTCCTTGCGACCGGGCTCCTGGGAGCGCTCGGTGACGAGCGTCTGGACGCCGGTCCGCGGATCCACCCGGATCACCGCCCCGTCGTTGTCGGGCGCCCGGTTGTCGGCCACGAAGAGCTGGCCGTCCGGGGCCACAGCGATTCCCGCGGGGTCGAAGAACTCCCCGCCGCTCGACACGAGGCTCTGCCGGCCGGTGAGCGGATCGACCCGGATGATCGCGCCGTCCTTCCGGTTGGGCACGCCGAGGTCCGCCACGACGAGGTTGCCGTCAGGCTCGACGGCGATGTCGTAGGGGCGCTCGAAGAGGGTCCCCTGCGGCCCGTTGCGTGAGATCTCGACGAGGGAGCCCGAGCCCGGATCGGTGCGGAGGATGACGGCGCCGGTGGCGAAGCTGTTCGCGGTGTAGACCACATACGGGTCGCCGGGAGCAGCCGTCGCGGACGCCGGGATCAGCGTCACGGCCAGCAGAGGCAGTAGGAGGATGCGCGTGCGGCGCATCACAGTCGAAGGTAGCGGTGCCCGCACCAGCGTCAACTACTGACCGAACCTATTCACGCACGTATCTAATCGGCAATTGCGCGGACTTCGCGAGTGGGAAGTTCGACCTATATGAAGGCCGGGCCGCGTCGCACGAGATTGGAGTAGAGCGCCTGCTGGATCGTGTCGCGCACGCGCTCGGTCAGCTCGAGCACCGTGGCCCGGTCGCCGGCTGCCTCCGGGCCCAGGTGGGCGGTCTCGATCGGCTCGCAGAACTCGATCCGCCAGCGCGACGGGAGCGGGATCGCGCCGAGCGGTCCGAGCCACGGGAACGTGGGCGTGACCGGGAAGAAGGGGGCGCCGATCAGCCGGGCGAGGACCGGCACGTCGGCGAGCTTGGGATAGATCTCCTCGCTTCCGACCACGGCCACCGGCACGATCGGAGCGCCGGCGCGCAAGGCGATCTCCACGAACCCGCCACGCCCGAAGCGCTGGAGCCGGTAGCGCTCGCCGTAGGGCTTGCCGGTGCCCTTCACGCCCTCGGGGAAGACGGCGACGAGCTGGTTCTGCTCGAGGAGGCGCAGTGCGTTGTACGGCGAGGCCACGACGCCGCCGACCTTGCGGATGAAGACGGAGATCCAGGGAAGATCGAAGGCCCAGTTCAGCACCATGAAGCGTGGGTGGCGCGGGAGCGGGTGCTCGCGCCGCAACGCGATCGAGATCATGGTGGCGTCCCACGGCAGGATGCCGGCGTGGTTGGCGGCGAGCATGGCGCCGCCGTGGGAGGGGACGTGCTCGACGCCGGTGGTCTTCACGCGCCACCAGCGCTCGTAGAGGAAGCCGAAGAAGGGCTCGACGAGCTCCGCGAAGCCCTCGTCGAAGCCCCACTCGTCCTCGGGGTAGTCGCCCTCGAGGCGGCGCATCAGGCGCTGAGCGGTGTGGCGGGCGTCCCGCGGCAGGGCGACGGCGCCGCGGGTGACGGCGTCGGGCAGCTCGAGGCCGGCGTCGAGTCCCTCGCGGACGCGGCGCATGAAGGCGACGGCGGACTCGACGCCGCCGGGTTCGCTCACGGGGGGCCCTTCGGGTCGTGGGCCGCGGGCTGCCGCACCCGGACGTCCCTTGCCTCGCTCACGCGGCTGCCCTCGCCTCGCCGCGCCGCTCCACCCAGTCCTGCACCGCGGCCAGCGTCGAGTAGCGCGGCTCGTGGCCGACTTCCTCTTCGAGCCGTCGGATGTCCACGGCACGTCCATGCCGGAGCAGGTGGCGGAAGTCGTCGGAGTACGCGTCCAGGCCGAGGCGGCGGGCGGCCTGGGTGAGCGGGGCGAACAGCGGCCCCGCGATCGGGAACGGCACGCGCCCGGCCAGCCGGATCATGCGGGCCAGTCCGATCGTGCCGCGGCCGGCCACGTTCACCGCGCCGCGCACGGGGTTCCGGATCGCGGCGAGGAGCGCCTCGAGGGCGTCGTGCTCGTGGACGAGCTGGATGCGCGGGTCGAAGCCCAGGAAGGTCGGGCAGGCGGGCTGCGAGAGGTACCGGGTGATCTGGGTGTCGAGCGACGGGCCGATGGCGGGCTGATAGCGGAGCATCGTGCAGGTGACCTGAGGCCGCCGGCGGCTGAACGTCTCGAAGTAGTTCTCGATCTCGGCGACATCGCGCTGGAAGCGGGTGCGCGGTGGGAATAGGCGGGTCATGTCCTCCTCGAGGAACTGGGGCGCATGGGGCTCGGCGCCGTAGATGCCGGCGGAGCCTCGAATCACTATCGACTCGATGGTCGGCACCCGCTCGCAGGCGGCCAGGAGCTGGAGTGAGCCGATCACGTTGATGTCGTGCATCGCACGCTGGGACATGCCCGGGCCGGGCTGGCGGACGATCTTGTTGTGCACGACCGCGTCCGGCTCGGCCGCCTTGATCAGGTCCGCGACCTCGGGATCGCGGATGTCGGCCTCATGGAGCTCGGTGCGCTCGAGCGCGGTCTTGGGGCGCCGCGTGTCGATCCCGATGACGGCCTCTACCTCGCGATCGCGCTCGAGCCGCTGGGCGAGCAGGGTGCCGAGGTAGCTGCCGACCCCGGTGATGAGGACCCGCCGAGCGGGCACTACGAGGAGCGGCGCCCGCCGGAAGCGGAGCGCTTGGCGGCGGCACCGGAGCCCGAGCCCGTGGCGCCGCCAGAGCCCGAGCGCGTGGCGCCGCCGGAAGCGGAACGCTTCCCGCTCGCCGACCGCTTCACCGGCAGCCGCTCCTCGATCGCGTCCAGGCGGCGGCCGATCCGGCGCAGCTCCGCCTTCAGCTCGCGGATGTCCTCCGACGTCGCCGGCCTTCGGTCCTCCAGCGCCTGCCTTCCCCGGGCCAGACTCGCCTCCGCGCCGCGACGCAGCTGGTCGACGGTGCCCGCCAGGTCGTCGAGCGCGCCCTGCGTGCGCTCGCGCTGGCGACCTGCCGAGCCCAGCGTCGCTTGGACCGTCCGCTCGACCGCGTCGCGCAGGTCACCGGGTGTGGAGGGTCGCTTCGCCATCGACGCCGGAGTGTTCCACACGGCTGTCGCCCGTACGCGGGCAAGCGCTTCTCACCACCTCACTAGGGTTCGCCGCCGAGTGCCGCTCCAGCACGAGCCCCGCCCCATCCATCTGCGACCCGCCGCCGACCTCGCCGAGCGCGTGCTCCTGCCCGGCGACCCGCACCGCGCGCTGGCCGTGGCCCAACACCTGCTCGACGCACCGAAGATGTTCAACCACACCCGCGGGCTGTGGGGCTACACCGGCACGGCAGCCGACGGCGAGCTTCTCACCGTCCAGTCCACCGGCATGGGCGGGCCGAGCGCAGCGATTGTCGTCGAGGAGCTGATCGCCCTGGGCGCGCGCCGCCTCGTGCGGATCGGGACCTGTGGCGCGCTTGGGGGCGGGCTGGCGCTGGGCGACCTCGTGGCGGCCGAGTCGGTGCTGCCCGCCGATGGGACGAGCGCGGCGCTCGGGGCGAACGGCTCGCTGGCGCCGCATCCGGGCCTCCTGGCGAGGCTGGTCGCCGCCGGCGCGCGGCCCGCGAGGATCGTGACGAGCGACCTGTTCTACGACCCGCGCGAGGGGATGGCGGGCGAGTGGGCGAACCGGGGCGCCGTGGCGGTGGAGATGGAGGCCGCGACGATCCTGCTGGTGGCGGCCATGCGAGGGGCCGAGGCGGCCTGCGTCCTGGGGGTGTCGGACATCGTGGGCGGCCCCCGCGCGGAGCCGGAGCAGCTCGACGCGCTAGGGCTGCGGGTCGGCGAAGCCGGCTACGCCGCCGTGGAGCAGATTGAGCGGGCTGTGTCGAGAGGTGCCTCGGCAGCAAGCACCGCGAGTGCGCGCCGGGAGGAGCGGCGATGAGGCGCGCCTGGAGCGGGCTATGAGCGGACGCGTGGGGACGGCGCGCCGAGCGGCGGCGCGGTCCTACGCCTCGGTAACGGTCAGGCGCTCCTGCGCCCGCGGGACCGGATCGTCGCTCGGCGCCACCGCCTCGCGCAGGCGCGACAGGTCCCGGGCGATCTCCTCGAGCCGGGCCTCCACGCGCTCGAGGCGGTCCGGTCCGGCGCCCGCCGCCGCCACCCGCTCCTCGAGCCGATCGATTGCGTCCTCGATGCCTTCCAGCCGCTGCGAGAGCGACCTCAGCCGGCGGGTGACCCGCTCGATGTCCGCCGCCGACGGCAGGTTCAGCGCCCCGAGCGCGGCCTCCTGGGCCAGCAGCGCCTTCTCGCGCGCCTCGAACGCACGGGCGATCGCGCCGTTCACGACGGGGTTGGCGACCAGCTCCTCGGCGACCCTGCCGAGCGCCTCCTCCCCCTGCCTGGACAGCTTCTCCACAAAGCTCTCGTCGTGCTCCCGGCCGGCCATGGCGGCGGAGGGTAGCCGATCGATGCAGCCCGCAGCGTCCGGCCTGGCCGATCCACGCAGCCAACACGCCAAAATGCCCCCGCGTAACTCTCGACCTCACCTTTACCCAAGTTTCAAACGCCTCCGAACTGGAACAATCGGCTCACGCGGCAGGCGGGGCTTTTGCAGTGGGGCGCCGAGGCGCGGGGGAGAGAAATTCAACGTATGGGCAGGGCCGGTCGATACATGGACGTGATCTCGCACTTCCGCCCCCTCGCGGCGTGGGGGGCGCAGGCCGCGCCCACGATCGGATGGATCCCCGTTGCAGACTGAAAAGCCCTCAAGTAGCGTTGAGTCAGTGGCAGGAGCCATTGGCCTGCGCGCGCACGCGGGGCCGTCTTCAGGAAGCCCCGAGGGAGGACTTGGAACAGCAAGGATGAAGACGCGGCTTCTCATGCTCCTGCTCGCGGTGGGCTTGCTCGCCGCGGCCGTCTTCACCGGCCTCAGCATCCCGGCGTCCGCCCAGACCCAGACGGTGCCTGTGCAGCTCCCCAACGGCGAGGTCGTCGACGTGCAAGTGGACGTGCCCCCCGGCGGAACGGTCGAGGACGTGCAGCTTCCGGGCACTCCCGTCGAGCCGCAGCAGCCCGCCCCCACCACCCCCACGACCCCCACTCCGGCCCCGCAGCCCAAGCCCGAGCCCACCACGCCGGCCCCCGCGCCCAAGCCTGGACCGCCGAGCACCGGCGGCGGAGCTCCGCAGGAGCAGACCAACAGCGGCGAGAAGCTCGAGCGCGAGAAGGAGAAGGTCCGCAAGATCACCGGCGGGGTTAAGGCTCCAGTCGAGCTTGAGGGTAAGGCGAAGAAGAAGAAGCGCAAGCGCGACCGGGACAGCGAGGCCGATCGGGACGGCCGCCCCGAGCTCCGCAACTCCGACGGGACGCCGACCCCCGGCAATCCCGGCTTCATCGAGGCGCTCCCGGGTCCGTCGACCACGACCGGGGTGCCGAACTTCATCATCCGCAAGTTCCGGGTGCCGCCGTTCCTGCTGCCGATCTATCAGGCGGCCGGCATCGAGTACGGCATCCGCTGGGAGATCCTGGCCGCGATCAACGAGATCGAGACCGACTACGGCCGCAACCTGAACGTCTCGAGCGCCGGCGCGGTCGGCTGGATGCAGTTCATGCCCTCGACCTGGGCCGCCTACGGAACCGACGGGAACAAGGACGGACGCAAGGATCCGTACAACCCGGTCGACGCGATCTTCGCCGCCGCCCGCTACCTGAAGGCGGCCAACTACGAGAACGACGTCCGGGCCGCGATCTGGGCCTACAACCACGCCGACTGGTACGTCGACTCGGTGCTGCTGCGGGCCCGCCTGATCGCCGGCGTGCCGGCCGACCTGATCGGCTCGCTCACCGGACTCACCGAAGGCCGCTTCCCCGTCTACGCCCGCGCCCGCTACGCCGACGACCTCGCCGAGCAGCAGCTGCTCAAGCGCGTGCGGCGCGGCGAGAACGCCGCCAACGTCGTCGAGTCCTCCGACGACCGCCGCTCGATCGACATCTTCGCCGAGCAGGGCTCGCCGGTGGTCGCGGTGAACGACGGCAAGATCAAGAAGATCGGCCGCAACGACAGGCTCGGCCGCTACGTGGTCCTCCAGGACGTGTACGGCAACCGCTACACGTACTCGCACCTCGGCAAGGTGGCGCGCGTGTTCCCCGTGCCGCGCGAGGGCGCCTACGACCCCAAGCGCGACGCCCGCGCGGTCAAGGCCAACGGCGAGACGGACGATCCGCAGCCGCAGGCCCCGGCCTCCGCCGGCCGCCAGCTCGACGACTCCGATCGCGAGCGCGAGAAGGACCGCGGCCCGGCGCCCGAGTCGCACGACCCCCCGCAGGCGAGCGCTCCGGTCAAGCAGCGCCTCTTCGCCCACCCGTCCATGAAGGGCTCGCGCCAGCACGGCGGCCTGGAGCAGCTGCTCGACGCCAAGGCCCGCCGTGACGGCACGTACGAGGTCTACAAGAACTACTTCTCCCGGCCCTTCGGACTCGACCCGAGCAAGGTCACGCTGCGCCGCCTGAAGAAGGGCTCGCGCGTGATCGGCGGGACGATCATCGGCCGCATCGGCAGCACCGTGCCGGGCATGGCCTCCCACGTCGACTTCTCGATCCGCCCGGCCGGCCGCGGCGCGCCGCGGATCGACCCGAAGCCGATCCTCGACGGCTGGAAGCTGCTCGAGGCCACCGCCATCTACCGCGCCGCCGGCAAGAACGCGCTCCATGGCGACGACGTGCCGGGCATGTCGATCGGCCAGGTCCTGCTGCTGCCGAAGGCGCAGCTCGAGCGCCGGGTGCTCGCCGACGAGCGCATCGAGATCTACGAGTGCGGCCAGGACGACATTCGCTCGGGCCAGATCGACCGCCGCGTGCTGGCCACGCTCGCCTTCCTCGCGGAGTCGGGCCTGCGGCCGTCCGTGACCAGCCTCAAGTGCGGCCACAGCTACTACACGAGCTCGGGCAACGTCTCCCACCACTCGTCCGGCAACGCCGTGGACATCGCGAAGATCAACGGCATCCCGATCCTCGGCCACCAGGAGCCCGGCGGGATAACCGAGCAGACGGTCCGGCGCCTGATGCAGCTCCAGGGCACCATGGCCCCCGCCCAGATCATCTCGCTGTTCGAGATCGGCGGCACCACGATCGCGATGGGCGACCACGCCGACCACATCCACGTGGGCTTCCAGCCGATGTTCGGGGAGAACCGCAGGCTCGGCAGGGCGGCGCTCGCGGTGCTCAGCCCCGGCCAGTGGGACGACCTGCTGTCGCGCCTGAGCGAGATCGAGAACCCGGTCGTGCCGACCACGCCGTCGAAGTTCGCGCTCCCCACCACCGGACACCGCCACAGCGACGCCCACGTGGGCGAGTAGGCGCTCCGGGCCGCGCCGGGCACCTCCGTGCCTGCGGCCACCCCGACGCCCGCCCCGTTCGGCTTCGTGCAACTCGAGTTCGGCTTCCTCCTGGGGCCGCCGGACGGGAGCTACATGGTGCGGTCAGAGCCCGAGGCGCCTTTGGAGGCGGTACTCGTGCTGACGACGCTGGGGGCACCGGAGCGGCGCCGGCTGCGCGGACGGCGGGGCCGGCCGGTGGAGGAGGCTGCGCCCGAGCCGGTGCCGACGTCCCGGGCGACGGTTGTGCGGCCGGAGCCGTTCGGGTCGGGCGAGGAGGCCGCTCGGTGGCTGGCTGCGGTGCGGGCGGACGACGGGGCAATGACGGAGGAGCTCGCGCGCGCCCTGCGGGTCGTCAATCTCGCCGTGCGTGCTCACCGAGCGGCCACGGCCAATCCCTGGGTCGGCGAGGTGTCGGCGGAGCGGGCGCTGGTGGCGCGGATCGGGTACGGACGCGGCGAGGCGGTGGCCGAGGGCCGCTTCGGCGAGGCGCTCGAGCTGCCGCGGGCCGGGGCCCGGCGGGTGAAGCGGTCGATGGAGGCGCCTGAGGAGAGGTTTGCGGCGCTGCTGGGGGCGCGTCAGGACGCGCTGGTGGGCGAGGAGCTGGTGCTGCGGGCCCGGGCCGACATCGCTGCCGGCCGGTATAGGGAGGCGGCCCTGCAGGCGCGGGTGGCATTGGAGGCGGTGATCGCGGAGCTGCCCGGTGAACAAGCCGCGCCCCTCGCCGAACACCGCGGCCCGATCGGCGAGGCCGCTAACGCCGCGTTGCGCGGCGCGCTGGAAACGACGGCAATGAAGGGGGTCGAGGAGGCGGTGGCAGCGATGGAGGCAGCGCTCCGGCGGCACCGGCTGCGGGGTTGAGAGGGGGTGTGTTGTCCTAGGGCCGCATATGTGCCCTCAGGTGACACACCCCCTGCTCGGCCGGCGATCAGCGGCGCTCAGCGGGATATCCGGCGGGCGACCCGGCGTGCGAGCGACGCCTCAGGTGCCAGCACGACCGTGACCATCCCCTCATTGCCGTCGTTCACGGCGCCGGCACCGCCGAGCCGGGCCAAGGTGAGCTCCGCCGCCGCGGCGAACTCACGGGCGTCCCGCGCCGTGTCCCACGCCCACCCCATCACCAACACGTCCTTGCCACCACCGGCCCGCCACAGCTCGATCGAGCTCCCGCCCCACCCCGCCGCCGCCTCCTGCGAGCGCCGGCGGCCGTTTGCGTCGCGGAGGAACTGCTCCGTGTCGAACTCTCCCAGGTCCCCGCGGGAGATCACGCGGGCGTCCGCGCCCAGCGCCGCGCGAAGTCCGCGCAGCTTCACTCGCGCCGGCCGCTCCCCCGCCTCGTACTTGCGCGGGTGCATGATCTGCTCGCTCGACCGCGGCGGGTCCTCCTCGTAGGCCCGGTCCACCGCCGCCCAGCCGCCCTCGCCCTGGATCCAGTCGACGAAGCCGGCGCCTGCCGCGTACGGCCACACGAGTCCCTCCCGCACGTAGCGCGGCAGGCCGCTCGAGGCCGGGAGGGTTATCTCGCTGAGCTCCTGAAGCACCTGGCGCCGCACCTCGTCCGGGAGCTCCGCGCCGCCTCCCTGGGTGAGGGCGACGTAGTCGAGCATCGCCAGCGTTGCCGTGCCTTCGCGGAGCGCCGCGTCGGCCACCGACCGGTCGCCCAGGAACCCGCTCGCACCGTGGGCCTCGATTCCGAAGTGCTGGTCCTCGAGCGCGTGTGTCAGCTCGTGCGCGAGCGTGACCTCCGCCAGGAACCCGTCGAGGCCCTCGCCTCCCACGAGCGCCAGTGTTCCGCTGCGCGGGATGTAGTAGCCCGCCACCTCCTCCGTCAGCGCCTTGCCGATCACTTCGCGCAGCCGGGTGTCCGGCGGCAGCAGCCCGAGCATCACGAGCAGGCGCTCCTCGATCCGCTGGCGGCGGCGCGGCACCTGCTCGTCGAGCTCGCGCAAGGCCGCCCGGCGCGCCTCCGCCGGGCTGACCACCCGCACCCGTGGCAGCCGCTCGAACTCGAGCTCGCGCACGCGCTCCACGTCGCGCGCGACCTCCGCCACGCGCTCCGTCACCTGCTCCAAGGACGGGCCACGAGGCCGCTCAGCGGCCTGCTCAGCCTCCTCCCCCTCCCCAGCCAAGACCCCAACAGCGCCCAGCGCCACGACCAGCGCAGCCGCCACGGCAACCAGAACAGGGTTCACCGAATCTAGAGCGCTGCCAGCACCGCGCGCAGCTCCTCCACCACGTCGCCGTCCAGCTTCACCTCGGCGTCGTCGTCGTACGGGGTGGGGCCCTGCGTCACGAGCGCGATCCGCCCGCCGGCGCCTCGGGTCAGTGCCGGCAGCCCCGCCACCGGGTAGACCTCGAGCGACGATCCGACGCACACCATCAGATCGGCCTCGAGCGCCAGCTCCTGCGCCTCCGAGATCGCCCGCTCGGGCAGCAGCTCGCCGAAGAGCACGACGTCCGGCTTCAGCGGCGTGAAGCAGCAGGGGCACTCCGGCGCGCCGTCGGTCGACCGCAGCTGCTCCATCACGCTCTCGAGCGTGAAGAGACCGCGGCAATCCATGCACACGCTGCGATCGATCGATCCGTGCACCTCGATCACCCGCCGGCTGCCGGCCTCCCGGTGAAGGCGGTCCACGTTCTGGGTGATCACCCCCCTCACCAGCCCCTGACGCTCGAGCTCGGCGAGCGCATGATGTGCCTCATTGGGCCGCTTGTCGAGCAGCGAGGCGAAGCGCTCGCCGTAGAAGCTCCAGAAGCGATCCGGATCGCGTCGCCACGCGTCGATGTGCGCGACCTCCATCGGATCCACGCTCTCCCATATGCCGCTGCCCGGGCTTCGGAAGTCCGGGATTCCGGATGGGACGGACACGCCGGCACCGGTCAGGACGACCGCGGAGCGCGCGTCGCGAAGCAGCCCCGCCAGCCGCTCCGCCTGCCCTGAGACGGCGGTCGTCATCGCCCCTCGAACGACGGCTTCCGCTTCCCGAGAAAGGCCGAGATGCCCTCGCGCGCGTCCTCCGAGCCGAACGCCCGCGCGAAGCCCTCGGACTCCGCCTCCAGCCCCTCGTCGAGATCGGGCCGGTGCGAGCGCTTCTTGATCTCCTCGATCGCGATCGGGGCCTGGCCGGCCAGCTTGCGCGCCCACGCCAGCGCGGCGTCGAACAGCTCGTGGTCCGGCACGACCTGATTGACCAAACCCACGCGATGCGCCTCATAGGCGTCGATCGGCTCGCCGATCAGGTTAATCTCGAGCGCCTTGCCCTCACCCACCAGCCGCGGCAGCCGCTGGGTGCCGCCGAAGCCCGGGATGATCCCCAGATTGATCTCCGGCTGGCCGAAGCTGGCCGACTCCCCCGCGATGCGGAAGTCGCAGGCCATGGCCAGCTCGCAGCCGCCGCCGAAGGCGATCGAATTGACGGCGGCGATCGTGGCCGTGGAGGAGGTCTCCATCCCGCGCATGAAGCGGTGTGCCGAGCGCACGAGGTCCGCGCCCTCGGCGTCCGGGCTCATCTTCGTGAACTCCTTGATGTCGGCCCCGGCGCTGAAGGTGAAGATGTTGGAGGAGGCGATCACGAACGCCCGCGCGCGCCCCTCCACTTGCTCCCAGACCGAAATCAGGTCGCGGACGGCCTGGGGCGAGAGCGGGTTCGTCGGCGGCCGGTTGAGCCACGCAATCGCCACGTCGCCGCGCGTCTCGAGCAGCACGGTCTCGCGCTGCTCGCCGGCGTCGGGCTGCGGGTAGGGGAAGAAGCCCTGGCCGGTCTTCTTCCCGAGCCGCCCCTGGGCGACCAGCCGGCGCAGCACCACGGGCGGCTCGAAGTGGTCACCCCACTCGGCCTGGGCGCGCTCGAGCTGCTCCAGGATCGTGTCGAGCCCCGCCTCGTCGGCGCGCGCGAACGGGCCCGGGAGGATCCCCGCGCCCATCATCATCCCGATCTCGATGTCCTTCGCGGAGGCCACGCCCTCCTCGAGGACCAGGCAGGCCTCGACCAGGGTCTTGAGGCCCATCCGCTGGACCAGGGCCTCCGTGGTCGCGCTAGCCGTGCTCATAGAAGCCCCTCCCGGTCTTCTGGCCGAGGTGTCCGGCCCCCACCAGCTCCTTCATGCGCTCCATGACGTAGAAGCGGTCGCCGTACGAGTCGCGCAGGTACTCGGCCACGTGCAGCGCGGTGTCGAGCCCGGACCAGTCGGCCAGGAAGAACGGGCCCATCGGGACCGCGCCGGACTCCTTGAAGGCCTTGTCGACCTCCTGGGGGTCGAGGCCCTCCTCCTCCGTGACCCGCCAGACCTCCGACGCCGACGACAGCAGGATCCGGTTGACCACGAAGCCCGGCACCTCGCCGCAGCGGATGGCGGTCTTGCGGATCGCCTGGGCGAAGTTCGCGGCGGCCTCGACGGTCTCCTCGGACGTCTCCTCCCCCTCGATCACCTCGATCAGCCGCATGATCGAGGCGGGGATGAAGAAGTGGAAGCCCACGACCTTGTCGGGGCGCGTGGTGGCCTCGCCGATCTCGGTGATGGAGAGCGCCGAGGTGTTCGAGGCGAGAATCGCGTGACCTGGGGTGACGGCGTCCAGCTCGGCGAACACCGCCTGCTTGATGTCCATCCGCTCGGGCACGGCCTCGACCACGAAGTCGACGTCGCCGAAGCCGTCGTACTCGACGGTCCCGGCGATGCGGCCGGTGATCTCCTCGAGCTGGCGGTCGGCGTCCTCCTGGCTGATCTTGCCCTTGCCGACCAGCCCTCCCAGTTGGCCCTGGCTCACCTGGCGGGCCTTCTCGAGACCCTGGTCCACGAACTCCTGCTTCACGTCCTTGAGCACGACCGGGATGCCGGCCGAGGCGATGACCTGGGCTATCTCGCCGCCCATGGTCCCCGCGCCCACGACGGCGGCTTTGAAGACGAACATGGCGGCGGACCCTAGCGCAGGCCCGCCTCCTCCTCGGCCTCGACCGCGAACCGCGAAAGGGTGCGCCGGAGCGAGTCGCGGATCGCCCGGCGGATGAAGATGACGTCGGCCGCCGCGCTCAGCGGGCCGTACTTGGTCAGCTCGTACTCGAGGGCGAGCTCGGCCCGCGAGCCGGCCTCGCTCTCCACGACTCGGAACGTCTGGGTGCCGTTCAGCCGCTCGTCGAACACCAGGGTGACGAAGCGGTCCGGACCCTCGCCCTCCATGACCCTCTCGGTCACCCGGCCCCGGCCCGCCGGGGTCGACTCCCAGACCACGCGAGCGCCCGCCGCCGGCCACTCCGGTGAGCGCTCCAGCTCGCGCGCGAACCCCTCAACGAAGCTCGGCCAGCGGGTCGCGTCGCTCCACAGGCGAAGCGCCGCCTCGGGCGTCAGGACGACGTCGACCTGCGCGGCGGCCCTCCTCACCGCCCGTAGACCTCGCGCACGATCTCGTCGATCGAGGACTTCACCGAGTCGAGGAAGGGGCGGACCTCGTCGACCAGGCGGGCGTACTCCTCGCGGCCGCCGTCCGTCAGGGAGTAGTAGCGGCGGGTGCGCCGTTCAGGGTGCTCCCACTCCCCCTTGATCAGCCCGCGCTCCTCGAGCTGGCGCAGGAGCGGGTACATCGTGTTGGGGTTGACGGAGAGCACGCCCTCCGTCATCTCGCCGATCCGCTCCATGAGCTGGTTGCCGTAGCTGGGCCCCTGGCTGATCAGGTGGAGCACCAGCAGCGGCAGCACCTCGCGCCGGCGCAGGCCCCCGGTGAAGGGATCCTGGGATCGGCGCGCCGCCGCCGGTGCCTCGGCGGTGGCGCCTGCCTGCGCCACCGCCTCCCGAACCGCCTTTCGGCTGCGCTCCCTCTTGGAAGGGGTCACGCAGCGGGATGCTGACGCATCCCTGAGCTATCCGCGCGCACGCGGCCGAGCCGCGTGCTTGCGGCCAGGCGTTCTCAGGCTGCTGCCGGAGCGGGCTCCTCGACCTTGCGCGGCATCAGCACCTCGCGCGCGATCACGAGGCGCTGGATCTGCGAAGTGCCCTCGTACAGTTGCATGATCTTGGCGTCCCGCATCAGCTTCTCGACCGGGTACTCCTTGATGAAGCCGTAGCCGCCGTAGACCTGCACGGCGTCCACGGTGATCTCCATCGCGGCGTCCGCGGAGAAGCGCTTCGCGTGCGACGAGGCGAGCGTGTTGCGCTCACCGCGGTCGAGCAGCGCGCCCGACTTCCAGGTGAGCAGCCGGGCCGCCTCCACCTTGGTGGCCATGTCGGCGATCATGAACTGGATCGCCTG
>DASZJZ010000300.1:0-17832 GCA_035947555.1 Thermoleophilaceae bacterium | reverse complement strand
CGAGGTGGCCGAGGGCCGGCGCGCCGCCGCCCGGGCGCTGGCCAAGTGCGAGAGCCGCGGCCCGGGCTGGAGCCGGATCCGCGCGGTGCGCGTGCCGGCGCAGCGCAACCTCTACAGGCGCGGCGCGAAGACGCTGTGGAGGGAGCTCAACGAGGTGGCCGCCGAGGGCGCGGCGCTCGACGCCTACCGCAAGCCCTTCGAGCGCTTCCTGGCGCGCTTCGAGCGGCCGCTCGCCGACCCGGTGCTACAGGCCGGCGTCGAGGCGTGGCGCAAGCGCATCGCCTACTACGAGGCCAGCACCGGGTTCGGCAGCTGCAAGACCTTCGAGCGGCTCCTGAAGCAGGTGCGCCAGTTCCCCGAGAACGTCCGCGCCGACTACCTCGCCGGCGACATCTACAACGAGATGGTCCGCTTCGTCGCCGACAGCCGCCGCAAGGCCGCCCGGCGGCACTGGGGCTCGCGCTACGACGCGGCGCTCCAGCGCGCACGCAGCCAGCTGGTCACGCTCGGCGGCGACGAGGGCTACGCCACCTTCTTCGCCTTCGGGCACTCACTGCGCGGCTGACGACTCGAAGTGCATCAGCACCACGCTGGTGTTGAAGCAGTTGGCGGCGTCGCCGGCGCGCCGCTTCGCGCTCTCGGACGCCGCCTCCTCCACGCGCTTGGTCGTCTCGCTCAGCAGGTCGTTCACCTGCTTCCAGCCCTGCTCGTCGAGCACGAGCCGGCTGCGGGTCAGGTGCCGGTCGCTGCGGCGGTCGAACGTGCCCTCGTCGAGCGCGGTCGAGGCGTCCTCCCAGATCTGCTGCAACGTGGCGTCGGAGATGCCCTGCCGGACCGACGGAGGCATGCGCTTCCAATCCCGCTCGCTGAAGAACGGCCGCACGACCGCGCGGTAGAAGTGCTCGATCGCGCCGCGCCTCGGCGCGGTGTCCACGAGCTCGATGCAGCCGAGCTCGGCGAGGGTCTTCACGTGGTAGCTGACGTTGCCGAGCGGCTCCTCGAGCTCGGTCGCGATCTGGTTGGGACTCGCGACGCGATCGTTGAGGATCGCCAGGACATGTGCCCGGAGGGGATGCGAAAGCGCCTTCGCGAGGCGCCGGTCGACAACCCCCGCGGCCTGCTTTGTCACGGGAGGACTCCTTTCCTGGGGGCAGGTTCACATTACCCGGGCCGAAACGTTCTTGAGCGCTCCGAAGGTCTGTGATTCAGCTAGGTCGTACGCGCGGCGTGACCCAGTGCGACCTCGATGCTGGGCGTGTTCGCCAGCAGCTCGCGCGTATAGTCGGCCCCGGGGCTCGTGAGGATCTCGTCCACCGTGCCCTGCTCCACGATCCGCCCTCGGTGCATCACCGCCACCCGGTCGGCGATCGTCCGGATCAGCGCCAGGTCGTGGGTGATGAACAGCATGCTGAGGCCCATCTCGCGCCGCAGCTCGCCGAGCAGCTCGATGATCGCCGCCTGCACCGAGACGTCGAGCGCGGAGGTGACCTCGTCGCAGATCAGCAGCGCCGGCTCCGCGGCCAGCGCGCGGGCGATCGCCACCCGCTGGCGCTCGCCGCCCGAGAGCTGGTCGGGGAAGCGGTTGGCGGCCGCGGCCGACAGCGCCACCCGCTCGAGGCACTCGGCGACCCGCCGGGAGGTGTCGGCGCGCGCGCCGGGGTGGAACAGCTGTAGCTGCCGGGCGATGGTCTGGCCGATCGTGCGGCGCGGGTTCAGCGACGCGTAAGGGTTCTGGAAGATGTACTGGATCTGCCTGCGCGCCTCCCGGCTGCGCTTGCGGGCGGCCGGCGGGAGCGGGTCGTCCCCAAGGCGCACCTGGCCGGTGTACTGGCTGTGGAGCCCCGACGCGCAGCGCGCCAGCGTGGTCTTGCCGCTGCCCGACTCGCCCACCAGCGCGAGGCACTCGCGCCGGTGCACGTCGAGGTCGATGCGAAACAGGGCGTGGCTGGCGCCGTAGTGGGCGTCGAGATCGCGCACGGTGAGCACCAGCTGCTCGCCCGGCTCGCGCGGCCCGAGCTGCCCGGCCCCCTCGGGCTCGCCGTGCTGCAGCGCCGCCTCGTGATGGAAGCAGCGCACCATGTGCCCGCCGCCGAGCTCCGTGACCGGCGGGAACTCGGCGCGCGACTGATCGTCCGCGAGCGGGCAGCGCGGGTGGAAGAAGCACCCCGACGGCCGGTTCCCAGGGAGCGCCGCGCGGCCGGGGATGCCCACCACCGTCCGTTTGCCCGCGATGTCGGGCACCGCACGGAGCAGCCGGCGCGTGTAGGGGTGGCGCGCGCCCGAGAAGATCCGCTCGCGCGGACCGCTCTCCACGATCCGCCCGGCGTACATGACCGCCACCCGGTCGGCCAGCTCCGCCACCACGGCGAGGTCGTGCGTGACGTAGAGCGCCGCCACTCGATGGCTGCGGCACAGGTCGCGCACCGTCTCGAGCACGCGCGCCTGGGTGGTCACGTCGAGGCCCGTGGTGGGCTCGTCGCAGACGATCACCTTGGGCCGGTTGGCGAACGCCATCGCGATCGCCACGCGCTGCTGCTGGCCGCCCGAGAGCTGGTGCGGGTAGCGGCGCAGGAAGCTCTCGTCTGGCGGCAGGGCCACCTCCGCGAGGGCGCCGCGCACCCGCTCGCGGCGCTCCTCGTCGCTCCAGCCCGAGGCGTGGGCGTCGAGCACCTCGCGCAGCTGGGTCCCGATCCGGAGCGCCGGGTTGAGCGCGGTGCCTGGATCCTGCGGGATGTAGGACACCGTCCCGCCGCGCAGGCGGCGCAGCTCGCCCTCGTCGAGGCCGTCGAGGCTGCTCCCGTCGATGGCGACCACGCCGCCGCCGCGGCGACCGCCGCGGCGCACGTGGCCGAGCAGCGCCATCCCCACGGTCGTCTTGCCTGAGCCCGACTCACCCACCAGCCCGAGCACCTCGCCGGCGTGGATCTGGAGGTCGATTTCGTCCACCACGTCCACGCCCGAGCCGGTCAGCTCGATGCGCAGATCGGATACCTCGACGACCGGGGCGCTCACGCGTCCGACCTCCGGTCGATGCCCGCCAGCGCCCGCGAGAGGCCGTCGGTGATCAGGTTCGTGCCGATCGTGAGGAGGCCGATGGCGGCCACCGGCAGGAGCACGGACCACGGCTGCACGGTGATCGCGAGCCGGTTCTCGTTGATCATCAGGCCCCAGTCCGCCGCAGGCGGCTGGAGGCCGAAGCCGAGGAAGCTGATGCCCGCCACCAGGCCGATCGAGTACGTCATGCGGAGCCCCACCTCCACGAGCAGCGGGCTCGTCACGTTCGGGAGCAGGTCGCCGAAGATGATGCGAGAGCGCCGCTCCCCGACCGCCTCGGCGCTCTTGACGAAGTCGCGCTCCACGACCTCGAGCGCCGCGCCGCGGATCACGCGCGCCACGCGCGGGGCGTGCGTGAGGCCCACGGTCAGGACGATCAGCCACAGCTTCGGCCCGACCGCCGACACCGCCAGCAGCACGAAGATGATCTGCGGGAAGGCGAGCAGGACGTCGTTTCCGCGCATGAGCACGTCGTCGAGCCAGTTCCGCGAGTACGCGGCGATCAGACCGAGCACGGTGCCGACGCCGATGCCGAGCGCGGTGGAGGCGGCCGCCAGCCACAGCACGGTGATCCCGCCGTGGAGGAAGCGGCTCAGCACGTCGCGCCCGAGCGCGTCGGCGCCGAAGGTCGCCTCGCCGCCCGGCAGGCTGTTCGGCGGGGCCACGAACTCGGTGGGCGAGTGGGGCGCGATGAGCGGCCCGACCAGCGCGATCAGCACCATCAGGCCTACGATGCCGACGCCGACGCGGGTGCGCCAGAGCTGGAGCGCGTCGGCCACGAAGGCAAGGCGCCGGCGCGCCGGGACCCCCTCGACGTGGGGCGCCTGCCCGAGGGCGAGGTCGATGGCGCTGTCGACGGTCTGGTCAGTCACCGGCCGGCCGTCCTCAGCTTGGGGGTGACCAGGATGGTGCCCACGTCCGCGAGCAGGTTGAGTCCCACGTAGATGCCGGCGGCCAGCATGGTCACGGCCTGCACCACCGGCATATCGCGGTTGGCGACGGCCTCGACCAGCGCAACGCCGATGCCGGGATAGGAGAACACGAACTCCACCACCACCACGCCACCGGCCAGGTAGGCCAGCTGCAGGGCCGTCACCTGGATCGCGGGCACGATCGCGTTCGGCACGGCGTGCCGCCAGATCACCGTGCGGCGGGGCAGGCCCTTGAGCGTCGCCATCGTCACGTACTCGCTCTCGAGCACCTCGACCATCGAGCCCCGCATGATGCGGCTGATGTAGGGCACCACCGCCAGCACGAGCGTGGCAGCGGGCAGCACCACCACCTGGGGGTCGTTCCAGGCCTTCTCGCCGGGCCCGAGCAGCGAGACGGCCGGGAACCACTGCACCACCTCGGTGGCGAACACGATGATCAGGACGATCCCGATCACGAACTCCGGCAGCGAGGCCAGGATCAGCGAGCCGGTCGAGACGACGTGGTCGACCGGGCGGTCGCGCCGCATCGCCGTCCACACGCCGATCCCGATCGAGAGCGGGATCGCCACGGCCGCGGAGATCACCACGAGGAACAGCGAGTTGCCGACCCGGCTCGAGAGCAGCTCGCTGACCGGCGCCTGGGTGGCGGCGGAGTCCCCGAGGTCGAGCGTGATGATTCCGCCGAGCCACTTCAGGTACTGGGTGACGACCGGCTCCTCGAGGTTGAGCTGCTCGCGCAGCGCGGCCAGCCGTTCGGCGGTGGCGTCGCGCCCGAGGATGGCCTGCGCGGCGTCGCCGGGCAGCGCCAGCGTCGCGGCGAACACGAGCAGCGACACCAGCCACAGCGTCAGCAGGCCGAGGGCCAGCCGGCGCAGGACGAGCTTCGCGGTCACGTGGGTCCCACGGCTACGCCACGAATCCCACCGAGCGCAGCTGGTAGTTGCCGAGCGTGAAGCCCGAGCGGGCCTCCTGGATGCCTGCGATCTCGGCGGTGTGCGCGTCGATCGAGTTCGAGAAGTACGGGATGATGTAGCCGCCTTCCTCGTACTCGATCCGCTGCGCCTCGTGCAGGATCTCGCAGCGGCGATCCTCGTCGAGCTCGGCGCGCGCCTGCTGGATCAGGCGCTGGAACTCGGGGTGGTCCCAGTGCGTCTCGTTGAAGGGCGAGTTCGGCAGGCTGCCCTGCGCCACCTGGGTGAGATACGTGCGGGTGGCCCAGAAATCCTGGGCGAACGGCCACGACAGGTACTGGTCGCCGTAGAAGGTGCCGGTGTCGACCTTGCGCACGTTCACGGTCACGCCGGCGCCCTTGGCCTGCTCGGCGAACACCTGGGCGGCCTCCACCACGCCGCGGAAGATGTCGCCGGTCACGAGCTCCACGCGCAGGTCCTCTTGGCCGGCCTGCCGGAGCAGCGAGCGGGCCTGGTCGAGGTCCTGCTCGCGCTGCGGGAGGTCGTCCGCGTAGCACTCGTCGAAGGGCGCGTACAGATCGTTCGCGATCTGGCCCTGGCCGCTCAGCACCTGGTCGACCATCTGCTGGCGGTCGACGAGCAGGCGGAACGCCTGGCGCACCCGGTTGTCGTCGAACGGCGGCGCGTCCACGCGCATGGTGAAGGGCTGCCACGACCCGGTCTCGGAGATCACTGCGCGCAGGTTCTGGTTGCCCTGGATGTTCGAGAGCTGGCTGAACGGCACGTTGTTGATCGCCTCGACCTGGCCGCCCAGCAGCGCGTTGATCTTCGCCGTGGGGTCGGTGAAGTCGATGATCACCAGCTCGTCGGCGTAGGGCTCGCCGTCGCGCCAGTAGTTGGGATGGCGCACGAACGTGCTCTGCTCGCCGGGCTGGAAGCTCTCGTACTTGAAGGCACCGGTGCCGACCGGGTTCTCCGGGTCGAAGTCCACCGGCACGATGTTGTTGAAGTACTGGCCGATGTCCTCCGGGAAGCTCGAGTTCGGGAACTGGAGCGGGATGCGCACGGTGCGCTCGTCCATCTTGCGGAGGCCCTTGAGATCGATGTAGCCGATCGACGCGGCGCCGACCTTCGGGTCCTTCGGGTCGAGGATCCGCTCCAGGGAGAAGATCACGTCGTCGGCGGTCACCGTCTTGCCGTTGTGGAACTCGAGGCCGGGCTTGAGCCGCACCGTCCACATGTCGGCCCTGTTTGCCTCCGCCTCGAGCGACTCGGCCAGCACCATCTCGAGCTCGGTGAACTCGGCGTTGCGCACCGCGAGTGGCTCGTAGAGCTGCCAGGTGCGCATGATGTCCGGATCGGAGGTGGGGATGTGGCCGTCGATCGTGTCCTCGGCCCCGCCGCCGGTGGCGCCGATGCGTAGCGTTCCGCCGCGGCGCAGGTCCGCCGCCTGGGGCTCGGGGCCGGTGGCCGCGTCGCCGCCGCCGTCGTCGTCGCCGAGACATCCGGCCAGGGCACCCCCGGCGCTGAGCGCCAGCCCGCCGGCGGCGCCCGCGCGGATCGCCTGACGCCGAGTCAACTGCTCGTCCAGCCAGCCCATTTCACCTCTCCCCTCTCTCGTGGTGCTGATATATCAAGCCCGCCTCGGTGTACGCAAGGCGAGGCAACAGTCCCCTAACGGGGTCAGGCGGCCACGCTAGATTGCCCCACTCATGCGGACCCGGCGCCCCAACGTGCTGCTGGTCATGGCCGACCAGCTCGCCGCGTCGTGGCTCCCCGTGTACGGCCACCGCGTCGTGAGGGCGCCGCACCTGTCCGCCCTCGCCTCGGAGTCCACGGTGTTCGAGAGCGCCTACTGCCCGTCGCCGCTGTGCGCGCCGTCCCGGGCGGGCCTGCTCACCGGGCGGCTGCCGTCTCGCACGGGGGTGTTCGACAACGCGGCTGAGCTGCCGGCGGCCACGCCCACGGTGACGCACTGCTTGCGAGCCGGTGGCTGGTTCACGGCGCTCGCCGGCAAGATGCACTTCGTCGGGCCGGACCAGCTGCACGGGTTCGAGGAGCGCCTCAGCACGGACATCTATCCCGGCGACCTCGACTGGACCCCCGACTGGCGCCTCCCCGCGGGCGAACAGCTTCCCTGGTACCACACGATGGAGAGCGTGCTCGAGCCGGGCGTGTGCACGGCGAGCATGCAGCAGGACTACGACGAGGAGGTCGCGTTCCGTGCCGTGCGGGCGATCTTCGACTTCGCCCGCTCGGGCGGCGAGCGGCCGTTCTTCCTGGTGGTGTCGTTCGCGCACCCGCACGACCCCTGGGAGCTGCGCGCGCGGTACTGGGACCTGTACGAGCGGGACCAGGTGGAGCTGCCCACGGTGCCGCCCGTGCCGCTTGCCGAGGCCGATCCACACAGCCGGCGGCTGCGGGACATGTGCGGCGTGGACGCAGCGGGGCTCTCCTCGGAGCAGGTGCGGGCGGCGCGCCACGGCTACTACGCGGCGGTGAGCTACCTCGACGAGAGGGTCGGCGAGGTGCTCGGCGCGCTGCGGGAGGCGGGGCTCGAGGACGACACGATCGTCGCCTTCACGGCCGACCACGGGGAGATGCTGGGCGAGCGGGGGCTCTGGTACAAGATGTCGTTCTTCGAGCAGTCGGCGCGGGTGCCGCTGATGGTGCGGGCGCCGGGCGGCATGGCTGGCCGGCGGGTGGCCGAGCCGGTGTCGCTGCTCGACCTCGGGCCGACGCTGTTGGAGCTGGTCGGCGCGCCGCCGCTCGGCGACGTGGACGGCGAGAGCCTGGCGCCGCTGATGTCGGGTGGCGGTGGCCGGCGGTCGGCGCCGGTGGTCGGCGAGTATCTGGCGGAGGGCGTGAATCACCCGGCGGTGATGGTGCGCCGCGGACCGTGGAAGCTGATCGCCTGCCCGGGGGACCCGGACCAGCTCTACGACCTCGTGAACGACCCGGCCGAGCTGACGAATCTGGCCGGCTCGCCGGAGCACTCCGTGGTCGTGGACGAGCTCCGCGAGGTGCTGGAGCGCCGCTGGGACCTCGAGTCGCTCGAGCAGCGGGTGCTGGCAAGCCAGCGCGAGCGGCACCTGATCCTGCGAGCGCTGGGCGAGGGAGCCTTCCGCTCCTGGGCCTACGAACCCGGCCCGAGGCACCGCTACGTGGAGGGCGGGACGGATTTGTACGAGGTGCAGCGCCGGGCGAGGCTGGACGCGCCCGCACGAACCGCGCCGCAGGGCACTCGCCGGCAGGGCGCGGGCGCGCCGGACCAGCCGGACCGTATCGGGGACGACTCGCCCGCGCCCGACCAGCCCGACCGTCTCACGGAGGACGAGCCTGCGCCCGAGCGGGCGGCTGTTCGCCGGGAGGGCTCGCCGCCGGGCACCGAGCGGCCCGACGCGGCCGATCGCCCGGCCTGACGCCACCGCCTCGCGCCGGCGCCCGGCCGCCCGGCCTGGCGCGATCGCCCGGCCTGACCGCATCCCCTCGCGCCGACGCCGCGTGGCCCAGCCGGGCCTCTCTGCCCGGTCCGCTCCGGCCGCCTCTCTCCCGTCCCTCGTCACCGGCTTCGGCCTCACTCCTCTTGCTCTGGCCTTGACCTCGTGCTGCAGGTTGTCGACAATCTACACATGGCGGCGAGCGCGCACAACTGGCAGCTCGGATCCATCGAGCGGGCCTCCACCACCCAGCAGGTGCTCCAGGAGCTGCGGGAGGCCATCGTCGACGGCCGGATCGCCCAGGGGGAAGCGCTCCGGGAGGTCTCGCTCGCGGAGGCGTTCGGGACCGGGCGGAGCGCGGTGCGCGAGGCCGTCCGCCAGCTTGTCCAGGAGGGGCTCGTGAACTACGAGCTCCACCGCGGGGCGTTCGTGCGGGTGATGTCCATGGCCGACCGCCTCGACGTCTACGTGGCGCGCGAGGCGATCGAGGCGGGTGTGGCCCGGCGGCTCGTGGAAGTCTCGCCGCCGCCCGACCTGTCCGCCCTCCGCGACGTCCTCGACGAGCTCCGCTCCACCGCCGAGGGACACGACCGGGTGACGGAGGACCTCATCGACGCGGACATCCGCTTCCACCAGGAGTTCGTGCGGCTCGGAGGCAGCCCCCGCCTGTTCCGCGCCCATGAGACGCTTGCGGCCGAGACTCGGATGCTGCTGCGCCACCACCCCGAGTACCCATGGTCCGACTACGTGCGCGACCACGAACGGCTGTTCGACGCGATCGAGCAGCGCGACCCGCGCGCGCCGGACCTCGTGGTGGTGCACCTGCGGCTGTCGGCGCGGCTGATCGGCGCTGAGCTGTCGCGCGGCGACCCCGCGCCCGCCGGCGAGGACGACCCCGCGCCCGCGGGCGAGGACGACCCCGCGCCCGTCGGCGGCGTCGCACCCAAACGCGGCCGGCGCGCTTCCCCCTGATGCCGGACTACCGGTCGCCGCTCCGTTCCGACGCCAACGCGGGCAAGGTCGCTCTCGTGACCGGCGGCGGCACGGGGATCGGTCGCGCCACGGCGCTCGAGCTCGCCGGCACGGGTGCGGGCGTGGTCGTCTGCGGCCGCCGCACAGAGCCACTCGAGCGGGTGCGCGGCGAGGTGGAGGCGCTCGGCGGCGAGTGCCTCGCCGTGGCGGCCGACCTGCGCGAGCCCGAGGACGTGGTTCGGGTCGTCGACGCCGCGCTCGATCGCTTCGACGCGATCGACGTCCTGGTCAACAACGCCGGCGGCCAGTTCTCGGCGCCGGCCGAGGAGATCTCCGACAACGGCTGGCGCGCGGTTCAGCGCGCCACGGTCGACTCGGTCTGGAGCGTCACGCGCACCACCGCCACGCGGGCGATGATTCCGGGAGGCGGCGGGCTGATCGTGTTCGTCGGGTTCAGTCCGCTGCGCGGCATCCCCGGGTTCGCCCACGCATCCGCAGGGCGCGCGGCGGTCGCCAACCTGGCGAGCGGGCTCGCCATCGAGTGGAGTCGCCACAACGTCAGGACGGTCTGCCTCGCGCTCGGAACCATCGAGACCGAGGCGCTCGAGGCGTACGGCGACGAGTCGGTCGCGGCGTGGGAGCGGTCCGTGCCGCTCGGGCGGCTGGGCCGCCCGGAGGAGGCGGCCGCGATGATCGCGTTCCTCGCGAGCGAGGGCGGCGCCTACGTGACGGGCACGACGATCGTGGTGGACGGCGGCGCCGACGCGTGGGGCCTCGCCGAGCCGCCGCCAGAGCGGACATCGGCGGCCGCCAGTGACGCGGTCGCCCCGCGAGCCCGGAAGACCGGCTCGCCGCCGCCCCGCGCACCGGAGGCCGGCTTGCCATGACCGTCTCCAAGCGGGTCACCCGCCGCGATCTGCGCGCGCTCTTCGATCCCGGTTCGGTGGCGGTCGTCGGGGCCTCCGACGACCCCGTCAAGTGGGGCAACTGGCTCGCTCGCGGGGCGCTCCGCGGAGCATCGCGGCGGACGGTCTACCTGGTCAACCGCCGCGGCGGCGAGGTCATGGGCAAGCCCGCCCACCGGTCCCTTGCCGAGCTTCCGGAGCCGCCCGAGCTCTCGGTCCTCGCCGTGCCGCCCGCCGGCCTCGAGCAGGCCGTGGACGACGCCATCGCAAGCGGCTCCAATGCGATCGTCGTGATCACTGCCGGCGAGACCGACGGCGACGCCGGCGGTCAGCGCGACGCCGCGCTCGCCGCCCGCGCCCGCGAGGCCGGCGTGATACTGCTCGGCCCGAACTGCCTGGGCGTCTTCGACGCCACCGCCGCACTCGAGCTCGTCCCGAACGACCTCCCCGGCGGCTCGATCGGGCTGCTCTCCCAAAGCGGCAACCTGGCGCTCGAGATCGGGCTGCTAGCGGAGGCGGCCGGCCTCGGCTTCTCGCGCTTCGTGTCGCTCGGGAATCAGGCGGACCTCGAGGTGAGCGAGCTGATCGGCGAGCTGGCCGCGCACGACGGCACCGAGCTGATCGCGGTCTACGTCGAGGACTTCCGCGACGGTCGCGCCTTCGCTCGCGCCGCCGAGGCCTCCACGCGGGCCGGCAAGCCGGTCGTGCTCCTCGCCGTCGAGCGCACGTCGGCGACCGCGCGTGCGGTGCGCTCCCACACCGGCGCGCTGGCGAGCGACTCCGCCGCCATCGACGCCGCCTGCCATGCGGCGGGCATCGAGCGTGTGCGCTCGCCGCGGGAGCTCGTGGATCTCGCCGAGGGGCTGCTGCTGGCGGGACCGGCGCGCGGGCGCCGCGTGGCGGTGCTCGCCGACGGGGGCGGGCACGGTGGGATCGCGGCCGCGCTGTCTCACAGCGCGCGCCTCGAGCTGCCGGCGCTGAGCGACGGTCTCCGGCAGGAGCTCCGGGCCGGGCTGCCCGCGACGGCGGCGGTGTCGAATCCGATCGACCTGGCGGGCGGCGGCGAGGCCGACATCCACAGCTTCGACCGGACGGCGCGGGCCGTGCTCGGCTCCGGCGAGGTGGACGCCGTGCTGATGACCGGGTACTTCGGTGGCTACACCGACTACGCGGAGACTCTGGGCCGCGGCGAGGCGTCGGTGGCGGAGGCGCTGGCGGACGCGGCGGCGACGAGCGGCCGGCCCCTGGTCGTGCAGACGATGCACCCGCAGGCCCCGGCGGCGAAGGCGCTGCGCCGGGGCGGAGTGCCGGTGTACCGGACGATCGAGCGAGCGGTGGGCGTGCTGGCACGGCTGGCGGCGGCTGCCGAGCGAAAGCCGCGCGGTGTGCCGGAGCTGCCCGAGCCGGTGGAGCCGACGGCCGGGCCGGGCGCGGCGCGGCCGGTCTCCCGCGGTCAGCCGGCCGGGCGGCGGGAGCCGTCGGCGCACGCCCGGGCCGTCGGGTACGCGGACGCCCGCGCTCTGCTCGCCGCCGGCGGTGTGCCCTTCGTGCCTGCGCGAACGATCTCCCACGAGGAGGAGGCCGTCGCTGCGGCGGCCGAGCTCGGCTATCCGGTCGTCGTCAAGGCGCTCGGGCGGCTGCACAAGTCGGACGCCGGGGGCGTGGTCACCGGCCTTCGCGACGAGAGCGAGCTCCGTGCCGCGTTCTCCGACATCCGCGAGCGCCTCGCGCCCGCCGCCGTGTCCGTCGAGCGCATGGCGCCCGTGCACGACGGGGTCGAGCTGCTCATGGGCGCCCGCTGGGACGCCCGCTTCGGACCGATCGCTCTCGTCGGGCTCGGCGGCGTGTTCACGGAGGTGCTGAGCGACGTCGCCGTCGCCCTCGCGCCCGTGGACGACGCCACCGCCCGCGAGCTGTTGCTCTCGCTGCGTGCCGGGCCCCTACTCCAAGGTGCGCGCGGGCGGCCCGCTATGGACCTCGACGCCGCCGCGGCGGCCGTGGCCGCCCTCTCGCGGGTGGCCGCGGCGCACCCGGAGATCGCCGAGATCGAGGTGAACCCGCTGCTGGCGCTTCCGGAGACGGCGTTGGGACTGGACGCGCGCGTGGTGCTGCGATCGGACGACCTGCAATGAAGCGCGGGGCGCTCGTTCATGTCGAGGCGCACGGCCAGGCCGCCGTCATCACGCTTGCCCGGGAGGACAAGCTCAACGCGCTCTCCAGCGCGCTCGAGCGGGCTCTCGGCGACGCGCTCGGCGACGGGCGGGTGCGGGACAGCGGCTGCGTGGTCATCACGGGCGGCCGCCGGGCCTTCTCGGCAGGGGCGGACGTGAACGAGCTGCGCGACCAGGACCCATCCTCGATCCTCGCCTACTACCGCGACACCGGCGGCGTGTACGAGCAAGTCGCCGCCCTCCCCCAGCCGACGATCGCGGCGATCGCCGGCCACTGCCTCGGCGGCGGTCTCGAGCTCGCCCTCGCCTGCGACTTCCGCGTGGCCGACGCCACCGCGAGGTTCGGGCTGCCCGAGGTCGGCCTCGGCATTCTGCCGAGCTCGGGCGGCACGCACCGCCTGGCACGCCTGGTCGGCCCCGGCCGCGCCAAGGAGCTCGTGCTGCTCGGCGAGCGCTTCGGCGCCGAGGAGGCCCGGTCGCTCGGGCTGGTCACCGAGACGGTGGCGGAGGGCCGGGCGCGGGAGCGCTCGCTGGAGCTGGCGGAGCGGCTGGCCGCGCTGCCTCGCTTGTCGGTGAGCCTCGCGAAGCAGGCGATCGACGCGATGCCGGAGGCGTCGCGCGAGGCCGGCTTGGCGCTGGAGCGCATCGCCTATGGGCTGCTGGCGCAGACGGAGGACGCGCGGGAGGCGGCCGCGGCGTTCGCGGAAAAGCGAGAGCCGCGCTTTACGGGCCGCTAGCCGTAGACCACCACGTCGCCGCCCTCGACGTCGACCTGGTGGCGTCTCACACGGGGGCGGCAGCTCTCCGGTGGACCGTAAGGCGGGCAGCCGGTGGCGAGGTCGAACTCGAAGTTGTGCCACGGGCACACGACGGCGAAGCGATCGTCGCCCTCGTGCCGCCGGCCGTCTCCGGCGCGCCAGACACGCTCCACGCGTCCATCCGACAGACGCGCGCCCTGGTGGGGACAGGTGTTCGCCACCGCGTCGAACTTCGCCTCTCCGGTGCAGACGACGAGGACCTCGCGGGAGCCCGCCGAGATCACACGGAAGTCTCCCGGCAGCAGATCCCCCACCCGGCAGACGAGGTGCCGCTCGCTCACGGCCGGAGCCCGTAGAAGTCGGCGGCGTTGTCGTACAAGATCTTGCGCCGCACCTCAGGTGGAAAGGTGGCCGGCAGCGCCCGCTCGGGCGAGTCGAAGTCCCAGTGGGGGTAGTCCGTCGAGAACATCAGGAACCGGTCCGTCCCGACCATCTCGAACATCCGGTACAGATCGCGCGGGTCGTCGGGGTACTCCATCGGCTGGGACGCGAAGGCGACGTTCTCACGGACGTACTCGCTGGGCATGCGCTTCACCCAGGGAACCTCTCGCCGCAGGCTGCGGTAGTTGAGGTCGAGCCGCCACAGCAGGCTCGGCAGCCACGTCCAACCACCCTCGATCATCGCCACCCGGAGGTCCGGGAAGCGGTCGAACATTCCGTTGAAGACAAGGCCGACGAGCTGCGACTGCCACACCTGCGGGATCGTCGTATGCCACTCGATGTAGTAGGGCGGCAGGCCGACCGCAGTGTGGGATTCGTTCGTCTGGTGGAAGCCTACGGCGAGCCCGTTGCGAACGGCTGCGTCGTACAGCGGCGCGTAGAACGTGCGCCCGAGGACGTCACGCGAGGTGGCGGGCAGCATGACCTGCACCACCTGCGGGTGCCCGCCGATCCGGTCGATCTCGCGCGCGGCGTCGTCCGGGCACTGGGCCGCGACGGCGATCGAACCCAGGAACCGCTCGTCGCGGCGGAGCCAGTTCTCTATCAGCCAGTCGTTGTACGCGCTCGCGAGCGCAACGGCGAACTCCGGCTGGACGGGGAGGTCGGTCGGGTGAAAGAGGCCGGTCAGGATGGCGCGCTCGATCGGATACGCGTCGAGTACCTGCTCGCGCGTGCGGTCGTAGCTCGAGCCGGCGGGCCTGCCGTCGGCGAGCACCGCGTCCGCGCGCGCGAGCCCGCCGATCTGTGGATACGAGTACGGGAAGCCCGGCAGGCCCGGCCAGCCGTCGGGCATCGTGATGCGGGACCGCCACGGTTCCTTCAGATACGGCGCGAGCTCCGTCACCGAGGCGAGCATCTCGTGGACGTCCACGTCGATGACCGGCCCGTGGACCGGGTCGGTAGCGGCGGGGGGCTGCTCCCGCACCGCCATCGCGGCTCAGGCGGGGACCCCCGCCGCCGCGGCGGCGGGCGCACCGCCGAAACTCAGGATCCCGTCGAGCCCGCGCTTGCGCACCTCGTTGGCCACGATAACGCGCTGGATCTCCGAAGTCCCCTCCCAGATCCGGTCCACCCGCAGGTCGCGGTACAGCCGCTCACAGGGGTTCTCGCGCATGTAGCCGCGGCCGCCGTGGATCTGCACCGCCCGGTCCACCACCCGGCCCGCCGCCTCCGACGCCGCCAGCTTCACCACCGCCGCCTTCCCGTGCAGCAGGCGCCGGTCGAGACCCTGATCGGCCTCCCACGCCACCTGCCGCACCAGGGCGCGGTTCGTCGCGATGTCCACGACGCTGTCGGCGACCATTCCCTGGATCAGCTGGTAGTCGGCGATCGGAGCGCCGAACTGCTCGCGCCCGCCGGCGAACTCCACCGCCGCCCGCAGCGCCCGTTCGGCCGCCCCCACGCACCGCGCCGCGATCATCAGCCGCTCCTCGACGAACCAGTCGCGCGTGAGGTCGTAGCCCTCCCCGACCTCGCCGAGCACCGCGGTCTCGGGCACGCGCACGTCCGAGAAGCCGAACTCCGGGTGCTCGTACACGAAGGTGTGCATGTAGCGCGGCGTTCGCAGCACGCGCACGCCGGGCGTGTCCTTGTCGACGAGGAAGAGCGCGGGCGCCCGCTCGGGCAGCACCAACGCCAGCACGATCAGGAAGTCGGCGACGTCGCCGACCGTGACGAACCACTTCTCGCCGTCGATTCGGTAGCCGCCGGCGACCCGCTCAGCGGTCGTCTCGATCAGCGACGGGTCCGAGCCGGCGCCCGACTCGGTGACCGCGAAGCAGTCGCGCCGCTCGCCGCGGATCGCCGGGATCAGGTACGAGTCGCGCTGCTCCGGTGTGCAGGCGCGCAGCGCGTTCGCCGGGCGCCAGACGGTATCCCACAGCGCGTTCGTCAACGCGCCGAGCTCCTCCTGCACGAGCACCTGATCGAGCACGCTCAGACCCTGGCCACCCCACTCCGCCGGCATGTTGATGGCGTTCAGCCGCAGCTCGCGCACCCGGTGGGCGATGTCGCGATGCGCCTCCGGCGAGAGCCCGTTGTGCTCCTCGCAGGCCAGCTCGTGGACCATGATCGACTCGGTGAGGGCCCGGGCGCGCTCCCGCAGGTCCTCCTGGGCCGGGCTGAGGGTGAGGTCCATGGTCTCTCAGGGCTCCTTGTTCGTATACTGCACCATGCGTGCGGATGATGAACGGCACAGCGGAGGGTGTCAATGGCGTCCAGTCGGTGCAGCGGGCCGCCACGCTGCTCGAGGCGATCGCCGGCGCCCCGGAGCCGCTCACCGCGCCCGAGCTGGCCGAGCGCTGCGGGCTGAACCGCAGCACCGCCTGGCGCATCCTCGCGACGCTCGAGGACGAGGGCCTCGTGGACCGCGATCCCGCCACGAACCGCTACTCGATCGGCTACGCGCTCACCCGTCTGGCGTCCGCGGCGGGCGACTCCCTCCCCCGCCGGGCACGACCCCACCTCGAGGAGCTCGCGCGCCACGCCGGCGAGACTGTGAGCCTCGCGGTGCCGCGTGGCCTGCAGCTCGTGTACGTGGACCAGGTTCAGGCGCCGCACGTGATGGCGGCCGACTGGCTCGGCCGCGCCGTCCCGCTCCACGCCACCTCTACAGGCAAGGCGCTGCTCGCGTTCCTGCCACCCGAGGAGCTCGAGGCGGCACTGAGCCAGCCGCTGCCGTCGTTCACGGAAAGCACGATCACCGATCCCGTCCGGCTGCGCGCGGAGCTCGACCGGGTAGGGAAGCGCGGGTACGCGGTGTCGCGCGGCGAGCTGGAGACCGCCCTCTGGGGCGCCTCCGCCCCGATACTCGAGCGCCGCAACCGGCCGCTGGCGGTGGTGAGCGTGTGGGGGGCCGAAGGCAGGCTCCGCACGAGAAGCCGCCTCGACGAGCTGGGAAGAGCCGCCGCGTCCACGGCTTCCGCGATCGCCGCCTAGGGGGCCAGCCGGCCTTCGGCGCCGCGGGCATCAGCCGCGGCTGCATGGCCAGCGCGCGCACGATTGCGGCGCGCTGCTCCTGCCCACCCGACAGCCGGTCCGGGTACTCCTCCGCCTTGTCCGCCAGCCCGAACCGCCCCAGCAGCTCACGCGCCCGCTCCTCGGCCGCCGCCTGCGGCATCCCCAGTACCAGCCGCGGCGCGAGCGTCACGTTCCGCAGCACGCTCACGTGCGGGAACAGGTTGAAGGCCTGGAACACGATCCCGATGTGGCGCCGCAGCCGGTCCGGGTCGGTCGTCTCGTTCGTGATCTCCTCGCCGTCCAGCAGGATGCGGCCGCCATGGATCGGCTCGATCAGGTTCGCGCACTTGAGCAGCGTCGACTTGCCGCAGCCCGACGCCCCGATCAGACACACAACGCGTCGGGCTCCCTCCCCAGGAGTTGACTCGATAATCAGGGTCTCTGAATGACACGTCAGCTATAGGTGTTCGCGCCGATGAGTGTCAAACAGCGATCCGCGCGCGGCGGGCCGAGCCCGCCGCTTGCGGCCAAGCAGCGATCCGCGCTTGCGGCCAAGCAGCGCCGTCCGCGGGCGTTCGGGCCGCGCCCGAACCGGCCCGAGCAGATCCTCGCCGCCGCCTGCCGCGCGATCCAGCAGCGCGGGTTCGCGAACACGCGCATCGCGGACATCGCGGCCGAGGCGGACATGTCCACCGGCGCGATCCACTACTGGTTCGAGGTAAAGGACGAGGTGCTGATCGCGGCGCTCAAGTGGGCGAGCGGGCAGCTGTTCGACCGGCTGGAGCGGCTCGCCGCGGAGGCCGGGAGCGAACGCGAGCGGCTCGCCCTGCTGCTCGAGCACGCGGTGCCGGTGCACGGCCCGCGGCGGGGCGAGTACGTGCTCTGGATCGAGCTGTGGGTGAGGGCGTTGCAGGAGCCGGACCTGTTGCCCGAGTGCGAGGCGCTCTCGCGGCGGTGGCGTGGTTACTTCTTCGAAACCGTGCGCCGGGGCGCGGAGGCAGGCGAGTTCTCGCCGGTGCCCGACCCCGACGACGCGGCCGAGCGGCTGCTCGCGCTGGCGGACGGGCTGGGCTTCGAGCTGCTGCTCGAGTACTCGTGGACGTCGCCCGAGCGGATGCGAAAGCGCCTCTACGCCTTCGCCGCCGAGCAGCTGGGGATCGAGCGGAAGGCGCTGGAGCGCGACGCCAAGGCGGTGGCGGCGCTGCTGGATGGGGAGGGCGGATGAGCGGG
>DASZJZ010000299.1:0-14518 GCA_035947555.1 Thermoleophilaceae bacterium | reverse complement strand
GGCGCCGCGCCGGGTCCGGCTCGCTGCCGATCACGCGCGCGCCCGCGCGGGCCAGCAGGGCGGCGGCGAGCGTCCCGACGCAGCCCAGGCCCAGCACCACGACCTCCTCGCCCAGGCGCGGCGCCGCGTCGAGCGAGATCTGGAGTCCCGTCTCGACCAGCGGCAGCAGCGCCGCCAGCCGGGGATCGCCGCCGTCGATCTCGACGGCGTCGGCCTCGTCCACCACGAACAGGTCCTGGTGGGGGTGGAAGGCGAACACCCGCGCGCCGTCCGGTATGCCCGCGCGCGAGCGCTCGACCCGCCCGACGACGGCGTAGCCGTACGGGAACGGGTAGGCGAAGGTGCCCGACAGCGCGCCGAGCGCCTCGTCGCGCGGCAGGCTGGGATCCAGCTCGCCCCTGAACGCGAGCATCTCTGTGCCGGCGCTGATGCCGGAGTGCTCCGCCCGGACGAGCAGCTGGCCGTCCTGCGGCTCGGGAACCTCCACGTCCCCGACCTCGACCCGGTACGGCGCGACGAAGCGGACCGTCCGGGCTCTCACGCCGGCGTGCCCGCCCCGGCCACGTCGGCGGCCACCAGCAGGTCGTCGCCGGCGGTATAGACGGAGCGCCCGGTGAGGCGCAGGCCGTTCGCGATGCGAGCCACGTGCAGGTCGCCGACGGCCTCGGTGCCCGTGCCCACGATCGTGGGGGCGATCCCCACCACCAGCCGATCGACGAGGCCGGCTGCGAGGAAGGAGGTGATCACCTTCGCCCCGCCCTCCACGAGCAGGGAGCGCACGCCCGCCGCGCGCAGGAGCGCCAGCGTCTCGGCGAGGTCCACGCCGTCGGGGCCCGCCGCGACGAGCCGGACGCCGACGCCGCACCGCTCGAGCTGGCGGCGACGCTCCGGCGCCGACCGCGCGGTCGTGACGACGAGCGTGGAGGCGCCCCCGTCGAGGAGCTTGCGCTCGAGCGGCAGGCGCAAGCCGGAGTCGAGCACGATGCGAAGCGGCGTGGAGCCGGCCACCAGCCGCACCGTCAGCTGCGGGTCGTCGGCGATCGCCGTCCCCACGCCGACGAGCACGCCGTCGCAGGCCGCGCGCAGCGCGTGCGAGATGCGCCGCTCGGGCTCGCCGCTGATCCACTTCGAGTCCCCGCTGCGCGTGGCGATCCGCCCGTCGAGCGTCTGCGCGTACTTGAGGAGCACGAAGGGCCGGCAGGCCGGCGCGCCGCCGGGGCCCACCAGCGGCGTGACGTCCACGGCCTCGCCCACGCCGTCCACCGGAGGGCTGCCCGCCGGCTCCACGTGGCTCAGCCGCCGTTCCTTCGTCGCCAGGTACCCGGCGTTGCGCAGGTGCGGCGTGGTCGGCAGCGGCACGACGCCGTCCACGGCGATGCCGGCGTCGCGCAAACCGGCCTCCTTGCGCGGGTTGTTGGTGAGCAGCCGCACCGAGCGCACGCCGAGCAGCCGCAGGCAGGCCGCGGCGTCGCGGTAGTCGCGCCCGTCGGCCGGCAGGCCGAGGCGGTGGTTCGCGTCGACGGTGTCGAGGCCGTCCTCCTGCAGGACGTAGGCGCGCAGCTTCTCGATCAGGCCGATGGAGCGCCCCTCGTGGCCGGTCGCGTAGATCAGCACGCCGCGCCCCTCGGCCGCGATCGAGCGGAGCGAGGTGCGCAGCTGCACCCCGCAGTCGCAGCGCAGCGAGCCGAGCGCGTCGCCGGTCAGGCACTCGGAGTGGACGCGGGCGAGCACGCCCCGGCCGTCGCCGAGCTCGCCCTTGACGAGGCCGAGATACACGAAGCCGGAGTCGCACTCGAACGCGTGGAGGTCGAACTCGCCGGCCGCCGTGCCGATGTCGAGCCGGGCCACCTCCCGTGGCAGGGGCACGTGGAGGGCTGGATCGTCGCCGGCTCGGGGGATAGGCCACTTTGTACCACTCACGCGGGTGCGAGAATCTGGCGCGTGTCCGCTACCGCAGTGCCGTCGACGCCCGCCGCCCCCGCCGCACCGGGGGTCCTCGAGGGCTTCCATCCGGCGGTGCGGCTGTGGTTCGAGCGGCGCTTCCCCGACGGTCCGACCGAGGCCCAGACCGGCGGCTGGCCGGCGATCGCCGCCGGGCGCCACAGTCTGATCTGCGCCCCCACCGGCTCCGGCAAGACGCTCGCCGGGTTCCTCGCTGCGATCGACTCCCTCTACCGCGCCCACGAGGCCGGCGAGGAGATCGAAGGCGTGACCCAGGTCGTGTACCTGAGCCCCCTGAAGGCACTGGCGGTCGACGTCCACACCAACCTCGAGCAGCCCCTCGCCGCGATCGCCGAGGTGGCGCACGAGCTCGGCCTCGAGCCCGCGCCGATCGCCGTCGCCGTCCGGACCGGCGACTCCACCTCGTGGGAGCGGCAGAGCATGATCCGCCGGCCTCCGAACCTGCTCGTCACCACGCCCGAGTCGCTGTACCTGTACCTGACGGCCGAGCGCTCGCGGGCCACCCTGGCGGGCGTCGAGACGGTCATCGTCGACGAGATCCACGCCCTCAGCCGCGACAAGCGCGGCTCGCACCTCACGCTCTCGCTCGAGCGCCTCTGCGCCGTGACCGAGCGGCCGCCCGTCCGGGTCGGCCTGTCGGCGACCGTCAAGCCGGTGGAGACGACCGCTCGGCTGCTGGTGGGAGCGGACGAGCCGTTCCCGACGGTCGTGGACAGCGGGCACCGCCGCCGCCTGGACCTGTCGCTCGAGCTGCCCGACGGCGAGCTCGAGGCGGCCATCTCGGGCGATCAGTTCGACGAGATCCTCGATCGCATCGCCGCTCACGTTGCGCGCCACCGCACCACGCTGGTGTTCGTCAACACCAGGAAGCTGTCCGAGCGCGTGGCCCACCAGCTCGGCGAGCGGCTGGGCGAGGACCAGGTGGCCGCCCACCACGGATCGCTGTCACGCGAGCGCCGCCAGCGCGTCGAGCGTCGGCTCCGGGCCGGGGACCTCCGGGCGCTCGTGGCCACCGCCTCCCTCGAGCTCGGCATCGACGTCGGGCCCGTCGAGCTGGTCTGCCAGATCGGCTCGCCGCACAGCATCGGCACCTTCCTGCAGAGGGTGGGCAGGGCCAACCACCAGCGCACCGGGGTTCCCCGGGGGATGGTGTACCCGACCACCCGGGACGAGCTTGTCGAGTGCACGGCCCTGCTGGCCGCCGTCAGACGCGGGCGCCTCGACGCCCTCCACCCGCCCGAGCGGCCGCTCGACATCCTGGCCCAGCAAATCGTGGCCGAGACGGCCGCCAGGGGCGACGACGGCGTGGCCGAGGACGAGCTGTTCGCGCTCGTCACCCGCGCCTGGCCCTACCGGCAGCTGGCCCGCGACGACTTCGACGAGATCGTGGACCTCGTCTCGGCGGGGATCGAGACGGGCCGCGGCCGGCGCATGGCCTACCTCCACCGCGACCGGGTGAACGGGCGGCTGCGCGGGCGGCGGGGTGCCCGGCTCGCCACCCTCACCTCGGGCGGAGCGATTCCCGAGACCGGGGACTACCGCGTGCTGATGGAGCCCGGCGACGTCCTCGTCGGCTCCGTGAACGAGGACTTCGCGATCGAGTCGCAGCAGGGCGACGTCTTCCTGCTGGGCAGCCATCCGTGGCAGATCGTGCAGGTGACCAACGGCGTGATGCGCGTACGCGACGCGACCGGCAAGCACCCCACCGTGCCGTTCTGGCTGGGTGAGGCGCCGGGCCGCACCGACGAGCTCTCCGACGAGGTGTCGCGGCTGCGCGGTGAGGTGGCCGAGCGGCTCGACGCCGAGGGCCGCGACGCCGCGATCGGCCACGTCGAGAGGGCGTCGGGAGTGGACGTCGTGGCCGCGGCGCTTGTCGTCGACTACCTGGCCACCGGCCGGGCCGAGCTCGGCGGGGTGATGCCGAGCCGCGATGACATCGTCTTCGAGCGCTTCTTCGACGCGACGGGCGGGATGCAGCTGATCGTCCACGCTCCTCTGGGAAGCGCGATCAACAGCGCGCTCGGCCTGGGGCTGCGCAAGAAGTTCTGCCTCACGTTCGACTTCGAGCTCCAGGCGGCTGCCAGCAACGATGCCGTCCTGCTGTCGCTCGGCCCCCAGCACTCGTTCCCGCTCGAGGACGTGCCCGCCTTCCTGCGCTCCAACACCGTGCAGGACGCGGTCTCCCAGGCGGTGCTCCGCAACCCGATGTTCACAGCCCGCTGGCGCTGGAACCTGAACCGGTCGCTCGCGGTGCTGCGCCGCAAGAACGGCCGGCTCAACCCATTCAACATCCAGCGGATGGAGTCCGACGACCTGATGGCCGCGGTCTTCCCCTCGCTAGCCGCTTGCCAGGACAACGCCCCGGCCGGCCCGATCGAGATCCCCGATCACCCGCTGGTGCGCGAGACGATGGCCGACTGCCTCACCGAGGCCATGGACATCGAGGGGCTGAAGGCGCTGCTGCGCCGCTTCGAGGAGGGGACGGTCGGGCTCCACTTCGTCGACACCGTCGAGCCGAGCGTGTTCGCCCACGAGATCCTCAACGGCGCCCCGTTCACCTACCTCGACGAGGACGCCGAGATCGGCGAACGCCGCTCGCGCGCGGTGCCGCTGCGCCGCGGCCTGCCGGTCGAGCCGCGCGAGCTGGGCCGGCTCGACCCGGACGCCATCCGGCGGGTGCGCGCCGAGGCGATGCCCGAGCCGCGCGACCCGGACGAGCTGCACGACCTGCTGCTGTCGCTGGTCGCGGTGCGACCGGGGGAGGAGTGGAGCGAGTGCTTCAAGGCCCTCGCGGGCGCGGGCCGGTCCTTCGAGGTTCAGGGCCACGCGGGCCTCCTGTGGGCGGCCACGGAGCGGCGGGGCGAGGTGGAGGCGCTCTTCGGCGACGCGCCCGATCCGGCCGCCGCCGAGGACGCCGCGGTCATCCTCGTGAGGGGCCATCTCGAGGTCCGCGGTCCGGTGACCGTCGACGACCTCGCCGCCGACACCGGCCTGGCGCCGCCCTCCATCGCGATCGCGCTCGAGGCGCTCCGGGGTCGCGGCTTCGCGGTCAGCGGCGAGTTCGAGCCGGGGCGCGGCGAGCAGTGGTGCGCGCGCCGGCTGCTGGCGCGCATACACGGGTACACGCGCGAGCGCCGGCGGGCGGAGATCCGTCCCATCAGCGAGGAGGAGTGGCAGGCGTTCCTGCAGTCCTGGTGGCACGCCGCTCCGGGGACCCAGCTGAAGGGCCGCGCCGGGCTGGCCGACGCGATCGAGCAGCTCCAGGGCTTCGAGCACCCCGCGGGCGAGTGGGAACGGCTGCTCGCCGAGCGGGTCGAGGGCTACCGGCCCGAGTGGCTCGACGACCTGTGCCTGTCGGGCGAGGTTGTGTGGGGCCGGCTGTCGGTGCTCGAGCCCGCCGCCGACGGCGAGGATCCCGCGGGCGGTGAGCCTCGCCCGTCCGGCAAGACGCCGTCTCGCCGCACGCCGATCACGTTCATGCTCCGCCAGGACCTGCCCTGGCTGCTGCAGGCCCACCGCGGAGCCGTGACACCGGCCGAGCCGACGGTCGGCTCCGGCCGCGAGGTGCTGCACGCCCTGCGCCAGCACGGCGCGCTTTTCCACGCCGACCTCCAGGCGATCATGGGCCGCCTCCCGGCGGACGTAGAGGAGGGCCTGTGGGACGGCGTGGCCCGCGGGCTCGTCGCCGCCGACGGGTTCAACGCCGTGCGCTCGCTGCTGAACCCCCGCACCAGGTTCGCCCGCCGCCAGCGCCCCCTCCCGCGTGCCGCCGCCCGCCGCCGGCGCGGCAGGCTGCGGCAGGGAGTGGAGGGCCGCTGGACGCTCCTGCCCTCGCCCCATCCGGTGGAGGACGTGGAGGAGCTGGCCGAGGCCGTCGCCTGGCAGCTGCTGCTGCGATGGGGCGTCGTGTTCCGCGACGTCTACCTGAAGGAACGGCTCGCCGTCCCGTGGCGGGAGGTGCTCTGGGCCCTGCGCCGCCTGGAGGCCCGGGGCCTGATCCGGGGCGGGCGCTTCGTGACCGGCGTGACCGGCGAGCAGTTCGCCGAGGAGACGACGGCCGCTCTACTCCGCCGCCGCCGCGCCCACTGAGCGCGGGCAGCCGCGGTTTCTCGCGCCCGTCTCGGGTAGCCGGAGCCGCACATGGGCCGGACCATCCTCGTCAACGCGGGGCCTTGGCTGCCGGTGCCCCCGTCGGGCTACGGCGGCATCGAGAACGTGCTCGCCACGCTGATCCCGGAGCTGCGTGCGCGCGGCCACCGGGTGGTGCTGGCGACGGTGGGGGAGAGCCGGATCGAGGTCGATCGCCGCGTCTCGGTCTTCGAGCGGGGGCAGTTCGAGCAGCTGGCCCAACCCTACAACCGGGTGGTGGGCCTCGCCCATGCCCACATGCACCGGGTGCTCGAGGAGCTCCGGGATGCACCGGACATCGACCTCGTCCACGACCACCAGGAGGTCGTCGGCGCGGCCGCCCTCGCCGGTCGCGAGGACGGTCCGCCGGCGCTTCAGACGCTGCACTGGGACCTGGGAAAGCACCACGCCTTCTACTCGACGCTGGACGGGCGAGGACGGCTGTTCTTCAACGGCGTGTCGCGGCGCCAGGTGGAGCTGGCGCCGCCCAACCTGCGCGCCCAGACCCTGGCCGCCGTGCCACTCGCCGTCAACGTGGACGAGTACCCCTACCACCCGCACAAGGACGGTCCGCTCGCCGTGATCGGGCGCCTTACGCCGGAGAAGGGCGCCGACGTCGCGGCGCGACTGTGCCGCCGGCTGGGGCTCGAGCTCGTGATGGCGGGCCCGGTGGCCGGCCTGACGAGCGCGGCGGCGCTCCGCGGCAAGCTGGCCGAGCCGGGCGAGGCCTGGTGCAACTTGCGCGACGTGCGCTACTACCTGGACGAAGTGCGGCCCTTCGAGGACGAACGGGTGGCGTGGCTCGGCAGTCTCGACCGGGTCGCCACCCTGCGGCTCCTGGCACAGGCCCGCGCGCTCGTGTGTCCGGTCCGCTGGGAGGAGCCCGGCGCCACGGCGGCGATCGAGGCGCTGGCCTGCGGCACGCCGGTGGTCGCGCTGCGCCGCGGCGCGCTGCGCGACATCGTCGAGCACGGCGTGACCGGCTTCCTGGCCGCCGGTGAGGAGGAGCTCGCCGGCTACCTCGGTCGACTCGACGAGATCGATCCGGCCGCCTGCCGGCGGGCCGCGGTCGAGCGCTTCTCGGCGGGTGCGATGGCCGACCGCTACGTCGAGCTGTACGAGCAGGTGATCGCGCGGGCGTCAGGCCGACACGGTGAAGACCGCCTGCAGGACCTCGCGCTCGCGGGCGGCCAGTTGCGCAAATAGACGCGGAGCCTCGTCGAGCGGCAGCACGTCGCTGATCAGCGCCTTCCGCATGGCCGGACCCCGGCGGCGAAGCAGCTCGATCGTCTCGCCCGACAGGCGGTCCCGGCTCCAGGCCGGGCCGAGACCCCGGGGCACCCTTGAGATCTGGGCGCAGCGGATGGTCAGGCCGTTGTGGTGGAACTCCTCGCCGAGGCGCACCGCCTCGGCGGCGTCCTGGTAGAAGGCGAGGTCGACCACCGTGCCCTGCGGGCGCAGGCAGCGCAGCGCGAGCGCGAGGCTGGCGGCGCGGCCGCGGCACTGGAAGACCAGGTCGGCCCCGCGGTCGCGCGGAGCATGCGCCCACTCGTCCTTGAAGCCTTGCCAGACGTCGGGCCGCTCGGGCACCCCCCGCAGCCCGAGCTTCTCGGCGGCGGCCAGCCTGCTGGAGCTCGGATCTACCACGGCCACCGCGGCCGCTCCGTGCTCGGCCGCGAACAGGGCGGTCACCAGCCCGACCACGCCGGCGCCCACCACCACGACGTGGCGTCCTTCCACCCCGGCGCCTAGAGCGCGGACCTCGCCGTGCGCCAGCTCCGCAGCCGCATGGAGCAGGCCGTTGGCGCAGATCGGCCCCATGTGCGCCACGTAGACGCCCAGGAGCGGGTCCACGTCGTCGGGCAGGACCACGAAGCGCTCCCGCGCGGCGTCGGCGACGTGCGCGGTCCGGTGACCGTAGGCCATTGCCACGAGCTGCCCGGGCTCAACCGCGGCGCTGCGGCTCTCGACCACCCGGCCGACCTCCATGTAGCCCAGCCGCTCCACCGGATAGGCGGCCCCCGGCCGGCCCTCCCGGAAGACGCCGTACTCCTCGTCGAAGGCGGCATGCAGGTACGGATTGGTGCCCTTGTAGTACGTGAGTTCGGTGCCGGCCGACAGCCCGGTGAAGACCGTCTCCACCCGGAACTGGCCCTCGCCCGCCGGGGGCAGCTCGGACTCGAAGAAGCGCGGCTCGCGCGGCGCAGCGAGCCCCAGCGCCCGAACCCGCTCAGACACCGAGCTCGGCGGTCTCGAGCTCGACCGCCTCCCCGAGCTGCGCGGACCGCGCCAGCGCGCAGGCCAGCCGGTGCGTCTCGAGCGCCTCGGCGTAATCGACCCGCACGCGGTCGGGGCCGCCGCGCACCGCGTTGACGAAGTCGCGGTCCACTTGGCGCTTGGCGTCCACGGCGGCCGGCGTGACGGTGGCTCCGCTCCCGCGGTCGAGCGCCAGGTCGAGCTCCGACAGGGCCAGCGTGAGGCCGTCGGCGAACAGCTCCAGGCCGGCGCGGTGCTTCGCCGCGAGCAGGCAGGTGGCCACGAGCGACCCCACCGCGCCGCTGCGGAAGCGCAGCGTGGCGGCGGACACGTCGTCGACGGTCGCGCCGGGAAAGGCGGCTCGCTCCGCCCGGGAGGCGGCGGCGTACACCCCGTCGACCTCGCCTGCGAGCACCCGGATGAGGTCGAGCACGTGCGTGGCCTGCTCGATCGTCTGGCCACCCGAGCGGTCGCGGTCGAGCCACCAGGCCGGCGGCGGCACCTTGTCGAGCCAGTAGCCGATCACGAGCCGCGGCGGGTTGTCGGCGAGCAGCTCGGCGGCCCGCTCGACGGTGTCGAGGTGGCGCCAGTGATAGCCGGCGGCCGTCACGACCCCCGCCTCGGCCACCTGCTCGGCGAGCGTCGCAGCGGTCTCCCAGTCGGCCGCCAGCGGCTTCTCGACGAAGAAGGGCAGGTTCGCAGCCAGCGCCGCGCGCTCCGGCGGGCCGTGTGCGAAGGGAGGCACGCAGACGTAGACGGCGTCGAGGCGCTCCTCGCCGACGAGGGCCTCCGCGCTCGGGTACGCGGAGGCGCCCAGGGCGGCGGCGAGCGAGGCGGCCGAGTCTCGGTCGACGTCGGCCACGGCCACCAACTCCACGTCAGGGAAGGCCGTGAGCACCTTGGCGTGGCGGCGCCCCACGGCACCCGCGCCCACGAGTCCGATGCGCGTGCGCTCCACGCCGGCTAGCGTGCCCCGGCCTGCAGCGTCGCCACCGGCGGCCGCTCGTGATACTCGATGGCTTGCGGGACCAGGCCGCCCTCGAACGGGACCAGGAAGCCGGTCTCTGTGGCGAGCGCCAGCCGGTCCTCCCGAACCAGGCGGGCGGCCACGGCGGCGAGCACCGCCGACGCCATGGGCGCCAGTTCGCACAGCGGCCGGTGGCGGTTCTGGCGCACGTCCAGGTCGACCTGGGCGAGTCCCTCCAGCCCGACCGCCCGCCACGCGTCGATGAGCAGTCCGATCTCCACGCCGTAGCCGGTCGGGAAGGGCAGCGACTCCAGCATCGTGCGGCGCGCGGCGAACTCGCCGGCGAGCGGCTGCAGGAAACCGGCCAGCTCCGGATAGAAGGCGTTCAGGAGCGGGCGGGCCATCAGCTCGCTCACTCGGCCGCCTCCATCCGGCAGCCGCAGCTCTCCCACGCGGAAGGGCCGGCGGTAGAAGGCCTTGGCCATCTGCGCCTGCCCCCGCAGCACGGGACCGATCAGGCCACAGGCGAAATGGGGCCCGAGGTCCTCCGAGTCCGCGTCGAGGAAGCACACCACGTCGCCGTGCAGGACGGACAGGGCGCGCCACATCGCGTCCCCCTTGCCGGACACCGGGCCGAACTCCGGCCGCAGCGAGGACTGCGGGTACACCTCCACGCCGAGCGCCTCGGCGATCTCCGCCGTCCCGTCGGTCGAGTGGTCCACCACCACCAGCTGGTCCACGACGCCCGCGTCGACCAGTGGGACGAGCTGCTCGAGGTTGCGGCCGATCGTCCCCGCCTCGTTGCGTGCCGGGAGGCAGACCGACACCGTGTCCTCACGCTCGGCCGCCAGATCCTCGACCGGGAAGGACGAGTGGTGGAACGTGTGCGTCCGGTGCCAACGCAGCGCCATCCCCAGCCTGAGCTCATCGTCGTCACGAGCCGGAGGGTGCGTCCACTCCAGCATGCGCCCCGCGTACCCGGACCGAGATGCACAAACACCCGTCGCGGCGCCGACCCGGCGTCGCGGGGGATCAGGAGCCGGCCCGGGCGGTGGCGCCCTGGTCGTGGACCCGGTGCTCGCCCTCGGCAAACTCCTCGATGATCTTCGCGCAGAAGGCCGGCAGGTCGTCCGGGTTGCGGCTGGAGACGAGGCCCTGGTCGGTCACCACCTCCTCGTCCACGACGTTGCCACCGGCGTTGCGGATGTCCGTGCGCAGCGAGGGGTAGGACGTGAGCGTCCGGCCGCGTACGAGGTCCGCCTCGACGAGGGTCCAGGGGCCGTGGCAGATCACGCCGACCGGCTTGCCGGCGCGGAAGAAGTCCTGGACGAACGAGACGGCGTCCTCGTCCATGCGCAGGTTGTCCGGATTTGCGACGCCGCCCGGCAGGATCAGCCCGTCGTAGTCGTCGGGGGAGGCCTCGGATACGACCCGGTCGACCGGGAACGTGTCGCCCTTGTCGATGTCGTGGTTCATCGCCTGGATCTCGCCGTCCTGGATCGAGAGCAGCTCGGTCTCGGCGCCCGCGTTCTCGACGGCCTCGCGCGGCTGCTCCAGCTCGACCTGCTCGACTCCGGTGGCGGCCAGGATCGCGATCCTCTTGCCCTGCAGCTCGTTGGCCATGCCTCTCTCCTTTCGGTCGCTTCCCGGGTGTGTGCCCGGGATCGCCCAGACGAACCAGTGCCGGCTGTTTCACGACTGTCCGACGGGCACTAGAGCCCTTCGACAGAGGTTCTCGCGTAGGAGGTGGGCCGTGGCCCGTCATGTGCTGGGCGTCAACGCCGTCTTCCACGATCCGTCGGCGGCGCTCGTCAGCGACGGGCGGATCGTGGCGGCCGCCGAGGAGGAGCGCTTCACCCGGCGCAAGCACGGCAAGGAGCCGGTGGCGTTCTCCACCTGGGAGCTGCCCGAGCGCTCCGCCCGCTGGTGCCTGGAGCAGGCCGGGGTGGCGCCGCGGGAGCTCGACGCCGTGGCGTACTCCTACGACCCGTCCCTCTCCGACGTGCCGTCGGGCGACGTGCTGGCGGGCGGCTGGGAGGGGCTCCGGACCCTATTCGTCCAGCGCGCGCCGCTGTTCCTCCGGACCGCGCTCCCGGGGCTCGACCCGGCGAAGGTGCGGTTCGTGCCACACCACCACGCGCATGCCGCCTCGGCCTACCTGGCGGCGGGCTTCGAGTCCTGCGCGGTGATGACGCTCGACGGTCGCGGCGAGCGCGTCTCCGCGCTGCTCGGACGGGCGCGCGACGGCCGGCTCGACGTGCTCGCCGAGCAGGCCCTGCCGCAGTCGCTCGGGCTGGTGTACGAGTCGCTGACCGCGCACCTCGGCTTCCGCCGCGCCTCGGACGAGTTCAAGGTGATGGCCCTGGCCGCCTACGGCCGGCCGCGCTGGCTGGACGAGATGCGCCAGCGCGTGTGGGCCGGCGCCGACGGCGGCTTCGTGGCGGAGCCGCTCGACTGGGAGCGGTTCGCGCCGGCGGTGCATGACGGAGACGCCTGGGACGCGCGCCACGCCGACCTCGCGGCGACCGTCCAGCAGCGGCTCGAGGAGGTGATGCTCGACCTCGCGCGCTGGCTCCACGAGCGGACGGGCGAGCGCCGGCTGGCGCTGGCCGGCGGCGTGGCGCTCAACTGCGTGGCGAACTCGCGCCTCTGGCGGGACGCGCCCTTCGACGAGATCTGGGTGCAGCCGGCCGCCGGCGACGCCGGCACGTCGCTCGGGGCGGCGCTGGACCTGGCGCGCGAGCTGGGCGACGAGGTGGAGCCGATGCGGAGCGCGGCGCTTGGCCGCGGCTGGAGCGCGCGCGAGCTCGAGGCGTGGCTCGACCGGGCGGCGATCCCGTACGAGCGGCCGGACGACGTGGCGGAGGAGGCGGCGGAGACGCTGGCGCGCAACGGCGTGGTGGCCTGGTTCGACGGGCGCTCCGAGTTCGGCCCGCGAGCGCTCGGCCACCGCAGCCTGCTCGCCGATCCCCGCGACGCGGCCAACCTCGAGCGGCTGAACGACGTGAAGGGGCGCGAGCAGTTCCGGCCCGTGGCGCCGATGGTCCTCGAGGAACGCGCGGGCGAGATCTTCGACGGCGGACCGCTCCCGAGCCCCTACATGCTGTTCACGCACCGTGTGCGGGAGCCGTGGGGCGAGCGGATCCCGGCGGTCGTGCACGTGGACGGCACGGCGCGGATCCAGACCGTCAACACCGGACGTGAGCCGGCGGTGGCGCGCCTGTTGCGGGCCTTCGAGCGGCGCACCGGCGTGCCGGTGGTGGTCAACACGAGCCTCAACACGGCCGGCCGCCCGATGGTGGACGACCCGCGCGACGCGCTCGAGTGCTTCGGGTCGGCGCCGGTGGACGCCTTGGTCATGGGGCCCTTCCTCGTGCGCCGGCCGGGCTCGGCGAGCGCTTTCGCCCGCGGGCTCGAGCAGGTGCCGGCCGCCTGATCGCGCGATGAGCGGCGGCCCCGGCGTCGTGGTCGTGACGCGCAACCGCCGCGAGCGGCTGCTCGACACGCTCGACCGCCTTGGGCAGCTTCCCGAGCGGCCGGAGGTGGTGGTCGTGGACAACGCCTCGGAGGACGGCACCGCGGACGCCGTGGAGCGCCGTCACCCGCGGATGCGTGTACTTCGCATGCCCGGGAACCTCGGGGCGAGCGCCAGGAACGCCGGCGTGCGCGCGCTGCGGACGCCGCTCGTGGCGGTCAACGACGACGACTCGTGGTGGGCGCCGGGCGCGCTCGAGCGAGCGGCCGCGCTGTTCGAGGGCCGCGCCACACTGGGGGTCGTGCAGGCCCGCATCCTGGTCGGTGACGACGAGCGGCTCGACCCGGCCTGCGCCGAGATGCGGCACAGCCCGCTGCCCACGCCGCGAGGCCTGCCCGGGCCCGCCGTGCTCGGCTTCGTGGCGTGCGGGGTGGTGTTCAGGCGGGAGGCCTTCCTGGAGGCGGGCGGGTTCGATCCCCGGCTCGAGATGGGCGGCGAGGAGACGCTGCTCGCCTTCGACCTGGCGCGGCACGGATGGGAGCTCGCGTACGTGGACTCGGTAGTTGCGCACCACTACCCCGACCGAGGCGACGACCGGGCCGGCCGCACTGCCCTTCTCCTGCGCAACGAGCTGTGGACGGCGTGGCTGCGGCGCCGCCTGCCGGGCGCGGTCCGTACTACCGCGCGGCTGGTTGCGAGCGCCGCGCGGCAGCGCGAGCTCGGCGCGCTCGCGGACGCGGCACGCGGCGCGCCGTGGGTGCTCGCGCAGCGGCGCCCCCTGCCGGAGTCGCTGGAACGGGCGGCCCGGCTCGTCTACTGAATGAAGGGCGCGGCCACGGGTAGAGCCGGGTCATGGCCACAGACAGCTCAACAAGCCAGACGACGGCCGATCACGAGACCATCCGCCGCTGGGTGGAGGAGCGCGACGGCAAGCCCGCGGCCGTGCGCGGCACGGGCAACGGCGACGACCCGGGGATCCTCCGGATCGACTTCCCGGGCGGCGCCGGCGAGGACCAGCTCGAGCACATCGCGTGGGACGAGTGGTTCGAGAAGTTCGAGGAGCAGAACCTCGCGTTCCTCTACCAGGACGAGAAAGCGAGCGGCGAGGGGAGCACCTTCTTCAAGCTCGTGAAGCGCTGACGCGCGCGACCACGCGCCCGCAGCCCTGGCCCACCTTTCACGGAGCGCACCGCGTGGGCGCGCAACATCGCGGCGCCGGTCCGGGACTTCCTCAACACGGAGACGGCGAGCGCGACGGCGCTGCTGGGCGCCGCGGTCGCCGCCCTCGTCTGGGCGAACTCGCCGTGGTCGGACTCATACGAGTCGTTCTGGACGACCACCCTGTCGATCCGGATCGGCGACGAGGCCATTGCGCTGGAGCTGCGCGAGTGGGTGAGCGAGGGCCTCATGGCGTTCGCCTTCCTCGTCGTGGGCGGCGACGGGGCGGACGGCTGGGGAGCGGCGATGTCGACCGACACGGCGTTCGCACTGGGGGTGCTCGCGCTGGTGGCGCCCGGCGCCGCGCGCCTGCGCGTGCGCCTGCTGACGCTCGTGGTGATCGACGACCTCGTGGCGTTGCTCGTGATCGCCACGGTCTACACCGAGTCGGTCGACCCGGTCGCACTGGCCCTGGCCTGCGCGTTGTTCGCGCTGCTGCTGGCGCTGCGCTGGGCGCCGGTGGCCATGCGGTCCGTGGCCGCCGCGCTGCTCGGGGTGGGGGTGTGGGTCGC
>DASZJZ010000298.1:0-5128 GCA_035947555.1 Thermoleophilaceae bacterium | reverse complement strand
CGAGTCGGGAGACGACCACGCCGCTACTCCTTCACGTACGGCAGGCCGAGCGCGGCCGGCGGACGCGAGCGGCCGATCAGCCCCGCCACGACGATCAGCACGAGTACGTATGGAAGCGCCTGGAACAGCACCGCCAGCGACTCGGAGAATGCCGGCAGCCGCTGCGCCACCGCACTCGAGAAGCCGAACAGGAGCGCCGCCGCCAGCGCCCCGGCCGGCCGCCAGCCCCCGAAGATGACGGCGGCGAGAGCGATGAAGCCGCGGCCGTCGGTCATGATCTCGTTGAACGACCCCACCAGACCGACCGACAGGTACACGCCCCCAAGCCCGGCCAGCAGCCCCGAAGCGATCACCGCCAGGTAGCGCGTGCGCGTGACCCGCACCCCGACGCTGTCGGCCGCGCGCGGTTTCTCGCCGACCGAGCGCAGCCGCAGCCCGTTCGGCGAGCGGAACAGGAACACGGCGAGCAGCGGCACCAGCAGCAGCGCCACCCAGGTGAGCAGGCTGGCCGAGCCGATCGCGTCGCCGAAGAAGTCGATGTCCTCGATCACCGGCAGCGTCAGGTCGGGCACGCGGGGCACGTCGCCCGGCGTCCCTTGGTCGCCGTAGTGGGCGATGAAGACGTAGCCCGTTATGCCGATCGCCAGGAAGTTGACGGCGAAGCCGCTCACCACCTGGTCGGCCCGGAAGGCGATCGAGAAGATGGCGTGCACGAGCGCCAGCACGCCGCCTGCCGCCATGCCGGCCAGCGCGCCGACGAACCAGGAGCCGGACAGGTCGGCGACGAAGATGCCGAAGAACGCGCCCATCAGCATCATCCCCTCGAGGCCGATGTTGATGACGCCGCTGCGCTCGGAGAGGATCCCGCCCATCGCGGCGAACACGAGCGGCGTGGCGAAGCGCAGCATCGCCGCGATCAGCGCCGACCACACGAAGACGCGCTCGAGGTTGGCCTCGCCGGACTTGGTGCTGACCACGGCGCCGATGACGGCCAGGACCGCCGCCACGATCGCCCCGTAGCCGAGCTTGCGCTGCCCGCCCTGCACGGCCAGCCAACCGGCCCCGGCCGCCGCCGCGGCGAGCACGATCGAGGGGATCGGCGTGCGGAGGAGCAGCGGCGGGAGGGTGATCCACCAGGCGATCGCGGCCAGCGCGACTCCCGCCCAGCCGATCTGCTTGGCGCCGAGGCCCGAGCGCGTGACGGCCATGGTGGCGGTGCTCACGGCGGTGCCTCCTCGGCGGCCGCTCGCGCCGGTCGCCGGCGGCCGGAGAAGATGCCGCGCCCGCGTCTCAGCAGCCGGAGCACGAGCACGTCGGCGCTCACGAGCAGCACCACGAGACCCTGCAGGATGAACGTGAGATTGCCCGCCAGCTCCGGCTCGAAGACGGTCGGGTCGAGGTTGCGCTGCGAGGTGCCGGAGAAGAGTGCGCCGAACAGCAGCGCGGCGGCCACCGTGCCGCTCGCGGTGTTGCGCCCCAGCAGCGCCACGGCGATCCCGGTAAAGCCGAGCTGGTTGATCTCGATGTCGTTGGTGGCGATGCGAAACTGCCAGCCCAGCACGTCGAGCGCGCCGGCGAGCCCGGCGAAGAGGCCGCAGACAGCCATCACGAGCACGTAGTTCTTCGACACGCTCATGCCGCTGTAGCGGGCCGCCTCGGGGTTGAGCCCGACCGCGCGGACCTCGTAACCGGTCGTGGAGCGGTTGAGCAGGAACCAGAACACGACCACCGCCGCCAGCGCGACGAAGATGCCGATGTGGAGGCCCTGCAGGATCGGATCGCCCCAGAACACCGGCAGGCGGGCGGACTCGACCACGTCGTTCGACACCGGGAGTGTGGCCTCGCGGTCGTTCTGGAGCGGCCCGCCGAGCCCGAACAGGTACAGCCCGATGTAGATCGCGGTGTAGTTGAGCATGATCGTCGAGACCACCTCGTTGGCCCCGACGGTGGCCTTCAGCGCGCCGGCGATCCCGGCCCAGACGGCACCCGCCAGACACGCCGCCGCGATCGCGAGCAGGATGTGGAGGAAGCCCGCCATGCCGGCGAGCTCGGAGCCCACCCACACCGCGGCAATCGACCCCACGATGTACTGGCCCTGGCCGCCGATGTTGAACAGGCCGGCGCGAAACGCGAACGCCACGGCCAGGCCGGTGAGGATCAGCGGCGTGGTGATGATGAGCGTCTGCTGCAGGTTGATCGCCGCGAGGTCGCGATCCTCGCCGGTGGTCCACGGGAAGATCCACTGCAGGCCCGTGCCTCTCCAGATCGCCTCGTAGGTGGCGATCGGGTCCTTGCCGACGAGCAGCACCGCCACACCGCCGAGCAGGAAGGCGAGCACTGCGGTGAGCATGGGCACGATCACTCCGCCGCCGCGGATGTAGGCCGCCATCCGTGCGGCCGGGGTCATGGCCACCTCGCCCGCGCCGGGATCGCCGGCGAGCGTGGCGCCCTCGCGCGGCTCGTCGACCAGGGAGCGCGCCTCCCGCGTCTCGTCCGCCTGGTCGCGGCGATCCGTCACGCCGCGCGGTCCGCGCCGCCGCCCGTCATGGCAAAGCCGAGCTCCTCCTCGGAAGCGTCCGGCGGGAACTCGCCGACGATCTGGCCCTCGTAGATCACGAGGATGCGGTCGGCGAGCGAGCGCACCTCCTCGAACTCGAGCGACACGAGCAGCACGCCGCGGCCCGAGCCGCGCTCGGCGACCAGCCGGCGATGCACGAACTCGATGGCCCCCACGTCCAGGCCGCGGGTTGGCTGGTGGGCGATCAGCAGGCTCGGGTTGCTGGCGATCTCGCGCGCCACGGCCACCTTCTGCTGGTTGCCGCCCGAGAGCGAGCCGGCCAGCGCGCCCGGCCGGCCGCCGCGCACGTCGTACTCCTGGAGCAGCTCGCGGGCGCGGCTGTTCATGCGGCCGATGTTGAGCCACCCGCGCCGGCTGAGCGGCGGCTTGTGGTACTCGCGCAGGGCGAGGTTCTCGGCGAGCGTGAAGTCGAGAACCAGCCCGCGCCGATGGCGGTCCTCGGGGATGTGGGCGACGCCGGCGTCGGAGGTGCCCCGAACGCCGACGTCCGTGACGTCCCGGCCCTCGATCCGGATGCGCCCGGACTGGGCCGGCCGCAGCCCGGCGATTGCCTCGACCAGCTCGTGCTGGCCGTTGCCGTCCACGCCGGCGAGGGCCACGATCTCGCCGGCGCGCACCTCGAGCGAGAGGTCGCGCACGGCCTCGAGCTCGCGGTCGTCGAGCACCGTGAGGTCCTCGACCGCCAACACCGGCTCGCCCCTCGAGGTGCCCTTCTTCTCTACCTGGAGCAGCACGTCGCGGCCCACCATCAGCCGGGCGAGGCTCTGCTCGGTCGAGCCCTCCTTCGGCACGGTGTCGATCCGCTTGCCGCGCCGCAGCACCGTGATGCGGTCCGCGATCTCGAGCACCTCGCCGAGCTTGTGGCTGATGAAGACGATCGCGACGCCGTCTTCCTTCAGCGCGCGCAGCACCTCGAACAGCTCACCGGCCTCCTGGGCGGTGAGGACGGCGGTCGGCTCGTCGAGCACCAGCACGCGGGCGTCCCGGTAGAGCGTCTTGAGGATCTCCACGCGCTGCTGCTGGCCGACCGTGACGTCCTCGATGTTCGCGTCGGGGTCCACGGCCAGGCCGTAGCGCTCGGACAGCTCCCTGACCCGCCGGGCGCCCTCGCGCACGTCGAGCAGCCGCCCGCGGCTGCGCGGCTCCTCCCCGAGCACGATGTTCTCGGTCACGGTCATCACCGGCACCAGCATGAAGTGCTGGTGGACCATGCCGATGCCGAGCTCGATCGCCTTCGACGGCGAGTCGATCGCGACCCGCTCGCCCTCCATGATGATCTCGCCCTCGTCCGGGTGGTAGAGCCCGTAGAGGATCGACATCAGCGTCGACTTGCCGGCCCCGTTCTCCCCCAGGAGAGCGTGGACCTCACCGCGGCGGAGGTCGAAGTCGACCCGGTCGTTCGCGACGACCGGGCCGAACCTCTTCGTTATTCCGCGTAGCTCGAGAGCGGGTGCGTCGGCGCTCACCGAGTCGGGAACCTACTGCAACCTTCCCTACTTGACCTCTGCCGGGATCTCGCCGATCTCGCCCGACGCGATCTGGTCCTGGATCTGCTGGACCTGGTCGGCGTACTGCTGGCCCTCGGCGCTGATCTTGCCGAGCCCGACGCCTCCGTTCTTCACGGTCGCGATCACGTCGGTGCCGCCCTTGAAGTTGCCCTCCTGGACGCGCTTGACGGCCTCGAAGACCGCCACGTCGACCTTCTTCAGGGCGCTGGTGAGGATGTGGTCGCCGAGATAGGACTGGTCCGCGTCCACGCCGATGCCCTGCACGCCCTCCTCCTGGGCGGCGTCGAGCGCGCCGAGGCCACAGCCGCCGGCCACCTGGAAGACGACCTGGGAGCCACGCTGGATCTGGTCGAGCGCGATCTCCTTGCACTTCGCCTGGTCGACGAAGTCCTGGGAGTAGCCGTTCAGCGTCTCCACCTGCGGGAACGCCTTCTTGGCGCCCGCCTGGAAGCCGGCGATGTAGGCGTCCACGGGCGGGATCTTCTGGCCGCCGACGGTGGAGACCGTCGTGGCGTTGTTGTCCTTGGCCCACAGTCCCGCCAGGTAGCCGGCCAAATAGCCCGCCTCGTTCTCCCGGAACAGGAGGCCCTGGACGTTCTTCGGCTTGTCCTCGAGCGCCGCGGCCGGGAAGTCGACGATGGCGAACTTCGCGTTCGGCAGCTGGCTGGCGACCGTGTTGGTGGCGTCCGCCATCAGGAAGCCGACCGGGATGATCAGGTCGAACTGCTGCTGAGCCAGCGTGGTGAGGTTGGGGACATAGTCGCCGTTCGACTTCGAGATCAGCACGCGCGTCTCGACGCCGAGCTCGCTCTCGGCCCGCTTGATGCCCTTGTTGGCGAGGGAGTTGAAGGAGCGGTCGTTCAGGCCGCCGATGTCGGTTACGACGCCGGCCTTGATCGATTCGGCCTGCGCCTCGCCGCCGCCACCGCCGCCTCCGCCGTCGTCGTCGTCGTCATCGCCGCAGGCCGCCGCGCCGAGCGCGAGAGCGGCCAGCATGGCCATGACCAAGAGCCGGAAGGTCTTACTCACAGTGCAAACACTC
>DASZJZ010000297.1:0-5698 GCA_035947555.1 Thermoleophilaceae bacterium | reverse complement strand
GTTCGCCGCATCGGAGGGGGCTCGCATGATGACCGCCGCGACGCTGAACATCAGCGGCGGGTCGGTGATCGACTAGGTCAGTCGCGCCCGACTCTTTCGAATTCGCCCGTCTCCGGCGGGCGCACCGCTTCGAACTCCCCTGTCTCCATCTCGCGCTCGATCTCGTGCTCGATCTCCGAGTCGCTCAGGGCCGGGATCTCGCCCGTCTCCACCTGGCGCCTCAGCTCGCGTTCGCGGAAGCGCCTGAACTTGAGGATCTCGAGCACGATCACCAGGTAGACGCTCGCCGCCAGCGCCACCAGGGCGAACGCGCCGATCACCAGGGCCCAGCCCGGGTTCAGCGTGCCGTCGTCCTCGGAGTACGGGACGAAGCGCATCGCAAGCGCGAGCGCGGCCAGCGACAGCGTCCACCCGTACATGTAGATCACGGTCCGGCGCTGCGAGAACCCGATGTTGGCGAAGCGGTGGTGGAAATGCCAGCGGTCGGCCGAGTACACCGGCCGCCTGTACTTGATCCGCTTCGCCACGACGAAGGTCGCGTCGAGCGCGGGCACGGCGAGGATCAGCAGTGGGAAGAACAGCGCGACGACGGCGGCGGTCTTCAGCACGCCCTGGATCGCCACGCACGCCAGCAGCAGGCCGAGCAGGTTGGCGCCTGCGTCCCCCATGAAGATCGAGGCCGGGTGGAAGTTGTGCCACAGGAAGCCGACCGCCGCGCCTGCCGTGAGCGCCGCGAGGATCCCCGCGGCGGTGCGGTCGAGGCCGTCGAACGACAGGGCGATGATCGCGAAGGTGGCCGCCGCGATCGTGCACACCCCTGCGGCGAGCCCGTCGGCTCCGTCGGTGAAGTTGACCACGTTCATCACCGCGACCATCCCGATCAGCGTGAGCGGATAACCCCAGGCCCCCAGGTCGATCGGCTCCACGAACGGCAGCGTCAGGTTCTCCACCCGGACCTCGGACCAGACCGGGATCGCCGCAGCGGCGAACTGGCCGGCGAGCTTGACGAGCGGGTGAAGACCGCCGCGCTTGGCGTCGTCCACGGCACCGATCAGGGTGATGGCGATCGCGCCCGCGACGATGCCGCGGGTCTCCTGGTTGGCCGGCAGGAAGAGCAGCGCCGCGGCGACCGCAGCGGCGAGGATCGCGAGACCGCCGAGGCCGGGCACGGGGCGGTCGTGCAGGTCGCGCTCGCGCGGGTAGTGGAGCACCCCGAGGCGGCACGCGAACCGCGCGGTCAGCGGCGTGGCGGCGAACGCGACCACGGCAGCGACGAGAAACGCCCAAAGGGCATCGAGCTCGTCCATTCCGCCGGAGCCTACCCAGGGGCGCCGTCGGTCCGGCCTGCGCGAACCCCGCTCAGGACCCTGGCACCACGAAGAACGCGATCACCGCGTACTGGAGCGCGGCCGCCGCGATCACGAGCGCATGGAAGATCTCGTGGTAGCCGAACACGGTCGGGGCCGGATCCGGCCGGCCGAGCGCGTACACCACGGCGCCCGCCGTGTACAGCAGCCCGCCGGCCGCCACGAGCACCGTGCTGGTTACGCCGAGCTCGTCGAGCAGGTCCGGAAACGCCGCGACCGCCACCCAGCCCAGCATCACGTACAGCACCGCCACCAGCGGCTTGGGCGCGTCGATCCAGACGAGCTTGAGCACGATCCCGCCCAGTGCGCCCGCCCACACCACCACCAGGATCACGGTGGCCAGCGTCCCGTCGAGCACGAGCAGCGCGAACGGCGTGTACGTGCCCGCGATCAGCAGGAAGATCATCGAGTGGTCGAGGCGCCGCATCCAGCGGCGGGCCGCGGGGGTGGGCCAGGTCACGCGGTGGTAGAGCGCGCTGGTACCGAACAGCGCCGCCACGCTGGCCGCGTAGATGGCCGACGCCACCGTCGCGCGGCCGGCCGGCGCGGTCACCACCAGCGCGGTGCCGGTGACGAGCGAGCATAAGAACGCCCACTGGTGGGAGACGCCTCGCAGGCGTGGTCTCGGGACCGGCACGTTCACGCCGGCGGCTCCCTCAGCTGGTGCGCCGTGGTGAAGAAGCCGCGGTACCCCATCGACACCGAGATCAGCGCCGCCAGCGACACGCTTCCGAGCAGCACCCACAGCAGGATCAGTTGCAGGCGCACCGCATCGAGCGGCTCGGCGCCCGCCACGAGCATCCCCACCATGGTGCCGGGGAAGAACACGATTCCTGTCGTCTTCGTCGAGTCGATCAACGGAATCATGCCCGAGCGCAGGCTTCGGGTGACGAGGCCGCGCGCGGCCTGACGCGAGGTCGCGCCGAGGGCCAGCATCGCCTCGATCAGCGGCGCCTGGCCGCGCACCTCGTCGGCGAGGCGGTTGAGCGCCACCGCCGCCGCGGTCATAGAGTTGCCGATCACCATGCCACCGACCGGCACCAGGTAGCGCGGCTCGGCCTCGAACACGCCCAGCAGCAGCACGAGCCCGAGGGTGATCGCCGCCGCGGCGGTCAGCGCCAGCACCAGCGGCCCGAGCGCGCCCGGCACCTCCTTTGCCCGCGAGCGGGCCGTAAAGGCGCCGAAGCCGACCATCACCGCGAGCAGCGCGCCCACCAGCCAGAGGCTGTCCGAGTCGAAGATCGCCTGGATCACGTAGCCGATGGCGGTGAGCTGCACGAACGACCGGAGCACCGCCACCGCCAGGTCCTGCTCCAGCTCCGCCCGCCGCCAGAACGAGACGCCGACGGCAAGCGCCACCAGCGCCAGGCTGGCGGCCACCTCGGCGAGCGAGATGTCGACCGTGCTCATCGGCCCAGCTCCACCACCCGCTGCGCGAGCCGCTCCGCCTGGGCGCGCTCGTGGGTGACGAGCAGGGTCGAGCACCGGAGGCCGGCGAGGGTCTCCTCCACGCCGCGCTTGGCGCGCTCGTCGAGGGCAGCGGTGGGCTCGTCGAGCAGCAGCACCTCGGGGTCGAGCGCGAGCGCGCGGGCGAGCATCACGCGCTGCTGCTCGCCCACCGACAGGCGGGCGGCGTCACGCCCGGCGTACGAGGCGCCGAGGCCCGCCTGCGCGAGCGGGCCCAGCGGGTCGACCTCCTCCCCGCGAAGCGCCGGACCGCAGCAGATGTTGTCCGCCACGGTTCCGGGCAGCGGGGCGGGCAGCTGCGGGACGAGCACGGCGCGGCGGCGCAGCTCGAGCGGGTCCAGCCCGCGCACGTCCTCGCCGTGGAAGCGAACTGAGCCCTCGTCCGGATCGGCGAGGCGGTTGAGCAGCCGAAGCAGGGTCGACTTGCCCGACCCGGACGGGCCGAGCACCGCCGTGGCCCCCGGCTCGATCGTGAGGCTGAGATCGCGCAGCACCTGCCGGCCCGCGCGGGCCAGCGAGACGCGCTCGAGCTCGAAGAGGGTCAGACCGCGGCCGGCGACAGGTGTGGGTAGAGGGGGTAGCGGTCGGCCAGCGCGCGCGTGCGCTCCGACAGCTCTGCACGCTTGTCGTCGCCGAAGCCGCCGGTGAGCGCCTCCCCGATCACGCGGCCGATCTCACGGAAGTCGTCCACCTGCAGGCCGCGCGTGGCGAGCGCCGGGGTGCCGATCCGCAGCCCGGACGAGACCGCGGGTGGGCGCGGGTCGAACGGCACCGCGTTGCGGTTGACCGTGATCCCGATCTCCGCGAGGCGGTCCTCGGCCTGCTGGCCGTCGAGGTCGGAGTCGCGCAGGTCGGCGAGCACCAGGTGCACGTCGGTGCCGCCTGTGAGCACGTTCACGCCGGCTGCGACCATCTCCTCGGCCACGGCGGCCGCGCCCGCGCGGGTGCGCTGCTGGCGCTCGCGGAACAGCTCGGTCTGGGCGATCTTCAGCGCCACCGCCTTGCCGGCGATCACGTGCATCAGGGGTCCGCCCTGGTGGCCGGGGAAAACGCGCGAGTTGATCTTCTTCGCGTACTCCTCCTTGCAGAGGATCATCCCCCCGCGGGCGCCGCCGAGGGTCTTGTGGGTGGTGGTGGTGACCACGTCGCAGTAAGGGATCGGGCTCGGGTGCTGCTCGGCCGCCACGAGGCCGGCGAAGTGGGCCATGTCGGCCATCAGGATCGCCCCGACCGAGTCCGCGATCTCGCGGAAGCGCTGGAAGTCGAGCTGGCGCGGGTAGGCCGACCAGCCGGCCAGGATCAGCTTGGGCCGCGAGTCCTCGGCGAGCTGCTGGAGCTCGTCCATGTCGAGCCGCGAGTCCTCCTCGCGCACGCCGTAGCCCACGATGTCGAAGTAGAGCCCGGAGAAGTTGATCCTCATCCCGTGGGTGAGATGGCCGCCGTGGTCGAGCTTCATGCCGAGGATGCGGTCGCCCGGCTCGAGCAGCGCCATGTAGACGGCCGAGTTGGCCTGGGCGCCGGAGTGCGGCTGCACGTTCGCGTGCTCGGCGCCAAACAGCTCCTTGGCGCGGTCGATTGCGAGCTGCTCGGCCACGTCCACGTGCTCGCAGCCCCCGTAGTAGCGCTTGCCGGGATACCCCTCGGCGTACTTGTTGGTGAGCACGGAGCCCTGGCAGTCGAGAATCGCCTGGGGGACGAAGTTCTCGGAGGCGATCATCTCGAGCGTCGACTCCTGCCGAGCGGCCTCGTTCTGGAGCACCTCGGCGATCTCCGGGTCGATGTCTGCGACGGGCTTTGTGAAGTGGTCGGGGGTGAGGTCGCTCATTGCGCTGACCGTACCATTGCTATCCGAGTGCACTGCGGATGGCCTCGGCTTCTACGGCACCCTCTCGAACGATCTCGAAGCGTCCGTTCTCGTGGTAGGCGGTCAGGTCCACCACGGTCGAAGGGGTGCCCGGGAGCTCGCCGGCATCGAGAATCAGGTCCACCCCGGCCCGTATGCGCTGGTCGACGTCCTCGACTCCGCGGGGGTCCTTGCCGCCCGACGGGTTGGCGCTCGATTGGAGGACGGGCCAGCGCATCTTCCGTAGCGGCGACAGCGGTCCCTTCAGCCGTGGGACCCGCAGACCGAGCACGTCGGGGTTAGGGGCGCACGCCAGCGGGAAGCGGCGGGCGCTGTTCGGCAACAACACGGTCACTCCGCCCGGGAGGAGGCGCTCCGCCGCGGTGCGGGTCTGCGCCGGGAGCTCGGGCAGGGTTTCCAGGGCGAGCCCGAGATCGAAGAACATCACCGCGGCAGGCCGGTCCGGACGGCGTGCCTTCAGGCGGTAGAGGCGGTCGATGCCGTCGCGCGAGTCGGGCTCCGTGGCGAGGCCGTAGACGGTGTCGGCGGGGAAGAGCGCCACGCCGCCCACGGCGATGCAGCGCTGGAAGGTGGCGACGTCCTCCTCGGTCACGGCGCCGACCCCATGGTCACGCGCTCGCGGCCGGCGAGGTCGCGCAGAGTGTGGGCATCGCGGATGAGCCCGCGGACCTCGGCGGCCTGCCCGGGCGCGTGCTCGAGCGCCAGCCGGGTGCCCGCCGCGGTGGCGGCGCAGAGCTCGCGGATGGCGTCGAGGCCGTCGGCGCCGGAGACAAGGGCCTCGCGCGGCTCGTAGCGCCTGATCTCGGGCGCCAGCGCGTCCCATTCGTCCTCGCGCACGTAGGGCAGGTTGGCAAGCACGAGGTCAGCGCCGCCCCCGCCCTCAGGCGGCTCGCCTTTCGGGACCCCGCGCTCCACCCGCACCTCGAGCGGCAACCCAAGTCGCTCCGCGTTCGCCCGGGCCACTTCCACGGCAGCGGGCGACGCGTCCGACGCGCTCACC
>DASZJZ010000296.1:0-8035 GCA_035947555.1 Thermoleophilaceae bacterium | reverse complement strand
GGCCCTTCACCTGGTGAGCGGAGCCGGTCAGAGCTTCTCGACATGGAAGCACGCCATCTAGCTGACCATCGCGTAGCGGGACCCTTGGAGGCGTTGTGCCTGCAGATCGTCCCCGCTTGACGGCCGCTCGTTGTCGGGTGTCCTGTACGACCCGCCCGATGAAGTGCCCGGTGAGGGGGCGACAACCGGGACACCGCAGGCCCGCCTTGGACGACAAGCAGGAGCGTTGCGAGGCTCGCGCGCGCTGCCGCGTTCCATGGGAGCACTCTCGCCTCCCTATTAGAGTCCGACGGACATGTCCGACAACGTCGCGCTCGTCAGGAGGAGCTTCGAGGCGATGAGCACGTGGGATGTCGACGAGCTCCTGCGCCTCTACGCCCGGGATGTCGAGTTTCTGCCGCTGACCGGGACCCTGGTCGAGAGTGGTGGATACCGAGGCCATGAGGGCGTGCTTGCGTATTTCGCGGAGGCTCGGGAGCTGTGGGATGTGCTGGAGCCCGAGGGACACGAGTACAGGGATCTCGGCGATCGGGTCGTAGTGGGCGGTCGCTGCCGGGTGCGCGGCCGGGCCAGCGGGGCTGAGAGCCATCCGGCGTGCGCCTGGGTGATCGGCGTGCGCGACGGCATGATCGTCTCTCACAGGACCTGTGCGACCTACGACGAAGCACTCCGGGCCGCCGGCGTTGAGCCGGCCGAGGGCCACGCCGGCTGAGGCAAGCGCGTGCCTCCAACTGGAGACGGTCTGCGCGTGGGCATTGCGGATCATCTCGGCCGGGCCATCGCGGTGACGGCGTCCGCTGACCACGAGGTCGTGGACCGCCGGCGGATCGAGCTGATCGAACCCGGCATGTCGGCGGCACCGATTCACTACACGCGCGGGCGTCTCGATGTCGCCGCTACGGCTGCGTTGGTCGCGAGGGTGCGAGGGTCCGTCGTTCGGGCGGCGTCAGCGGCACTCGACGGGATCGCAACCGCGCTGCCCGCGCCGGTCGTCTCGATCTCGCTCCGAGCCTGGCCGCTCGACTTCCCCGACGACATCGCCGTCCAACGGCGCGCGCCATATGAGGCCCGCGCGGACGCCATCATGTATCGCCAGGTGCTCTCCGAGCTCGCGCACGCTCGTGGCTGGGACGTTCGGGCGACGATGGGGCCACCCTGGGCGAAGGACCATGGGGTCGCGCTCGCCGCGACGATCGTGGCCGGCTGAACCCGTTGCAGAGCGGGGTATCCCCGAGACGCCACCAACAGATCATTGCCGGGCGGCGGTGATCCAGGCGCCGGTTTCGCGGGGTCGGGGGCTCAGCCGCCTTGCTCCGACTCCCCGGCCACGGACAGGGCTCCGAACGCGGTTGCGGCGAGGGCCGTGCCGGCCATCAACGCGGCCGCCGGGCCGGGCACCGTGCCGCGGCGCCATTCTGTGGCGATCGCGAGGAAGTCGAGCGCGTCCACCGCGGGCTGGAGTCGCCACCATTGAGCGCGGTTTGCGCCCGTCGCCGCGTACATCCCGGCGGCCAGGGACAAGTTCCGGACGCCCCACATTCGGGCAATCACCGGCAACTGCGGGTTGTCATCCGGCTCGAGCAAGAAGGCCTTGCCGGCCAGCCGCGGCGCGAGCAACGTTGAGATACCAAGGGCCGTTCGGGCGCCAAGCAGCGCGCGGCCCGTGGGAGTGGAGGGGAGTGCCATCCGGCGCAGTCTGCCATCGCCGAGCTCGGTCCCGGCGCCGGATCGCCGCCTCGGCTCGCCAGCGCGGGTGTGATCCGCACGGACGGTGCGGCGCGGCGGCGGGCGTACGAGCCCGATCGGTGGCGCTGATCCTCGACACGGGGCCTCTGGTCGCCATGCTCGACGCGACCGACCCCGACCATCGACGCTGCGCCGACCTCCTCCAGCAGTCATCGGAGCCACGCGGCGTGCCCGTGTGCGTGCTCGTGGAGGTCGAGTACCTCGTCCGCCCATGGCCGGAGGCCTTCGCGGCGCTCATCTCCGATCTCAAATCGGGCGCCCTGGAGCTCATCGACCTCCCGCCGCGCTGGCTCGTTCGGGCCGGCGAGCTTGTTGAGCGCTACAGCGACCTGCCGCTCGGGCTTGTCGATGCCGCGGTCGTGGCGGCCGCCGAAATGCTGGACGAACCGAAGGTCGCGACCCTCGACCGCCGGCACTTCAGCGTCGTCCGGCCGGCGCACGTCGAGGCGTTGACGCTGCTTCCCTGAACGCGGCCAGCGCCACGCTTGGGCCGACGGGCGACCGCGGTAGTCTGGCGCGGGCCTCCGGAGGCCCTGAAACCACGTGTCGACTGAGACAGCGGAGACCCTGCTGGAGCGCGAGCGGGAGCTCGCGGAGCTGGATCGCGCGCTGATCACCGCGAAGGGCGGCACCGGCCGCGTGGTGCTCGTGGAGGCCTCCGCCGGTCTGGGCAAGACGAGCCTGCTGAGGGCCGCTGCGGAGGCAGCGGGCGACGCCGGGTTCACCTGCCTGCGCGCCCGGGCCGGCGAGCTCGAGCGCGACTTCGCCTACGGCTGCGTGCGCCAGCTGCTCGAGCCGGTCGTGGCGAGGGCGGGCGGCGCGGAGCGCGAGCGCCTGTTCCGCGGCGCGGCAGCCCTGTCGCAGCCGCTGTTCGCCCCCGCGGACTGCCCGCCGCCCACGGCGGACGGCGCCTTCTCCGTCCTCCACGGCCTCTACTGGCTGCTCAACAACCTCGCCGACGAGGGGCCCGTGGCGCTGCTGGTGGACGACCTCCACTGGTCGGACACCGAGTCGCTCCGCCTCCTCAACTATCTGGCGCCCCGCCTGGACGGGCTCGCGGTGGCCGTGCTCGCCACCACCCGCCCCGGCGAGGGCGACACCGCCGCCATCGCCCGCCTGGCGGCCGCGCCCGAGACCACCGCGATCGCCCCGCGGCCGCTCAGCCCCGAGGCCACCGCCACCCTGTGCGAGGGCAGGCTCGGCGCGCCGGTGGCGACCGAGTTCGCGGCGGCCTGCCGCGAGGCCACCGGCGGCAACCCGTTCTTCCTCGAGGCCCTCCTCCGAGACGCCGCCGACCGCGGCTTCCCCACGGACGCCGCGGGGGCCCAGCGCGTGCGCGGCACCGGCCCAGCCGCCGTCGCACAGGCGGTGCTGCTGCGCCTCGAGGGCCGGCCCCCGGCGGCCCGCTCGCTGGTGCGCGCGGCGGCGGTGCTGGGCGACGGCGCGGGCATCGCAGAGGCCGCGCGACTCGCCGATCTCTCCGACGCGGACGCGGCAGGCGCCGCCGATCTGCTCGCGGCGCTGGCGATCCTCAAGCCTGCCGAGCGGCTCGAGTTCGCCCACCCGATCGTGCGTGAGGCCGTGTACGCCGGAATCGGCCCGCGGGAGCGGGCTCGGGCGCACGCCCGTGCGGCGCGGATCCTCGCGGAGGCCGGCGCGGCCGACGAGCGGATCGCGGCCCAGGTTGTGGCGGCGGACCCGGAGGGCGACCCCGCGCGGGTCGAGCTCCTGCGCCACGTGGCGGCCCACGCCCTCGTGCAAGGAGCCCCGGCCGCTGCCGCGGCGTGGCTGCGGCGGGCGCTGGCCGAGCCGCCGACCGCGCCGGAGACGCGCGGCGCGGTCCTGCTCGAACTTGGGTCTGCGGAGCTGCGCCTCGGTGACCCCGCAGCGGCGGAGCACCTGGCGGCGGCGGTCGAGCTGCTGCCCGGCGAGCCCGCCCAGGTCGCCAGGTCGGCCCGGCAGCTCGCCCTTGCGCACACCATCGCCGGCCTGGCGGACCGCTCCGTCGCCGTGCTGCAAGCGGCGATCGAGCTGGTGGAGCCGGCCGACCGCGAACTCGCGCTGGTGCTCGAGGGCGAGCTTGCGTCGCACGCCCGGCAGGCGCCGCTGGAGACCCGGGCGCCGGCGGTGAAGCGACTCGAGCGTCACGGCGAGCTCGCGGGGACGACGCCCGGCGAGCGCCTCGTCCTGGCCAGCCTCGCGTGCGAGCGCGCGCGGGCGAGCGACTCGGCCGCGCAGGCCGCGCGCCACCTGGAGAGCGCCCTCGCCGGCGGGCGCCTGCTGGCCGAGCAGGACGTGGACGTGGGAGGCCCGTTCTACGACATCGTCACCGGACTGCTCGCCGCCGACGCCCTGGATGTGGCCGAGCGGGCCCTCGAGCAGGCGCTGGCGGACGCGCGTGAGCGCGGCTCGATCCCGGCCGTGGCTTACCTGACGAGCCGCCGCGGGCGGCTGTATCTGCGCCGCGGAGCGGTGGCCCTGGCCGAGGCCGACGGGCGCACGGCGCTCGAGCTGCTCACGACCCACGGGATCCCGCTCGGGCTGCCGTCCTCGGTGGGGCTGCTCGTCGAGGCCCTCGTTGAGCGTGGCGAGGCCGAGGCGGCGGACGACGAGCTGCGGCGCGCCGGCCTCGGCGAGGACATCCTGCCGGGGCCGACCACCAACTTCTTCTTCCAGGCGCGCGCCCTCCTCCACCTGGCGCGCGGGCGGACCCGCGAGGGGCTCGACGACCTCGAGGAGTTCGGCCGGCGCGACGAGCTCTGGGGGGTCGCCAATCCGCTGGCGTCGCGCTGGCGCTCGCACGCGGCCCTGGCGCTCGCAGCCCTGGGCGAAGAGCAGGAGGCGCGCGACATGGCGGCGGAAGACCTGGAGCGGGCGCGCCAATGGGGCACGGCGCGCGGCATGGGGATGGCCCTGCGGGCGAACGCGCTCCTGCAGGGAGCGCCGGTGGAGCGCCTGCGCGAGGCCGTGGACGTGCTGGCCGGCTCGTCCGCGCGGCTCGAGCACGCCCGGGCGCTCGTGGACCTCGGCGCCGCCATGCGGCGCGACAACCGCCGCGCCGAGGCCCGCGGGGCGCTCGAGGAGGGCCGCGACCTGGCGGAGCGGTGCGGCGCGGTGGCGCTCGCCGAGACGGCCCACACGGAGCTGCTCGCGGCGGGCGGGCGGTCGAGCGACCCGTTCGGCGACGGCCTGGCGCAGCTCACCGTGTCCGAGCGCCGCGTCGCCGAGCTCGCGGCCAAGGGGCGCAGCAACCCGGAAATCGCCCAGGCCCTGTTCGTCACCCGCAAGACGGTCGAGACGCACCTCGGTCACGTGTACCGCAAGCTCGACATCGCCGGCCGCGGCGAGCTGGCGGACGCCCTGGCCGGCTCGTGATCTCAGGGAGGCGGATCGGGGAGCTCCCCGACGCGAGCCCCGCGCGGCGGCCGTAGCGTCGGCCCCATGAACAACCACACCAAGCCAACACTGGTGATCGGCGGCACCGGCAAGACCGGACGCCGTGTAGCGAAGCGCCTCGAGCGGCGCGGCATCCCCATCCGGATCGGCTCGCGTTCGGCCGATCCGCCGTTCGATTGGACCGACCGCGACACGTGGGCGCCCGCGCTCCACGGAGCCCGCGCCGCCTACATCTCCTACTACCCGGACATCGCCATTCCCGGCGCCGTCGAGGCCGTGACCGCGCTGGCCGCGACGGCCCTCGAGCAGGGCGTGCGGCGGCTGGTGCTGCTGTCCGGTCGCGGCGAGGAGGAGGCCCAGCGGGCGGAACGCGCGCTCCGCGATTCGGGCGCCGACTGGACGATCGTGCGCTGCAGCTGGTTCAACCAGAACTTCAGCGACGGGGTCTTCGCGGAGATGGTGGCGGCGGCCGAGGTTGTGCTGCCCGCCACCTCGGTCCCGGAGCCCTTCGTCGACGTCGAGGACATCGCGGACGTGGCGGCCCTGGCCTTGTCGGAGGACGGCCATGTGGGTCAGGTCTACGAGCTGACCGGCCCGCGGTTGCTCACGTTCGAGGAGGCGGTGGACGAGATCGCCGCGGCGGCGGGTCGCGAGGTCCGTTACGTGCCGGTGTCGATGGACGAGTTCGCGGCCGGCGCGGTGGAGCAGGGCGTCCCCGAGGACATCGTCGAGTTCCTCGCCTACCTGTTGGGGGAGGTGCTCGACGGCCGCAACGCGAACCTCACCGACGGCGTGCAGCGGGCGCTGGGGCGCGAGCCGCGCGACTTCTCCGAGTTCGCCCGCGAAGCGGCGGCCTCGGGCGTCTGGGACGGGGCGCGGGAGGCCGCCTGATGGACGGTCTCCTGTTCGGCCTCACGCTCGTCGCGCTGGTGGCCGCGGGACTCGTGGGCGGCGTGTTCTTCGCGTTCTCCAACTTCGTGATGAAGGCCCTCGGGCGGCTCAGGCCGTCCGAGGGCGCCGCCGCGATGCAGTCGATCAACATCACGGTGATCACGCCGGCCTTCATGACCGCGCTGTTCGGGACCGGGCTCCTGTGCCTCGTGCTGGTCGCGCGGGGCCTCGCCCACCTGGACGAGCCCTATGCGGGCTGGCTGATCGCGGGAGGCGCGATCTACTTCGTCGGCGAGGTCGTGATCACGCTCGGCTACCACGTGCCGCGCAACAACGCTCTCGCGCGCGTGGACCCGGAGAGCGAAGAGGGTGCGCGGGTGTGGAGGACGTACCTGGTCGAGTGGACGAGGGCGAACCACGTGCGGACGGCGGCCGGGCTCGCGGCGTGCGCGCTTTTCGCGGTGGCGCTGCAGGCCGGCTAGCGGGCCGCGCCGGGCTCGCGCGGTGCCGCGCCGGCTATCCCTCCACCCCGAGCTCCCGCAGCGCCGTTCCCGGGTCGCGATAGGGCTCGTTGCGGAGCAGCAGGCCGTCCTCGAGCGTCCAGATGTGGTCGGTCCGCTCCGACAGGATCGCGCCGCTCTCCTTGCCGCGCACGTGCATGCTCATCACGATCGCCACGCGGCCGTCGGACCCAGGGACGATCTCGTGGACCTCCACGCGCCACTCGGCCCACGCCGAGGCGACGTCCTCGAAGTACTCGCGGATGCCGGCGTGCCCGAGGTAGCGCCGCCCGCTGACGGCGAGCACCGACATGAACTCAATCTCCGGATGGCAGACCGCCACGGCGGCCTCCACGTCCCCGGCCGTGACCGCGTCCGAGAACACACGGACGGAGCGCTCCCCGGGGGTTTCCATGCCGCGCAGTATGCCCCTTGCACGTGGGTTTACCCTGGATATTGGCGATGCCTTTTCTCGCCTACGTCCACGCCGGAGATCAGGATCCTCGCCCCGAGGACAGGCGGCCCTGGGAGCCGAACTGGAAGGTCTGGCGCTGGGTCGTGGCGGCGATCTTCTTCGCCTACGCCGCAACGCGAACGGATGGCGCGCTGGAGGCGTTCCTCGTGTTCGCCGTGTTCGGGCTGGTGTGCCGGGCGGCGCTGGAGGCGCTGCCGAACGGCGACGGCCTGCGCGAATACCGGCAATAGCCTCAGTTGGGCCAGAAGTCCTCGACGAACTCTACGTCCGCGCGCGGATCCGCCGTCTTCGTCGAGCACATGATCAGGACGGCATCCTCGGGGCCCTCGTTCCAGACCGACCGGGCCACGTGCGGGGCGATGCGGACGATGTTGCCGGCCGTGACGTCGAAGATCTCGTCCTCGAGCTTGAACTGCAGCGTGCCCTGGGCGACGAAGTAGATCTCCTCCTGGGTCTTGTGCCTGTGCCCGTAGCTGCCCTTGCCGCCGGTCTGGGCCGGCATGCGGCGCCAGGTGAACGAGACCTGCTCGGCCCCGAGATCGCTCGCCGCGCTCATGCGCATCTCGCCCGGGTAGTCGCCGAGCACGTCGGGGATGTCGTGCAGCCGCCGGATCGCGTAGTCGGCCATGGCTACGACCAGCTGTCCCACGCCCGCAGCGCGGGCAGCGGGTCGAACGGGTCACCGCCGTCGTACCAACCCGGGGCGCTCCAGAGCTCGAAGTGGAGGTGACAGCCCTGCGCGTTGCCGCTGTCGCCAACCGAGCCGATCCGCTGGCCGGTGAAGACCCGGTCGCCCGGCTGGAATGGCGAGGGCTCGGCGAGGTGCATGTAGGCATAGTCGACGTCGGTGCCGTCGCCGTCGATCACGATGTAATGGCCGGCGGCGGCGTGGTACTGGTTGAACTGCACGCGCCCGCCGCGCGCGGCGACCATCCGCGTGCCGCAGGGCGCGAAGACGTCGTGGCCCTGGTGCGAGTGCCCGGCCCGTCCGGCGCCGAAGCCCGCGCCGCTCCCGCCGTAGTCGTGG
>DASZJZ010000295.1:0-2332 GCA_035947555.1 Thermoleophilaceae bacterium | reverse complement strand
TGGAGCTCGGCGGCGCACGGCGCGCCGCCGGGCGCCCCCGGGTTCAGGAAAGGAGCCTTCGGGAGATGGACGGGAACACGCCCGTGCTCGCGCTAGAGGGGGTCAGCAAGCGCTTCGGCCCGGTGCAGGCATTGAGCGACGTGGATTTCGAAGTTCACCCCAACGAGGTCGTCGCTCTCGTGGGCGACAACGGGGCCGGCAAGTCGACGCTCGTAAAAGCGATCGCGGGCATCCATGAGATCGACGAGGGACGCATCCTGTTCGAGGGGAACGAGGTGCGCATTGCCGGACCGACCGACGCCACGGACCTCGGGATTGCGACCGTGTACCAGGACCTCGCGCTGTGCGACAACCTCGACGTGGTCGAGAACCTCTTCCTGGGCCGCGAGGAGGGCGCCTTCGCACTCGACGAGACGTCGATGGAGAAGCAGACCGGTGAGCTGCTCGGCCGGCTCGCGGTGACGATCGTCGACATGCGATCCGAGGTGGGGACGCTCTCGGGCGGGCAGCGCCAGCAGGTGGCGATCGCCCGCTCGCTGCTGGGCGATCCGAAGCTCGTCGTGCTCGACGAGCCGACCGCGGCGCTGGGGGTACGCCAGACCGCAATGGTGCTGAACCTGATCAAGCGACTCCGCGACGAGGGGCATGCGGTGGTCGTGATCAGCCACAACCTGGCCGACGTGTTCGAGGTCGCCGACCGCATCTTCGTGCTGCGGCTCGGGCGCAAAGCGGCTGACCTCGGCGCGCACGAGGCGAGCCAGGAGGAGGTCGTTGCCGCGATCACGGGCGCCGAGTTCGGGCGCCTCGGCGAGGAGAGGGAGGACGACCAATGAGTGCCCAGGGGGGCGGGGCCGCCGCCGCCACTGCCGACGCCGAGGTCGCCCCGCCGCGCGCCGACCTGCTCCGGCGGTTCGTCCAGGGCGACCTGGCCGAGCTGCGGGTGGTGCTCGTCCTGGTGGTCATCTGGGCGATCTTCTACAGCCAGGAGGACCGCTTCCTCAGCTCCGTAAACCTGACCAACCTGGTGCTTCAGGCGACCGCCGTAGGGGTCGTGGCGATCGGCGTTGTGCTCGTGCTGCTGCTCGGAGAGATCGACCTGTCGGTCGGCGCCGTGAGCGGCCTGTGCTCGGCGATCGTCGCCGTGCTGGTGGAGCAGAACGGCTGGTCGCCCTACCTGGGGATCGCCGCCGGCATCCTCGCCGGGACCGCAATCGGGCTGTTCCAGGGCTCGGTCTTCACCCGCTTCGGCATACCTTCGTTCGTGGTGACGCTGGCGGGCTTGCTCGCGTGGCCGGGGGCCCAGCTCGAGGTGCTGGGCGAGACCGGCACAGTGAACCTCACGGACCAGAAGATCGTCGGCCTGACCAGCACCTTCTACAGCGACACGGTGGGCTGGATCTTCGCGGTGTTGGCGATCGCGGCGTTTGCCGCGTTCACGCTGCTCGGACGGCAGCGACGCCTCCGCGAGGGGCTGTCGGCAGACCCGCTCGGGACCCTGGTGCTGCGGATCGTGCTCGTGGCCGTGGTCACCCTGGTGGCGATCTGGATCCTCAACGACGACCGCGGCCTGCCTCTCGCGATCCTGATCCTGGTCGGCTTCGTGCTGATCTTCTTCTACGTCACCACGAGGACGACGTTCGGGCGGCATATCTACGCTGTGGGCGGCAACGCCGAGGCCGCGCGCCGCGCGGGCATCAACGTCACGCGCGTGCGGGTGCTCGTGTTCATGATCGCCTCGACGATGGCCGCGGTCGGCGGGATCATGGCCGCGTCGCGGCTGCTCGCGGTGAACCAGGCATCGGGATCGGGGGAGTTTCTGCTGCTGGCGATCGCCGCACCGGTGATCGCCGGGACGAGCCTGTTCGGCGGCCGCGGCAGCGTCTGGCACGCGCTGCTGGGTGCGCTCGTCATCCAGTCGATCTCGAACGGCATGGACCTCCTCGGGTACGAGACCGCCGTGAAGTTCATGGTCACCGGCGCGGTGCTGCTGGCGGCCGTGATGGTCGACGCGATCGCCCGGCGGCAGCGGCAGGCAGCGGGACGCATATAGCCGTCGTCGCTCAGTTGTCTTCATAGCGTCACCCACGACGCACACGTGTAAGCCGCGCGGCCATACGGTCGCGCGGCGTGTGTGGGGAGAGGGGACAGGCGGCGCTGGAATGGGTGGCGCTGGCGCTGCTGGCGGCGCTGGTGCTGACCGCGGCGGCCGCGCTCAGCGGTCGAGAGGAGGACCGCGCGCTGGGGGCGCTGGTCGCGAAGCGGATCGCCGGCGGACCGAAGGAGCTGGCGCGCGCGGCGGACGCGGCGCCCGCCTCCGATGCGCCGGCCGCGC
>DASZJZ010000294.1:0-6062 GCA_035947555.1 Thermoleophilaceae bacterium | reverse complement strand
GAGGCCTACGGGACGCTCGCCGCAGCGGCCGAGAGCGATTCCGCAGCGCGCTGGAAGGAGGCCGGCGACGAGGTCCGCCAAAGCGAGGCCGAGCTCGCGGAGGCGATCGCCGCCAAAGGCTGAGACGCCTGGCCCCGGAGGCGCCCGGCCCGCCGGAGCGGGTGACCGCCGCGGTCGGCCCTGAGGCAGACCCGGGCCGTCGCGGTCGGTGTCTTACCCGTCCGCGCAGGCGTTCGCGCCGACCTCGCGGGCAGCCTCGTTCGAGGCGCCGGAATCGATCTCCTGCAGGCGCGTCGCGGCCTCCTGCGCGGCCTCCTGGTCCCCACTCTCCAGCGCCGCGCGCAGATCCTCCAGGTGGGGGATGCCGTCCTCGATCTGGGTCCGGGTCGCGTTCACGAACTCCTCGGCCCGCTCGCCGGGCTCGCCCTCGGGGCGCTCCAAATCGGCCAGCTCGTCGACCGCGTTACGCAGCTCCTCGATGACTCGGTCGACAGCGGGGACGATCTCCTCGGGGGTTTCGGCCTCCTGCCCCACGTTCTCGAGCGACTCCTCGGCTTCGCGGCAGATCTGGTTCGCGCGGTCGGCGAACTCCTCCTGCGAGGGGGCGTCATCATCACCGCCGCACGACGCGACAAGCAACGCGAGCAGGCAGAGGAGGATCGGCGCGAGTCGGGTCATACGCGGCCGGTACAAGAATCGCACCGCCGCTACCCGGGACGCTCCGGCAGCAGGCCGGCCAGGATGTGCTCGGTGCCGTCCATGTGCTCGCGCATCAGCCGGACTGCCCCGCCGAGGTCGCGGCGACGCAGCAGGTCCACCAATCGGCGATGCTGCTCGTTGGAGCGGCTCAGCACCTCGTCGGGGTGGGCGATCCGGGCGATCAGGTCGCTCATCTGGCCCTGGACCTCGGTCATGACGGTCACAAGGCGGGGAGAGTAGGAGGCCTCGGCGACGCCGATGTGGAAGCGGATGTCGGCGCGCCGGTAGTCGTCGAAGCGCTGGGCGCCGTCCATCTGACGGGTGAACTCGAGGAGGCGCTCGAGGTCCTGCTCGCGAGCGCGCTCGGCGGCGAGCACGGTAGCGCCTGTCTCGATCGCGATCCGGTAGTCGAGCACCGCACGGGCCTCGTCGCCCAGCACCTCCTCCTCCACATGCTGGCCGAGGGGCGGCTCCTCGGCGACGAATGTCCCCCCGGCGCGGCCGCGGTACGAGACCAGGTGGCCGCTCTGGACGAGGGTGGTGAGCGCCTGGCGAAGGGTCGAGCGGGAGATGCGCAGCTGGTCGGCCAGGTCGCGCTCGGGCGGCAGTTGGGTGCCGGGACCGAGGATGCCGAGCCGGATGGCGGTGCCGAGCCGCTCGACGGTCTCCTCGAAGGTCGTGGGGGGCTCGACCGGCTTGAACACCGCCTCGAGAGCGGGGGTCCGGTCCACGGTCGCCGTGGGTTCCACCACAGCAACGGTACACCCGCAGGAGCGGCGGCCGCGCAGGCGAGCGCTAGATTGCGCGGCCGTGGAGGTACGCAAGGAACGGGTGGTGGTCGAGACAGATCGGTATCGCGTGGAGGGCATGCTGACCCTCCCGAGGGAGGGCTACCGCTCGCGCGTCTCCGACCACGTGAACCGGCGCGACCAGGTGTTCTTCACCCTGCTCGACTGCGAGCTGACCCCCCTGGACGGGTCGGGAGGCGACTGGAGGACACCGGTGCTGATGCTGGCCCGGCGGCACATCCGGCTGATCGTGCCGGTGTCGGAAAGCGCCTGAGCCTTGGGACTCGCCCGGCGGCTGGCACTCGCGGCGGGCCTGGGCGCGGCCGGGGCCGCGCTGTGGTGGCGCAAGAACCCGTCCGCGTGCCCGTACTCGCAGCGCTTCTGGGTGGAGGCGCCCCACCCGTTCATCACCCGCGCGCGCCTGCGCGAGGTGCTGTCGCCGTCCGGCGGCGAGCGAATCCTGGAGGTCGGGCCCGGCACGGGCTACTACTCGCTGCCGGTGGCTGGCTGGCTGGGACCCGACGGTCGCCTCGACGTGCTGGACATCCAGCAGGAGATGCTCGACCACACCTTGCGCCGGGCCGCGGAGGAGGGCATCTCGAACATCGCGGCGGAGCGAGCCGACGCCCGCGAGATGCCCTACCCCGACGACACCTTCGACGCCGCCTATCTGGTGACCGTGCTCGGCGAGATCCCGGACCAGTCCGCCGCCCTGCGCGAGCTGCGCCGGGTGGTGAAGCCGGACGGCCGGATCGTCGTCGGCGAGCTGTTCGGCGACCCGCACATGGTGACCTTCCGCGCGCTGCGCGAACGCGCGGAGGCGGCCGGCCTGGCGGTGGACCACAGGCTCGGCGGCCGCCTGTGGCACTTCACGCGCCTGCGGCCTTCTTGACGGTTGAGGCACCTCGCGCACATGACGCCGAACCGCAAGCCGGGCGCACTGCCGGACGTTTCTTTCTTGCATGGCCACAAGTCACGTCAGGTGTCTCCTCACGACGTGCTCGCTGACACTCGCCGCGGTCATGTCGCCGGTCGGAGTGGGAGTCGCCATCGGCAAGCCAACCGCCGATTTCGACTGGGCGCCGAAGCCGGTTGTGACCGGGACCTCCGTGACCTTGACCTCCACGTCGACCCCGGTCGATCCCTCCGTACCGATCTCGAGCACGCGCTGGGAGCTGACCGGCGACCACAGGTTCGATGTCAAGTCACCCGACGGCACCGCAACGGTCACCGCTCCGGCGCCCGGAACGTGGAAGGTGACCATCCGGGTGGAGGACATCACGGGCGAGACAGACACCCGGACCAAGGACATCACCGTAGAGGCCGCTCCGTCGCTGCCTCCACCGAACCCGCCGCCCCCGCCGCCGCCGAACCAGGCCCCGAACGCGGCCTTTGCAGCCGTACCCGGTGCGCCGCTCGTGGGCGAGGAGGTCACGCTCGTCTCCTACTCCGAGGACCCCGACGGGAGCATCGCCGATCAGTCGTGGGACCTGGATGGGGACGGGACGTTCGATGACGCCACGGGCCCGATAGCCACACACCGCTTCTCGCTCCCAGGCGATCCGACCGTCAGCCTTCGGGTAACGGACGACGAGGGCGCCGCCTCGACGCGATCCCTCACCGTCGCGGTGCGAGTGGCCCCGGCTGGAACCACGGCCCCGCCCCCCGGGCCGAGCCAGGCTCAACCCTCGACCGGGCCAGCTCCGGTGCCGAAGCCGCTGACCACGTCCGCACCTCTACCGACCCTCATGAGCCCGTTCCCGATAGTGAGACTCGTTGGCAGCGTCACGCAGGCGGGTACCCGCATCCGCCTGCTGGCGGTCTCGGGTCCGAGGGGTGCGACGGCGTCGGTCCGATGCCGCGGACCAGGGTGTCCTGTTAGACGGGCTGAGAGGGTCGTTCGTCGACGGCCAGTGAGTTTTCCCGTGCTGGAGCGCCTCATGCCTGCGACCCTCGTGCTCGAGGTGCTCGTGCACCACGGCGATCGCATCGGGAAGTACACCCGCTTCCGGCTCCGGGGTGACCGGCCCCCGCGGCGGACGGACGGCTGCCTGTGGCCGGGCACGACGCGCATGGCGCCCTGTCCCGGATCCTGAAAGCACCGATCGCGTTCGTAGCAGTCGGGCGGAGTCAGGGGGACGGAGAGGGAGGGATTCGAACCCTCGAGGCAGTTTGACCCGCCCACACGATTTCCAGTCGTGCACCTTCAGCCGCTCGGTCACCTCTCCAGGCGGCTCCTAGCCTAGCTTCGCCTTGCCGCCGACGGACCCGGCTACTAGCGTGGCTCGGGTGCCGCTGCCCGCCGAGACCGACGTCGCCATCGTCGGCGCCGGGTTCGGCGGCCTCGGCATGGCGATCCGGCTCGAGATGGCCGGGCGTGACGACTTCGTCGTCCTCGAGCGAGCGTCCGACGTTGGCGGCACCTGGCACGCCAACAGCTATCCGGGCTGCCAGTGCGACATCCCGTCGAACCTCTACTCGTTCTCGTTCGCGCGCAAGTCGGACTGGACCACGGCCTACCCGCTGCGCGACCAGATCCTCGACTACCTGCGGGACTGCGCTTCGCGGTTCGGCGTGCGGCGCCATGTCGAGCTCGAGTGCGAGCTGCTCGACGCCGCCTGGGATGGCGACCGCGGGCGCTGGGAGATCGAGACGTCGCGCGGCAGCCTCTCCGCCCGGGTGCTGGTGGCGGCGCCGGGGCTGCTGAGCGAGCCCTGCATTCCCGCTCTTCCCGGACTCGAGCGCTTCGAGGGCGCCGCCTTCCACACCGCCCGCTGGGATCACTCCCACGACCTGAGCGGCAGGCGCGTGGCGGTGCTCGGCACGGGCGCCTCCGCCATCCAGGTGGTGCCGAGCATCCGGGAGCAGGTCAGCCGGCTGGTCGTGTTCCAGCGCACGCCTCCATGGGTGATCCCCCACCTCGATCACGCCGTCGGGCCCCGGCTGCAGCGGCTCTACGAGCGGGCGCCGGCCGTGCAGCGCATGGTGCGGGCGACCATCTGGGGCCTGCACGAGCTGATCGTGCCGGGCATGACGCGTCATCCTCGGCTGTTGAAGGGCCACGAGCTGCTCGCACGGGCGAACATGCGCCGCGGCGTGGGTGATCCGGAGCTGCGCCGCCGCCTGACTCCGGACTATGCGATCGGCTGCAAGCGCATCCTGCTGTCGAGCGACTGGTATCCGGCGATCGCGTCACCTTCGGTGGAGCTGGTCACCTCCGGCATCCGCGAGGTGCGCTCCGGGTCGCTGGTCGACGGCGACGGCTTGGAGCACGAGGTCGACACGATCGTCTTCGCCACCGGCTGCACGCCGAGCGACCCGCTTATCGCACGCCGGCTTCGAGGGCGGGAGGGGCTGACGCTCTCCGACGTGTGGCAGGGAAGCCCCCAGGCGTATCTCGGCACGACGGTGAGCGGCTTCCCGAACCTGTTCCTCTTCTACGGGCCGAACACGAACCTGGGGCACAGCTCGATCGTGTACATGCTCGAGTCGCAGATGGCCTATGTGATGAGCGCTCTCGAAGAGATGTCCGCGCGCGGCGCTGCTTGCGTGGAGGTGCGGCCGGAGGTGCAGGACGCGTTCAACGCCGAGATGCAGGAGCGGCTGCAGCGGTCGGTGTGGAACAGCGGCTGCAGCAGCTGGTACCTCGACCGGAACGGGCGCAACTCGATCCAATGGCCGGGCTTCACGTTCGAGTTCCGGCGGCGGACGCGGCGGTTCGAGGTGGGTGAGTACCGGCTGACCGTCCCGACGCCTGTGGCGGCTCCCGCTCTCGGCTAGAGCCCGAGCTCCTGCACGCCGCGCTCGTGCCAGCCGAGGTGGTGGGCGAGCTCGTGGCGGAGCGTGCGCTCGACCTGGGCCCGGAGGAGGTCGCGATCCCAGCCGAAGTCGCGCTCGAGGGTGTCCTGGTAGAGGACGATGCGGTCGGGGTAGTCGTCGCGGGCGACGGTGTCCCCGAAGTAGTGGCCGTAGGCGCGGTTCTCCGCGCCGAGCTGGGAGACCACCACCGGCGTGCGGTCGAGGACCTTCTGGAAGTCGGGCGGAAGGTTGTCGATGGCGTCGGCCACGAGGAGGTCGAAGTCCGTGGTGCCGGCCCGGAGACCCGGCTCTCTGGCGAGTTCCTCGCTGCGCTTGACGAGGCGCTCGAACTCGGCGTCCGGCATGGAGTCCTTGCCGCTGAGGGCGACGAAAGCCCACGCGGTGAGGAGAGCGAGCACGAGGCCACTGCCGGCGATGATCATGAGCTCCTCGGCGCCGGAGAGAGACGGCGGGTTGAGGAAGAGCAGGAGAAGGCCGACCGCGAAGAGGGCGGTGAAGCCGGCCTTGACGGGTCCGCGGAAGGTGTCGAGCACGCTTATCAGAGTACGCACGGGCGCCCCGCTCGGGGTGGGCTCGTTGCACGTCGCGCGGCACGGGTCGCTGAGCGCTCATGCCTTTGAGCACGCGCGCCTGCCAGTCGGCGCGGGGCGTTGTCGCCGACCGGCGCGCGCGGCGCCGCGCTACTCGTCCTCGCCGGAGTCCGGCTCCTCCGCGCCCGCCGCTGCGGGGTTGCCGGTGCCAGTCTCCTCCTCGCCG
>DASZJZ010000293.1:0-2842 GCA_035947555.1 Thermoleophilaceae bacterium | reverse complement strand
GGGGTGAGCACCAGGGCGTTGGTCCCGGTCCCGTGCCGGTCGGGCACGATCGACACCGGACCACGCCCCTGCAAGAGCACCTCCACCTCGCGTGGGTCCAGCAGCGGCGTATCGCCCGGCACCAGCAGCACCCGCGCGAAGTCCTCGGCCAATGCGTACGAGATCCCGATCGACGCGGCTGCCGACTGACCGGCCTGCTCCTTGTCGGGAAGGACGCCGGCGCCCGCTCCGCGAGCGTCGGCCTCCGCCGCCGGATCGGCGGTCACCACGGCGAGAGCGTCCAGGGCGGGCACCTCGCGCAGCGCGGCGAGGACGTCCGTGAACATGGCGCGTGCGAGCGTGGCCCGCGAGTCCGGCCCGAGCGCCGGAACGAGGCGCTGCTTGGCGGCGCCGAAGGTCTTCACGGGGAGGATCGCGAGCGTGCGCATCGCTCCCCGAAGGAAACCACCTCCCGCGCAACCGCCTGGCGCCGCTCCGCCGTGTCCATCAGCGTGCTCGTCACGAGGCACGGCAGCTCGTCCACCGGCTCGTCCGCCACCAGACCGTCCAAGAGCTCCGCGTACAGGCCGGCGATCCCGCGCGCGCTCCTCTCCACTCCCGCCCACTCGCAGAAGTGCTCCGTCGGGCCCTTCAGCACCCGCCCTTCCACGAACGGGCTCACCGCCAAGACCGGCGCCGGCGCCTCCGCCACCGCCTCGCGCATCCCCGGCAGCGCGAGGATGGGTCCGATCGACGTCACCGGGTTCGACGGTCCGATCACGATCAGGTCGCACGACGCCACCGCCGCCAGCACCTCCGCGGTGGGACGCGCCGCCGAGATGCCCTCCAGCGTCACCCCCTCCACGGGCGGCGCCGCCCCCGCCACGATCATGTACTCCTGGAACGGCCACACGCGCCCGCCGTGCCGCACGTGCGTCCTTACGGGCTCGTCGGACATCGGCAGCACGCGCGCGGCCACGCCCATGGCATCCGCCACCTCGGCCTGGGCCTCCGTCAGCCGCCGCCCCGCCCGGAGCGCCGCGGTGCGCACGAGGCACATCGCCAGGTCCCGGTCGCCCAGGTGGAACCACACCGGCCGGCCGGCCGCCCGCAGGGCGTCCATGACCTCCGAGGTGTCCCCGCGAAGGCCCCATCCGCGCGGGTGGATGGCGTCCGCCAGCCAGTAGGTCACCAGGTCCGGGTCGGGCGAGACGTGCACGCCGTGCACCTCCACGTCGTCGCCCGTGTTCGCCACGACCGTCAGCTGGTGGCAGACGTCCAGCAGTCCTCGCGCGAGCTTCGCCCCTCCGGTCCCCCCGGAGAGGAGCACCACATGGCTCAGGCCGGCACGCCCTCCGGCCAACCGTCGACGAAGATGTCGAGCGACAGGTCGGTGTCCGAGACGGCCGAGTAGCGGTCGAGGTCGGTGATCCCCGCCTCGGCCAGGACCTCGTCGTCGATGAAGGCGTTGCCGCTGCACGAGCGCGGGTCGCGCACCAGCACGGCGTGGGCCGCGTCGCCCACGATCTCGGGCGTGCGGGCCCGCCGCATGGCCTCGTCGCCGCCCAGCAGGTTCTGCACCGCCGCGGTGGCGATGATCGTGCGCGGCCAGAGGCAGTTGGCCCCGATCCCGGCTTCGGCCTCGTCGGCCGCCAGCCCCAGCGTGATCATCGTCATCCCCATCTTCGACAGCGTGTAGGCGCTGTGACCGGCCAGCCAGCGCGGATCGGCCGAAAGAGGTGGTGAGAGGGTGAGCACGTGCGGATGCGACGACTCGCGCAGGTGCGGCAGCGCCGCGCGAGTGACCACGAACGTGCCGCGCGAGTTGATCTGCTGCATCAGGTCGAAGCGCTTCACGGGCAGATCGCGCATCGGCGCGAGGTTGATCGCGCTGGCGTTGTTCACCACGATGTCGATCCCGCCGAAGCGCTCCACCGCCTGCGCCACGGCCGCCTCCACGGCCTCCGCGTCGCGGATGTCACCGACGATCGGGAGCGCCTCACCGCCCGCCGCCTCGATCTCCTCGGCCGCGGTGTAGATCGTCCCAGGCAGCCTGGGGTGGGGCTCTGCGGTCTTTGCGATCAGTGCCACGCGGGCGCCGTCGCGCGCCGCGCGCACGGCGATCGCGAGCCCGATCCCGCGGCTGCCGCCGGACATGAGGATGGTGCGGCCGGAGAGCGAGTCCATGGCGCGGGAGCCTAACCGGAAGCGGCCCGCGCGGCGGGGTGGAGCCGGCGCAGCAGGGGCAGCACGTCCTCGCCGAACTGGTCGAGGAAGCGGCGCTGGTCGTGCCCTGGCGCGTGGAGCAGCAGCTCCTCGAACCCGAGCTCGACGTACACCGCGATCTTCTCGACGACTTCCTCGGGATCGTCCGAGCAGATGAACCGCCGCGGCGCCTGGTCGAGGTTCTCCTTCGCCACGCGCTCCATCTCGAGCGGGTCCTCGATGTCCTCCTTCTGCTCGGGCTCGAGCCCGAGCGCCGCCCAGAAGTGCGTGTTCGTGAACGCCCGCTCGCGGTCGCGGTCGTATGACACCTTGATCTCGATCATGCGGCGGATCGCGCCCGGTTCGCGGCCCGCCTCCGTGGCTCCCTCGGCCACCTTCCCGAGCAGCTCCTCGTAGAGCGCCGGGTCCTTGCCGCTCGTGCAGATGAAGCCGTCGCCCACGCGGCCGGCCAGCTTGGCCGCGAGCGGCCCGGATGCGGCCACGTAGACCGGCACCGGCTCGTCCGGCCGGTCGTAGACCGTCGCCGCGTCCGGTCCGCTCGCCGCCAAGCTGGCCGGCCGGGCCGGCGACGGCTTCATCTGCACTAGCGGCAAGGATCCGGCGCTCTACGAGGAGCTGCTCGGCAAGGTGGCCGAGG
>DASZJZ010000292.1:0-7579 GCA_035947555.1 Thermoleophilaceae bacterium | reverse complement strand
AGCGACGAATCGCGCAGCGCCTCCAGCTCTTGGAGGGACCCGATGACGTGGTCCTGAGCTGTAGCCGCGTAGCGCAGGTGGACCATGCCAGAGGCGAAGCGGCGTTCGTCCAGCAGCTCCAGGTCGAGGCGCACGCCGTCCGGGAGTGACTTCTTGCCGCCGCCCACGATGACGGGCGCGAGGAACAGGTGGCATTCGTCGACGAGCCCGGCCCTGAAGGCGTGGGCGGCGAGCTCGGGACCGGCCACCGCCAGGTCGCTTGCCGCCGAGGCCTTCATTTGCCGCACGGCGCCGGGATCGAAGTCGCGCTCGAGCCGTGTCCGCTCGGTCGAGACCGTCTCGAGCGTCTTCGAGTAGACGATCTTGTCGGCCGCCTGCCAGATCTCCGCGAAGTCACGCGTCACGTCCGACTCGGCCGCGAGGCCGGCGTCGGTCTCCCAGACGGACATCGTCTCGTACATCCGCCGCCCGTAGAGGTAGGTTCCGACGCCGCGCTCGAGGTCGTTGATGAACGCGTGCACCTCCTCGTCCGGCACAGCCCAGTCGAACCTGCCCTCCGCGTCTGCGACGTAGCCGTCGAGCGAGGCGAGCGCCGTGTAGATGAGCTTGGCCACTGGCGACTCGGCCTCGGACTCGTCAGGCCTGGCGCAGGAAGCCCTCGCGGACGAGCCGGCGCGTCAGCACGAGCCTCCCTGCCTCGTCGAGTGGCCCGGGGAGGTCCGCGGGGCGCACGTGGTCGCAGGGCCCGGCGATCGCCCGCACCGCCGCAGCGGCCTTTGCCGGGAAGCGGAGCTCCTTGCCCTCGAACACGAGGGTGACGTTACCGTCGCCGGCCTCCTCCAGCTCGAACAGCACGGTCGGGCGCCGCTCGAGCGGGGAGGTGGCGGTGAGATCGTCCAGCTCGCGGACCTGGCTGAGCTGGTCGTGGAGGATCGGGTGGCGGCTCGCGACGAAGCGGCGTCTCGCCCGGCGGGCGACCTCGCCAGGCTGCAGGCGCGCCGCCAGGCGGTCGATCAGCTCCGCCGGCAGGTGGCCGTCCTCCGGCAGCGAACGGCGGAACTCGGGGTCGTCGGCGCAGCCGTCGAGCGCCATGCGCATGGCGTCCATCCGGGTGGTGGGGTGGAGGCCGATCGTCAGATGGAGCGATTCCTCGTCGGAGGTGGTCGCCTCGTGCGGCCAGCCGCGCGGGAGATAGAGGGTCTGTCCCGCCTCGAGCGTGAACTCCTCGACCGGCGGGCCCGGGTCGCCGAGCTCGGTCGACCAGCGCTGGTCCTTCAGCGGCAACTCCAGCACCGGCTCGTACACGCGCCAGCTCTTCCGGCCGGAGACCTGCAGGACGAACACGTCGTGCGTGTCGTGGTGCACTGCGAAGCCGCGCGAGGTGGCCGGGGTGAGGTACGCGTTCGCCTGGGCCGGGCAGCCGAGCGACGCCTCGAGCCCGCGGCAGTAGAGCGCCGCCGCGGGCCAGTGGAGGTGGAGCGCCTGGAGCACCAGCGTGGCACCGCGCGCGAACTCCTCGGTCACGCGCTCGACCACGGCCATGCCGGAGAAGCTGCCCGGGCGCCAGCCGATGTCCTCGGTGTAGGCGGCCAGGGGAATCTGGGCGCCCTCCTTGACCATGCGGAAGCCGGGCGCACGGATCCGCGTCTCGCAGACGAGGTGCTCGACGTCCTCGGGTGAGAGGAGCGGGCGGAAGCGCTCCGGGTCGTCGCGGGCGACGATGAGCGAACGCCGCTCCCAGTGCTCGGCGAGGAAGGCGGCGGGGTCGACGGGCTCGAGCGTCAGGGCGAGGGCGTCCGCCGGGGCGTGCCCGCCGGCGCCGGCATGCGCGCCGGGGGCATCCGCCGCGGCAGGCGTGCCCGCGCCGGGAGGCGCGCCGGGGGCGTCGGTCGCCGCTCGATCAGGCGGCGCCGCTGTCGTCGCCCGAGTCGTCACCGGTGTCGCTCACGTCGCCGGAGTCGTCGCCGGTATCGCTGACGTCCGAGGTGTCGCCGCTGTCGTCGCCCGTGTCGCCGGTGTCGTCGCCCGTGTCGTCACCGGCGGAGACCGGCGTCGCGGCGCCGGAGCGGAGCGGACGCGTCTCGATCTCCTCGTCGGTCAGGGTGGTTCCGCCGTCGGCGGCTTCGGGGGTGCCCTGCAGCTCGTCCATCGGTCTCTCCTCGGCCGGGTATCGCGCGTCGGCGCAGCATTCCACACGCATGCCCGCCGCCGCACCCCGGGGCCGTGCGCCCCGACCGCCTAGGCCGGCAGCCGCTGCCCGAGCTCGAGCACGGGCCGGAACCGGTCGCCCACCGCGCCCACCCGCTCCACCACGTCCTCTGGGCCGAACCGCATCTCCGCGTCCCCCGCTGCGGTCGCCTCCACCTCGGTCCAGTCCACGGGCGTGGAGACCGACGGCGTGTCGGCGGCGCGCAGCGAGTACGGCGTGACCGTCAGGGCGCGGGGGCTGTTCGGGATCCAGTCGATCAGCACGCGCCCCGCGCGGCGCGACAGCTCGCGCCTGTCCGTGACGGCGTCCGGCCGCTCGCCCGCGACCCGCGCCGCCAGCGACCGCGCGAACGCCTTCGCGGCGTCGAAGGAGTGACCTGGCGCCAGCGGCACGTACACGTGCAGCCCCAGCCCGCCGGAGGTCTTGCAGACCCCCTCGACGCCGGAGAGCGCCTCACGCAGCCACAGCGCGACGCGGCAGCATTCCGCGACGCCCGTGCCCGGCCCCGGATCCAGGTCGAGCACGACGAACGCCGGCTCCTCCAGCCGCCCGGCCGCCGACGGGAACGCGTGCAGCTCGATCGAGCCGAGGTTCACGACCCACAGGAGTGACGGCAGATCGTCGACCACGCACTGCTCGCGCACTTCCCCCGACCGCAGCGGCACCCGAGCGGTGCGGACCCAGTCGGGCCGCCCGTGGCACTCCGTGGTGGCGAAGCCGGGCCCGTCGACGCCGCCCGGAAACCGGCCCAGCGTGAGCGGCCGGCCGGCGATGTGCGGGAGCAGCACCGGGGCGATCGCCTCGTAGTACGTCAGCATGTCGCCCTTGGTGAAGCCGGTGGCCGGCCACAGCACCCTGTCGAGGCTGGTCAGCGGGGGGCGAGTCACCCCGGCGACAGGAGCTCGACCGCGCCGGTGCCCTCCGCGGGGGCGAGCTGGTCGAGCGTGCACGAGCGCGCCACGCGGTCCGGCCGCCAGCGCCGGAAGCGCGCGGGGTGGCGCAGGCGCTGGTGGTCGAGCTGGTCGTAGGCCACCTCGCAGACCCGCTCGGGTGCGAGCGGCACCCAGTCGAGCGCCATCTCCCCCGGCGACCACCGTCCGGCGGCCCCGGCCAGCCGGCCGGTGGCCCCGCCTCCGGTCAGGAAGCCCTGCTCCCACGGGTGCCCGCTGAGCGGCACCCGCATGGGGGCGAGCTCCTCGAGCAGCTCGCGCCGTCGCTGCTGCGTGAAGGACTGGACGATGCCGAAGTGCCGCAGCTCCCCGTCCTCGTCGTACAGCCCGAGGAGCAGCGAGCTCAGCAGCGGCCGGTCGACGTACGGCCGGAAGCCCGCCACCACGCAGTCGGCGGTGCGGTCCGGCTTGACCTTCAGCATCGCGCGCTGACCCGGGCGGTAGGGGAGGTCGCCGGCCTTGGCCATCACGCCGTCGATCCCGCCCCCCGCGCCTGCGAGCCACTCCCGGGCGACGGACGGATCGCGCGTGGCGGGGGTCGGCACGACGGTTGCTGACCCCTCGCCGACCAGCGCGCTCAGCGACTCGCGGCGCTCCGAGAAGGGCCGCTCGCGCAGGTCGTCCCCGTCGAGCGCGACGACGTCGAAGGCGACGAAGCGGGCCGGGGTCTCCCGGCTCAGCCGCTCGACTCGCGACGCGGCGGGATGGACGCGGGCGAGCAGGGCGTCGAAGTCGAGCCCGCCCGGGCCGGGCACGACGATCTCGCCGTCGAGGACGAAGCCGCTCGCGCTGAGCTCGGCGAGCCCGGCGACCAGCTCTGGGAAGTAGCGCGCGAGCGGACGGTCGTGGCGGCTGCGCAAGTCGATCCCGCCCCCGGAGCGGAAGGCAAGGCAGCGGAAGCCGTCCCACTTGGGCTCGTAGATCCAGTCGCCCTCCGGCAGCTCGTGGACCCTGCGGCCGAGCATCGGTGCCAGAGGGGCCGTGACCGGAATAGGGTGCGTGGCCACCGGTCGAGCTTAGTGCCGGCCGGCCGCGGCGGCCCGGCGCGCCACGCGCGCCTGCTCGGCCGGGGACAGGCCGTCCGGGTCGCGCTGCACCACGAGCGTGCGGCTAAGCAGCGGGAAGCCGAACAGCTCGTTGGAGCGAAGCTCGGCCTCGATGGCGTCGGCTTCGTTCGGCACGAGGTGGCCGAGCGCGCCGACCTGGGCCTCCTTGATGTTCGGCAGCCCGAGGATGAGCGCCACGGCGGCGCCGACCCACAGCGCCACCACCGCATAGCGAGCGCTTACGACCGCGCGGGCGAGGCGGCCGGACATGGCACACCGTTACTCCGCAGAGCGCGCGCCAACGATGGCATCGCCAGGCCCGTACCCGGCGCGAGGGAGCCGGAAGTCCGAGAGTCGGCTCGCTGACAGCGCCGAATTTCGGTCAGGCCGCCGCCGGCTCGAGCATGTTCAGCGCACGGCGCAGCACGCGCGACACGTGCATCTGGGAGTAGCCGATCTGCTCCCCGATCTCGCGCTGCGTGAGGTCGTGCACGAAGCGCAGCTCGAGCACCTGGCGCTCCATGTCGGGCAGCGACTGCCAGCCGCTCGCGATCGCGTCGCGTTCCTCGACGAGCTCGTAGGCGAGGTCGTCGCCACCCACCAGCTCCACCAGCGAAGCGCCCTGGTCGTCGTCGGGGCCCACCGGGGCGTCGAGCGAGCTGGCCTCGTAGCTGCTCGCGACCTGCTGGGCCTCGAGCACCTTCTCGACCGAGCAGCGCAGCTCCTGCGCCACCTCGCGCGGCTTCGGGGAGCGGCCGAGCTCCTTGGACAGGGCCTCGGTCGCGCGGGTCACCGAGAGCGTGCGCTCCTGGAGGTCGCGCGGCACGTGCAGGGCCCACCCCTTGTCGCGGAAGTGCCGCTTGAGCTCGCCCAGGATCGTTGGCGCGGCGAAGCTCGTGAACTTGGCGCCACGGTCGGGGTCGAAGCGGTCGATCGCCTTGAGCAGCCCGAGGCTCGCCACCTGGAAGAGGTCGTCGACGGGCTCGTCGGTGTAGGAGTAGCGCAGCGCCAGGTCCCGCGCGAACGGCAGGAACCGCTCGGCGACCTCGTCGCGCGCGGCGACGTCGCCGTGCTTGTGATAGCGGACCAGCAGCCACCTCTCTCGCGCGGCGCGGCCTTGACGGTTCTGGGGGGCGCTGCGAGGACGCCGGGGAGATGCGAGGGCGACTGCAGACATCTTGAACCTCCGTCGGGGGTCTCTTTCGACGTAAGGTCCGAGTGGCGGCCGATCAGCGACAACCGCACGCGTCCCCTCAGATCCTGCGGGCAGACGCCGAGTAGCTCAATGGCCCCCCGTGACGCCTTCCTCTTCTTGTACCAGAGACAGAGCGGTCTAGTCAAAGGCCTGTCCAGGGTTTGTCCGGAAACTGACCGTCGGGTGCGGAAACCCGAACCCACGGACACGGGTTGGCCCGGCGGTCGACCCGGTGGAAGCGGCTCAAGCGCCTCGCCGGCACGGGCCCGGCACCGGCCGCTGCGTGAGCTCGAGCAGCGTCAGCGCGGCGTCCACCACCTCGCCCGGCGACACCCCGCGCAGGCAGCGGTGGTGGCCTTCCGGGCAGACGCTCTTGTAGCACCACCTGCACGGCACGTCCTGGGACAGCACCCGGTGCGGAACGCCCCAGGGCGTGTGCTGGGGGTTCGTGAGCGCGTACAGGTCGACCACCGGCGTGCCGACCGCAGCAGCCACGTGCACGGGGCCCGTGTTCCCCGCGACCAGGAGCGGCGCGGCCTCGAGGAGCCCGGCCAGCGCGGCGAGGTCGAGCCGGCCGGCGAGCGAGCGGCCGTCCAGGCCGGCCAGCCGTTGCACGTGCGCGACGAGTTCCGTCTCGGTCGGGTCGCCGGTCAGGACGAGCTGGACGCCCATCCCGCCGGCGAGCACGCGGCACACCTCGCCCCAGCTCTCTGCCGGGTAGCGCCGCGACGGCGCCGTCGCGCCCGGGTGGATCACCGCCCACGGCCGGGCGCGGTTCACCCCCAGCTCCGCGAGGAGGTCATCGGCGCGCATGCGTTCGGTGTCCGGCACGCCCAGGGCCAGGCGCTCGTCCGCGGTGCGCGCGCCTACGCACGCGACGAGGTCGAGCTGGCGCTGCACCTCGTGGCGCACGAGCTCCTCGGGCTCGCGCTCCGGCACGTGATGGGTGAGCAGCTGGTAGGGGTTCTCGCGGCAGTGCGCGAGCCGGAGCGGGATGTCTGCAAGCTGACACAGCAGGGCAGCCGGCAGCGGGCTCTGGCTATAGACCGTGAAGATGGCCGCGCCGTCGAAGCCGCGGGTCGCGAGCGTCTCGACCACCTCCCTGTCGGGCGCCGAGCTGGACCGCTCCGGCGTGGCCTTCATCCACGGCGCCTCGTACACGATCGTCTCGTCCACCTCGGGCATGAGCTCGGCGGCGAGCGCGCCCTGCGGCGAGGTGAGCAGCGTGATGCGCGCGCCCGAGTCGCGCAGCGCGCGAAGCGCCGGGCCGGTCATGAGGACGTCGCCGATCGAGTCGAGGCGGACGCAGAGGAGGTTCCGCGCGGTCGCCCAGGCGGTGTGCACTGTGCCGGGACTACCCGCGCTCGGCTCCAGAAAACCGGCGCTGGCGCGAGGTTTGAGAAGCACTTCTCGCGGTAGAGACGCTTTGAGAGACGACGCGCGTCGGGCCGGCGCGGGCCGGACCTCCTACGGAACGGATCGGAAAGGGAGGGTTTGCTGGCTTGTCGCGCTGTCCGATCTACGACATCGTCGTCCCCACCAGCGGCCGGGATTCGCTCGGGCGGCTGCTGGGGTCGCTCTCCCGCGGCGCCGACGCTTCGGCGGGGCGCGTGATCGTGGTGCACGACCGCGACGGACGCGGCCCCGCGGCGGCTCGGAACGCCGGCTGGCGCGACGCCGCCGCGGAGTGGGTGGTGTTCCTCGACGACGACGTCGTGGTGCCGGAGGGCTGGCGCGAGGCGCTGGCGGAGGACCTTGCCGGCCTGCCGGAGCACGTCGCCGGAAGCCAGGGGCGCATCGTGGTGCCGCTCCCGCGCGACCGCAGGCCCACCGACTGGGAGCGGAACGTCAGCGGGCTCGAGTCGGCCCGCTGGGCGACGGCGGACATGGCGTACCGGCGCTCGGCGCTGGCGGCGGTGGGCGGCTTCGACGAGCGCTTCCCGCGCGCGTACCGGGAGGACGCCGACCTCGGCCTGCGCCTGGTCGAGGCGGGCTACGAGATCCGCCGCTGGCGTCGCCGCGTGCATCACCCGGTACGGGAGGCTCGCCCGTGGGTGAGCCTGCGCCTCCAGGCCTGCAACGCCGACGACGCGCTGATGCGCGCGCTCCACGGGCGCGACTGGCGCACCCGGGCCGGCGCGCCGCGCGGGCGCCTGCCGCGGCACGTGCTGACGGCGGC
>DASZJZ010000291.1:0-2843 GCA_035947555.1 Thermoleophilaceae bacterium | reverse complement strand
GGCGCGCAGCCGCTCGACAAGTTCGAGCAGGTGCGCCACCTCCAGCCGATGTACTCGCTCGCCAACGCCCGCAACGAGGAGGAGCTGGCCGCCTGGGTGCTGCGCTCCGAGCGCTACCTGGCGCGCCAGGGCGTGGAGATGGGCGACGTCCACTTCGTCACGGAGCCGAAGATCGACGGGCTCGCCATCTCGCTCGTCTACGAGAACGGCGTGCTGGTGCGGGGCGCGACGCGCGGCAACGGCGAGATCGGCGAGGACGTGACGACGAACCTCCGCACGATCGGCGCCATCCCCCTGCGAGTGGAGGACGCGCCGCCGCTGCTCGAGGTGCGCGGCGAGATCTATATGCCGCTGGCCGCCTTCGCGAAGCTCAACGAGGAGCGCGCGGCCGCCGGGGAGCCGACCTACGCGAACCCCCGCAACACCGCCGCGGGCTCGATCCGTCAGCTCGATCCGCAGCTCACCGCGTCGCGGCCGCTCTCGATCTGGTGCTACAGCGTCGGGGCGCTCGAGGGGCTGTCGTTCGAGACGCACTCGGAGTCGCTCGAGTGGCTGCGGACGCACGGCTTCAAGGTGAGCCGCGACGTGGGGGTCCACGACACCGTCGACGAGGTGGTAGCCGCCTGCCGCGCCTGGGAGGAGCGGCGCGACCGGCTCGACTTCGAGATCGACGGCGTGGTGGTGAAGGTGGACGACCTCGACCTCCAGCGCCAGCTGGGCGTGGTCGGGCGCGAGCCGCGCGGGGCGATCGCCTGGAAGTTCGCCCCGACCACCGCCACCACGATCCTCCGCGGGGTGGCGTGGAACGTGGGCCGCACCGGCCACATGGTGCCGTTCGCCCAGCTGGAGCCGGTGCAGGTATCGGGCGTGACGGTGAAGCTCGCCACGCTGCACAACGAGGAGGACCTGCGCCGCAAGGACGTGCGCGACGGCGACGAGGTGATCGTGATGCGGGCCGGCGACGTGATCCCGCAGGTGGTGTCGCCGACCGCCAAGGCGCAGCAGCGCAAGGACCGCAGCGAGCAGCCCTCGCCGCCCGAGCGCTGCCCCGCGTGCAATACGCCGACGATCAAGCCCGAGGGCGGCGTCTGGACTATCTGCCCCAACCGCACGGGCTGCCCCGGGCAGGTGTTCCAGGCTGTCAAGCACTTCGTGGGTGCGATGGACATCGAGGGGCTCGGCGAGGAGAACGCCCGCCGCTTCCTCGACATCGGCCTGATCGAGAACATGGCCGACATCTACGAGCTGACGGTCGAGCGGCTGGCGGAGCTCGAGGGCTTCGGGGAGGTCTCGGCCGGCAACCTGGTCCGCGCGATCGAGGAGTCGACGCAGCAGCCCTTCCACCTGGTGCTGTTCGCGCTCGGCCTCCCGGGCATCGGCTTCGTGAACGCGCGCAACCTGGCGCGCCACTTCCGCTCCGTCGACAGGTTGCTCGACGCCTCGGAGGAGGAGCTCACCGAGGTGGAGGGGATGGGACCGATCATGGCCAAGACCGTGCACGAGACCCTCTCCGAGGAGCGCACCCGCAAGCTGATCGAGCGGCTGCGCGGCTACGGGCTGCAGATGGAGGAGGAGGGCCCGGCGCCGCCCGCCGATGGGCCGCTGGTAGGGAAGACCGTGGTGCTCACCGGCACGATGCCGAACCTGACGCGGCCCGAGGCGACCGCGCGGATCGAGGCGGCGGGGGGCAAGGTGACGGGCTCTGTGTCGAAGAAGACCGACTACCTGGTGGCCGGCGCGGACCCGGGCTCGAAGCTGACGAAGGCCCAGGAGCTGGGGACCGAGGTGCTCGACGAGGAGGGTCTGCTAGCGCTCTTGGAGCGCTAGCCCTGGGCCGCGATCGCCTGCGCCATCCGGTCCTGCAGCACCTTCGCGCCGGACGTGTAGACGTTGTTCATCAGGATCGAGAAGGCGTACATGTCGCCCGAGCGGGCGGTGCAGTAGCCGGACAGCGTGCTCACGTTCGAGAGCGTGCCGGTCTTGGCCCGGCAGCGCCCGCGCGCCGGCCCGCTTCGCATCCGCTTCTTGAGCGTGCCGTCGCGCCCGGCGATCGCAAGCGAGGCGTACCAGGGGTCGAACTGGTCCTCCTGCTGGTTCATCGCGGTCAGCAGCCGAACGACCCGGTACGGGGAGGCGCGATTCCCGCGCGACAGTCCGGAGCCGTCGGCGATCCGCGCGCGCGCCCCGAGCCGCCGCGCATGACCCGCCACCAGGCGGGCCCCGGCCGCGGTGGTGCCCCTGCCGTTCGCCTGCATGGCGATGTCCTTCAGCAGCACCTCGGCCATGAAGTTGTCCGACGGCTTGTTCATGAGCCGTACGAGGGTCGCCATCGGCGGTGAGTCGACGCTCGCGATCACCGGCGCTCCGGCCGGGGCCGTGCCGGCGCGCGGAGCGAGGCGCACGCGGATGCCGCGCGCCTCCAGCGCCGCGTCCAGCCGCAGCGCGGCGAAGGCCGGCGGGCTCGTCTGGTAGCCGCTGCCGCTCTCGCTGGCGAGCCCGCGGTTGAACGAGAGGGCGCTCAGCGGCCCCACCCAGATCGACACGCCGAAGCCCGAGTAGGGGCCGCCGCGCAGCGAGTCGTGGCGCGACTCGTCCCCGTAGATCCGGCCCGTCACGCGCTCGACGCCCGCCTCGTCCAGCAGCGTGGCGAGGTCTTCCACCGTGGCGCCGCTGCCGTAGGACCTGCTGGTGAAGCGGCGGGAGCCGAAGGTGGGGTCGCCGCCGCCGCGGAGGTAGAGGTCCCCGCGCCAGACGCCCTCCTCGTCGAGCTCCCCACGGCCGAGCACCTCCGTGCCGAGCGTGCCCTCGGTGCCGAAGCGGGCCAGCGCGGTGGCGGCCACGAA
>DASZJZ010000290.1:0-13300 GCA_035947555.1 Thermoleophilaceae bacterium | reverse complement strand
TGCTCGCGCACGTCGGACTGGCGGAACAGGATGCAGCGCTGCGGGTCCAGTCCCGCTGCGATCAGCATCGCCGTGGTGTCGAGCACATAGCCGGGCAGGGCCGCAGCGTCGTACGCGACGCTGGTCGCATGGAGATCTACGATGCAGTGGATTGTCGGATTGCCGCGGTCCTGGCCCTCCACCCAGCCTCGGATCGCTCCGAGGTAGTTGCCGACGTGCTTGCGCCCCGTCGGCTGGATGCCCGAGAAGATGCGCACGGAGCGCGCCAGTCTATGCGGGCCGGACCGTGACCGGGATGCGCTCGACCGCGTTGTTCGCGTAGCCCTTCAGGTTCCAGGGCGGGTCGAGCGGCTGCGTGTTCCCGGCTGCGTCGCTCGCGCGCGAGCAGAGCACGTGCTCGCCCGGCCGGGCGTCCCATTCGAAGCGCCAGCCCCTCCAGGCGGCCGCCCCGAGCGGCTCCTCCAGGACCGCGGGCGCGAAGCTCTCGCCGCCGTCCGTGGACACCTCCACCCGCTCGATCGGCCCGTGCCCCGACCAGGCGCGACCGGTGAGCGCCACCGGCCCCGGCTCGACCATCCGCTTGCGAGTCAGGAAGTCCGGCACGCCCGGGGGCACCATCAGCGAGCGCGGCAGCATCCGGGTGACCGGGTCGCCGGGTACGCCGTCGGCGTCGTAGAGGCGGTAGCCGACCGCCTGCTGGTAGCCCTGGAAGGGCGCCTCGAGCAGCGTTATGCCTGCGAGCCACTTCACGTTCGTCATGCCGTACCAGCCCGGCACGACCAGCCTGAGCGGGTGGCCGTGCTGCGGCGGCAGCGGGGCGCCGTTCATCTCGTAGGCGAGGAGGGCGTCGTCGGTGTCGGCCAGTGGCAGCGAGCGCTCGTAGGCCTGCGGTACCCCGCCCTCGACGCCGCGGTCGAGCCCCGTGAACAGCGCCTCGACCGCGCCGGGCCGCACGCCGGCCTCGTCCAGTAGCGGGCGCAGCGGCGTGCCGGCCCATTCGGCCGTGCCGACCGCCTCCGTCAGCCAGGGCTGGCTGAGCGGGCGGGGCGCGAGCAGGGCGCGGCCGTTGCCGGCGCACTCGAACGTCACGGGCATGGAGACGCGCTCGCGGCCGCGCAGGTCGTCGATCGAGAGGCTGAGCGGGCGCTGCACGGCGCCGGACAGCTCCAGGCGGAAGGAGTCAGGCTCCACCGCCGGGATGTCGTAGTGGATTAGGAGGTAATGCAGGCCGGCCGGGGTGATCGGGTAGCGCAGCGCCTCGAGCGGGAGGCCGTGGTTGCGGGCAGCAAGGCGGAGCTCGGCCGGAGTGATGGTCTCCTCGGCGATGGTGCCGGCGGGGGCGGAGTCCATGTGCGCGACTCTAGTACGCGAGCGGGCGGCGGGCGATACCGCGGCTACATCGCGCCCGAGCCGCTCGCGGGCGCCTTCCGCGCCCGGTCCGGATCCCCCGGGTTCTCCTGCGATGGCCGCCAGCGCACCACCGGCCGCTTCGCCGCGCCCGCCTCGTCCAGTCGCCGCACCGGCGTCGTGTACGGCGCGTTCTTCGCGATCTGCGGGTCCTCGGCCGCCTCCTCGAGGATCGCCCGCACCACCTCGGCGAAGTGGTCGAGCCGCTCCTTGGGCTCGGTCTCGGTCGGCTCGATCATCAGCGCCTCCTCCACCAGCAGCGGGAAGTACACGGTCGGCGGGTGCACCCCGTGGTCGAGCATCCGCTTGGCGATGTCGAGCGTCCGCAAATCGAGCCGGCGCTTCGCCTCGCTCCCCGACAGCACGAACTCGTGCATGCAGGTGCGGTCGAACGCGATCGGCAGGTACTCGCCGATCCCCTCCTCGGCCAGACGTGCCTTGAGGTAGTTCGCGTTCAGCACGGCGACCTTGGAGGCCTCCTCCAGCCCATCGCCCCCCAGCGAGCAGATGTAGGCGTAGGAGCGCACGAACACGCCGAAGTTGCCCTGGAACCCACGCAGCTTGCCGATCGACTTCGGCCGGTCGTGGTCGAGCTCGAACGAGCCGTCGCCGGATCGCACCACCTGCGGCGCCGGCAGGAACGGCTCGATGCGGTTCGACACCGCGATCGGCCCTGCGCCCGGTCCGCCCCCGCCGTGCGGCTGAGTGAACGTCTTGTGCAGGTTGAAATGGACGATGTCGAAGCCCATGTCGCCGGGCCGCGCCACGCCCATGACCGCGTTCAGGTTCGCTCCGTCGTAATAGAGCGTCGCGCCGGCGTCGTGCACCACCCCGGCGATCTCCTCGATGTTGCGGTCGAACAGCCCCAGCGTGTTCGGGTTAGTGAGCATCAGGCACGCTACGTCGTCGTCCGTCTTCTCGCGCAGGTCGTCGAGGTCGACGCCTCCGTCGGGGGCCGTGCCGACCTTGACGACCTGATATCCCGCCATGGTCACCGTCGCGGGGTTGGTGCCGTGGGCGGTGTCCGGCGTCAGGACCTTGGTCCGGCGCTCGCCGCGATCCTCGTGATAGGCGCGCGTCAGGAGCAGGCCGGTCAGCTCGCCCTGGGAGCCCGCGCTCGGCTGGAGCGACACGTGCGGCAGGCCCGCGATCTCCCCTAGCGCCCCCTGTAGCCGCCACATCAGCTCGAGCGCGCCCTGGGCGTATTCCGGGTCCTGGAGCGGGTGAAGGCGGGCATGGCCGGGCAGCGCGGCGACCCGCTCGTGCAGCTTGGGGTTGTGCTTCATCGTGCACGACCCGAGCGGGTAGAAGCCCTCGTCCAGGTGGAAGTTCTTCGAGGACAGGGTCACGTAGTGGCGCACCAGCTCGGGCTCCGAGACCTCCGGCAGCTCCGCGGGGCGCTCGCGCCGCTGCGATTCGGGCAGCAGCTCGTCCAGCGGCGCCTCCGGCACGTCCGGCTCGGGGGCCACGAAGGCGCGCCGTCCGGCGCGCGAGCGCTCGAAGATCGTGACCGTCTCGTTCCGCGCGCGCGGGTCCAGGTCGCTCACGCAGCCACCCTCTCCCGTTCCCGCACGAGCGACGCCAGCCGGTCGATGTCGGCCCGCGTGCGCCGCTCGGTGACCGCCACGAGCAGGCCGTCCTCGTACTCGGGGTAATCGCGCGCGAGCCGGTAGCCGGGGTTGACCCCCTCTGTGCGGGCCTGCTCGAACAGCCCGTCGAGGTCGGGCACGTGCACCGCGAACTCGCGGACCACCGGCCCGGGGTTGATCGGCTCGAGCCCCAGCGCCTCCCGCGCGTAGTGGGTGCGGCGCAGCATCAGCTCGGCCAGCTCGACCAGGCCGCGCTTGCCGAGCCAGGACAGATAGACCACCCCGGCCAGGGCGTTGAGCGCCTGCGACGTGCAGATGTTGTGCGTGGCCTTCTCGCGCCTGATGTGCTGCTCGCGCGTCTGGAGGGTGAGCACGAAGCCGCGCTTGCCGTCCACGTCGACGGTCTCCCCCGCGATCCGGCCCGGCATCTTGCGCAGGAAGCGCTCGCCGGCGGCGAAGAACCCGAACGAGGGGCCGCCGAAGTCGAGCCGGTTGCCGAGCGTCTGCCCCTCGCCCACGCAGATGTCCACGCCCTGCTCGCCGGGCGGCTTGAGGATGCCGAGCGGCAGCGGGTCGGCGGCGCAGACCACGATGGCGCCGCTGCCCCCGGCCGCCTCGGCCAGCTCGCCGAGCTCCTCGACGGTGCCCAGGAAGTTGGGCTGCTGGAGGAAGACGGCGGCGGTGTCGTCGCCCACGGCGCCGGCCAGGGCCTCGAGGTCGGTGGCGCCCTCGGCTGTCAGCGGCACCTCCTCGACCGTCATCCCGTACCCGGCCGCATGCGTGCGCAGCGCGGCGCGCGAGTGCGGGTGCACGCCGCGGCTCGTGACGAGCGTGCCGCGGCGGGTCTCGAGCTTCGCCAGATACCCGGCCGCGGCCACGGCGCTCGGGCCGTCGTACACCGACGCGTTCGCCACCGGGAGCCCGGTCAGCTCCGAGATCGCGGTCTGGAACTCGAACATGACCTGCAGCCCGCCCTGCGAGATCTCGGGCTGGTAGGGCGTGTACGGGGTGAGGAACTCCGAGCGCGAGAGCAGGTTGTCGACCAGCGCCGGCACGTAGTGGTCGTACATGCCGGCGCCGAGGAAGCTCACCTCCGCGTCGCAGTGGCGGTTGCGGCCGGCCAGCGCGCCCAGGTGGTCGTTCACCTCCTGCTCGGAGCGCCCGGCCGGGAGGTCGATCGGCCGGTTCAGCCGGACCGACTCCGGGATGTCCTCGAACAGGTCGTCGAGCGAGCCGGCGCCGATCGCGCCGAGCATCGCCTCCAGGTCCTGGTCGGTGACGGAGGTGTAGCGGCTCAAAGCAGCTCCCTGTAGGCGCCCACGTCCATCAGCGCCTCCACCTCCGACGGGTCGGTCATCCTCACCTTGACGAGCCAGCCGTCGCCGTAGGGGTCCTCGTTGATCTTCTCGGGCGAGTCGGCGAGCAGCTCGTTCACAGCCAGGATCTCGCCTGACAGCGGCGCGAACACGTCAGAGACGGCCTTCACCGACTCCACCTCGGCGTAGGGCTCGTCCTTCGTGACCTGCGAGCCGGCCTGCGGCGGGTCGAAGAAGACCACCTCGCCGAGGGCGTCCTGGGCGTACCAGGTGATCCCGAACGTGGCCTCCTCGCCGTCGATCCGCGCCCAGTCGTGCTCGGCGTGGTATTTGAGGTCTTCGGGATAGCTGGCCTCAGCCACCTTTCTCCTTCCGCTCGTACAACGGTCTGCTCCTGACCTCCGCCGGCCGGTTCTTGCCGCGCACGTCCACCTCGATGCCCGTACCCGGCTCGGCGTCCTCCAATGGCAGGTACGCCATGCCGATGCCGGTCTCGAGGCAGGGCGACAGGCTCCCGCTCGTCACGATCCCCTCGCCGTGCGGGGCGTTCACGGGGTTGCCCTGGCGCGGGATGCCGGGGCCGGTGAAGGCGAACGGGACGAGGGTCTGCTCGGGCTTCACGTCCCGGAGGGCGTCGGAGCCGATGAAGCCGGTGTCGAGCTTGCAGCACCAGCCGAGGCCGGCCTCGATCGGGTTGCGGTCCTCGGACAGGTCGTTGCCGTAGAGGTGGAAGCAGACCTCGAGCCGGAGCGTGTCGCGGGCGCCCAGGCCGGCGGGCTTGACCCCGCGCTCGAGCAGGGCGTCCCAGACCGCCGCGGCGCCGTCGGGCGGGAGCAGCAGCTCGCAGCCGTCCTCGCCGGTGTAGCCGGTCCCGCAGACGAGCGCCGGCACGCCGGCGATCTCCAGATCGGCCGTGCGCATGCGGGGCGGCAGATCGTCGCTCCCGAGCGCCGCGCGTGCCTCCGGGCCCTGGACGGCGAGCATGGCCCAGTCGGAGTGAGCATCCTTGATCTCGACGTCGAAGCCGTCGGCGTGCTCGCGGAACCAGGCGAGGTCCTTGTCGTGGTTGGAGGCGTTCGTGACGGTCAGGAAGCGGCCGTCCTCCAGCCGGTAGGTGAAGAGGTCGTCGAGCACGCCGCCGTCCTCCTTGCAGAGCACCGAGTACTGGGCTCCTCGCTCGGCGATCTTGGTCACGTCGTTCGAGAGGATGCGCTGGAGGAAGCGCTCGGCGTCGGACCCCGACGTCTCGATCTCGCCCATGTGCGACACGTCGAACATGCCGGCGTGCGTGCGCACAGCCACGTGCTCCTGGCGGATGCCCTCGTACTGCACCGGCATCTCCCAGCCGGCGAACGGGACGAGCTTCGCGCCCGCCTGCTCGTGGCGGTCGAACAGGGGTGTGCGGCGAAGGGTGTCGGCGGTGTGCGGCAAAGCCTCGCGGCAGATTACCCCCTGCGGGCGTCCGGCCCGCAGGTCTGATCGGGCGGCCGCCCTCCAGGCGGCGAGACCACGCTACGCGCGGATCAGCCCTCCAGCAGCGCGGCCACCAGCGCCAGGGCCACCTCGGCGCGGGTGCGCAGCGACTCGGCGCTCACCCACTCCTGGGGTGTGTGCGCGCCGCCCCCGCGGGGGCCCAGGCCGTCGATGGTGAGCGGGACCGTGGCGGCCATGTGGCTGGCGTCGCTGGCGCCGCCGCGCTCGGCCGCCACCAGCGAGTGGCCGAGCCGGGCCGCGGCGCGCTCGAGCACCGGTTCGGACGCCGCTCGCGTGTCCATGCCCGGCCAGGCCCGGACCATGTACGGCTCCACGCGTACGTCGCCCAGTGCGTCGGGCACCTGGGCGAGCACGGGATCGAAGGCGGCCAGGCTGTCGGCGCGCAGGTCGCAGACCAGCTCGCCGTGGGCGGGCACCACGTTGAAGGCCTCGCCGGACCGCATGATCGTCGGAACGGCCGTGAGGCGATCGGGGCCGTCGGGGTCGCTGCGGGCGGCCACGCGGCGGGCCACCTCGGCGAGCGCCAGCAGGGCGCTGCGGCCCTTCTGCGGCGCGGAGCCGGAGTGCGCGGGGCGTCCGTGGGCCTCCACCCGCAGCGTGGCCGCCGCCTTGCGCCGGACGATCACGGCCTCGCGGCCCTGGTCGTCGCGCTCGCCGGCCTCGAAGCAGAGGCAGGCGTGGAAGCCGGCGAAGCGCTCGGCGTGGGCGAACGCGGCCGTGCGCCACTCCTCGTCGTTCACGAGCAGGATGGCGGCCTCCGCGTAGAGCTCGGGGTGCGCCGCCAGCTCCCGCATGGTGCCCAGCGCGAGCGCCACGCCGCCCTTCATGTCCACGGTGCCCGAGCCGGAGAGGCGGTCGCCGTCGCGGGTGAGCGGGCGGTGGGCGGCGTGGGCGACGACGGTGTCGAGATGGCCGAGGAGGAGCAGCCGCTTGGTGCCGGTGCCCTGGAGGAGGCCGATCAAGTCGGGCACGTGCTCGGGCGTGGAGCACTCGGGTCGCTCGATCTCGGCCTCGGGCGGCAGGAAGGCCGCGCACAGGGCCACCGCCTCCTCGGCCCCGGCGACGTCGCCGGACGGGGTCGACACGCCGACCAGCGCCTCGAGCTCGCGCTCCGCGACCAGCGCGACCCGGGGGGCCGCGTCGATCAATAGAAGGCTCCGGTGCGGGCCGAGCCCGCCCCCTCGCGCACGGCGAACGCTCCGGTGCTAGTCCCGGAGGAAGGAGGGAACGTCGATCTCGTCGTCGCTGATCTCAAGCGAGCGGCGCTGGCGGTCGTCCATCTTCGGGTCCCGGCGGCGCGGCTCGGCGCGGCGGCCGGTCGAGTCCTCCGTGAAGAGCGGGGTGCGATCGGGCCGCTCGAAGCCGGTGGCGATCACCGTGACGCGCACTCCGTCGCCCATCCCGTCGTCCACGACGGCGCCGAAGATGATGTTCGAGGTCGCGTCGGCGGCGCCCTGGATGATCTCGGCCGCCTCGTTCACCTCGAACAGGCCGAGGTCGGTGCCACCGGTGATGTTGAGAAGGATCCCGGTGGCGCCCTCGACGGACTGCTCGAGCAGCGGGCTCGACACTGCGTTCTTGGCCGCCTCAGCCGCCCGGTTCTCGCCGGAGGCCTCGCCGATCCCCATCAGGGCGGAGCCGGCGTCCTCCATGATCGTGCGGACGTCCGCGAAGTCGAGGTTGATGAGGCCGGGGGTCGTGATCAGGTCGGTGATGCCCTGCACGCCCTGGCCGAGCACGGCGTCGGCCTCGCGGAAGGCGTCGAGGATGCTGGTGCGGCGCTCAACCACGGCCAGGAGCTTCTCGTTGGGGATCACGATCATCGTGTCCACCTGCTCGCGGAGGCGGTCGATGCCTTCCACCGCCTGGCGCATGCGCTGGGAGCCCTCGAAGTCGAAAGGCTTTGTCACAACGCCCACGGTGAGGGCGCCGACCTCCTGCTTGGAGACCTCGGCGATCACCGGCGCGGCGCCCGTGCCGGTACCGCCGCCCTCGCCGGCGGTCACGAACACCATGTCCGCGCCCTTGAGAGCCTCCTTGATCTCGTCGCGGCTCTCGTTGGCGGCGCCGTAGCCGACCTCGGGGTTGGCGCCGGCGCCGAGGCCCTTGGTGAGCTGGTCGCCGATCTGCAGCTTGATGTCGGCGTCGCACATCTGCAGGGCTTGGGCGTCGGTGTTGACGGCGATGAACTCGACCCCCTTGAGGCCGGCGTCCACCATGCGGTTGACGGCGTTCGTGCCGCCTCCGCCGATGCCGACGACCTTGATGACCGCCAGGTAGCTGCCCGTGTCCATGGAGGTTCCCGTTCCTCTCTGCCGCCCAAGCTCAAGCGATCATCGAGGGTTCCCTCGATAGTCGCAAAGACCGCACTGTAGGCGGCGTTTGCCGAAAGTGTCAACCGCCCTCGCAACAAATTTTGCAGCAGAAGGCTCGATGCGAGGTAGAGGGTTGTGCGAACTCTCGACCGTTGATTGAGGGTGGTTGGCGAGGCGATTCGACCCCGTTCGGGGGCGCGAAAGGGATGAGGGAGGCAGGGTTGGGCCGGCCGGGGCTGCGCCCGCGGCGGGTGCCGTCGCGGCGGGATGCGGTTCAGGGCGAGGGGGCGGTGGCCGCTCCTCCCCCGGTGCCGTCGGTGACCGGTGCGGTCGGGGCCGGCGCCGGCGTGGTGGGTGCCGGGCTGGCGGTTGGGGCCGGCGGGGTGGTCTGGGTGACCGTTCCGGGGGCCGGCGCCGTCGCGGGCGCCGGGACAGTTCCGTCCGTGGGCGGGGCCGCTCCGGTGGGCGGGATCGCCGCGCCCGTGGATGCCTCCGTACCGGCGGCCGTCGGGTCCACGGTGGTGGCGGCCGCTGGGTCCGTGGTCGTCCCGGGCGGCACCGTGGAGGTCGTGCCCGCCGGCGCCACCGGAACGATCGTCTCCGCCGGGAGGCCGCCTGCCGCCGGCCGATCGGGCAGCCGCACGTCTACATAGCTGGCCCCGCTCGCCTCCAGGTCCGCGAGGACGGTCGCGGCGGCCGCCCACTTCGCCCGGACGCGGGTGGCGTCGCCGAAGATCACCTCGGGGCCGTTCCGGAGCTGGGCGACCTGGCCCAGCCGCCCGTCCTCGCCCACCTCGCTGAGACGGCCCCTGAGCTCGGCGGGCGCGGCCCCGGCGATGGCGGCCGACGCCAGCGCGGTCGGATCGCGCAACCGCTCGACACCCACCGCCCCCTCCACCTCGACCGTCGGCAGGCGCTTCTCGACCGGAACGCCCTGGAGGATGGTCCCGTCGCCCGCCACGGCAACCCGGCCGCTCTCGCCGACTGCGACCGCAGCGGGTACGTGCTCCACCACGTGGATGTTGAGGCCATGCGGGAAATCGGTGGTCACCTCGAGCTCCCGCACGACCGGGAAGCCCGCCACCGCGCGCTCGAGAGCGTCGTGGTCGACGTGGAGCGTGGTCATGGAGCGGCTGGCGGCGGTGAGGGCCATGCGAACGCGCTTGGAGTCGGACGTGGTGAGGCCGGTGACGGTCACGTCCTCGACGGCGACAAGCGACGAGTCGCGCAGCCAGAACTGGTAGCCGGCGCCGAGGAGGAGGAGCGCGGCGGCGAGGATCAGCAGGTAGCGCCGAAGCCGCTGCGACGCGAACATCGCCCTCACACGACCGCCGGCGCGCGGCGACTTGGGAAGCGACGCCCGCAGACGCCCGGCGACGGTGGCGGCGCCGCTGATCACGACTAGTGGGCCTCGCGGCCGGCTTCATCGTTGCCGTCGGCCGCCGACGCCCCGGCTCCGCCGGCCGCCGCTCCGCGGGCAGCGGCCCCTTCGCCGGCCTCCGGCCACAGCGCCGACGCGTCCACCTCACCCAGGAACTGGACTTCGGCCTCCAGCTCGATCCCGAAGCGCTCGCCCACCCGGCGTTTCCCTTCGGCCATCAGCGCGATCACGTCGGCGGTCGTCGCGTCGCCGGTGTTCTCGACGAAGTTGGCGTGCTTCTCCGAGAAGCGGGCGCCGCCCATTGTCAGGCCGCGGCAGCCGGCCTGATCGAGCAGGACCCCGGCACTGCGGCCCTCGGCGCGCGGATCCTCCGGGTTCTTGAAGGTGGAGCCGAACGTCTTGATCCCCAACGGCTGCGCCGCCTTGCGAGCGGCGCGCATCTCGGCGAGCGTGGCCTTCACCCGCTCCGGCTCCGCCGGAGCCAGCGCGAATGACGACCGGGCGACGATCTCGCGCGGTCCGAGGTTCGAGCGCCTGTACTGGAAGCCGAGCTCGGCCGGGGTCCGGCGCTCCATCCCCCGGGGGGTCGCGATGTCGACCCACTCGAGTACGCGCGACAGGTCCCCGCCGTAGGCGTTCGCGTTCATCTTCACGGCCCCGCCGACCGTGCCCGGGATGTTCACGCCGAACTCGAGGCCGCTCAGCCCGGCCCGGGCGGCGCGGGCGGCGGCCTGCGGCAGCCGGGCCCCGCCGCCGCAGAGCAGGCGGTCGCCATCGTGCTCGATCGTCGAGAGGGAGCCGTTCAATTTCATGGCGAGTCCTCGGAACCCAGCATCCGCTACCAGGAGGTTCGAGCCCGAGCCGACCACTCCTACCGCGATGCCCTCCCGATCCGCCCAGGCGAGGAGCTCGGCGAGACGCTCGGCCGAATCGGGGCGGGCGAAGAAGTCGGCGGGCCCGCCGGTGCGGATGGTGGTGAGGCGGGCGAGCGGATAGTCGCGCTCGACTCCCGTGGGCGGGGTCATGCGGTCAGCCTCCTCGCCAGCCGGTCCACGTCGCCGGCGCCCAGTGTCAGCAGGAGGTCGCCCTCCTCCAGCTCGGCCGCCAGCCAGCGCTCGGCGTCCTCCATACGGGGGAGCCACCAGACGGGGCGGCCGCCCGCCGCGTCCGCCGCCGCCTGCGCGACCATCAGGCCGCTCACGCCGGGGAAGTCGGCCGCCTGCTCCCGGGCGGGGTAGACGTCGAGGACCACGACGAGGTCGGCGAGCGCGAGCGCGCGGCCGAACTCGCGCGCGAGGAGGCGTGTTCGGGAGTAGAGGTGGGGCTGGAAGCAGGCCACGAGGCGACCCGTGCCGCCGGTGAGCGTTCGTGCGGCCTCCAGGGTGGCGCGGACCTCGGTCGGATGGTGGGCGTAGTCGTCGAACACGCGGGCGCCCGACGGGGTGGTCCCGTGCGCCTCGAAGCGGCGAGCGGCGCCGGTGAAGGTCGCGAGCGCGGGAGCGGCCTCGGCGGGCGCGACCCCCGCCGCCCGGCAGACGGCGAGCGCGGCGAGGGCGTTGAGGACGTTGTGGGCGCCCGGCACGGGCAGCTCGACGCCCGCTCCGTCGACCTCGAAGCGCGACCCGCCCGGGAGCAGCTCGACGGATGTGGCGTGAAGGTCGCCCTCGCCGATGCCGAAGCGGAGCGCCCCGCCTGGCGAAGCGCTCAGCTCCACCCCCGGCCCCACGATCCGCAGCTCGGCGGGCTCCGCAAACTCCGCGAAGGCCTCTTCCAGCTCGCGGAGGTTCGCGTAGGTGGCGTGGTGGTCCAGTTCGACGTTCGTTATGACGGCCACCGGGCGGTCCAGTTTCAGGAAAGAGCGGTCCGACTCGTCCGCTTCTATCACGGCCCACTCGCCCTCTCCCCAGCCCGCGTTGGTCCCCGCCGATCGCAGCTCGCCGCCGATGAGGAACGCCGGGTCGCGGCCCGTCTCCAGCAGCACGTGCGCCGCCATCGACGCCGTGGTCGTCTTCCCGTGCGTGCCGCTCACGGCGATCGTCCGCTTCATCCGGGACAGCTCTCCGAGCAGGTCGCCGCGGTGAAGCAGCGTCGCGCCGGCCGCCCGGGCCGCCGACAGCTCGGGGTTGTCCTCCGGGATCGCCGTGGACACCACCAGCTCCGCCCCGGGCGGGTAGTTGGTGGCGTCGTGGCCGATGACGGGCTCGATGCCCGCGGCTCGCAGGCGCTCGCAGTAGATGGAGTCGGCCTTGTCGGAGCCCGTGACCGCGGCGCCGAGCTTCGCCGCCACCAGCGCCAGCCCGCTCATGCCCGCCCCGCCGATCCCGACGAAGTGCACGCTGCGGCCCGCGAAGGGCGTAGCTGGATCGATTGACATCGCGGAGCGACCTTAGTCCCGGCCGGCCAGCTCCATCAGCTCGTCCGCGATCCGCTCCGCCGCGTCCGGCCGCGCGGCCGCCTCCGCGGCGTTCGCCATCTCCGCCATCCGCTGTGGCGCACCGAGCAGCTCGCCCACCTCGCGGCCCAGCCGGGGGCCGTCCAGCTCCTTGTCGGGGACGACCACGGCCGCGCCGGCGGCCTCGGCCCAGCGGGCGTTCTTCGTCTGGTGGTCCGCCGTGGCGTGCGGGTAGGGCACGAGCACCGCGGGCAGGCCCGCGACCAGCAGCTCCTGGACCCCGCCGCCCGCCCGCGCCACGGCCAGGTCGGCCGCCGCCAGGGCGTCGGCGAACGGCTCGATGTAGGGGTGAAGGTGGTAGTGGGGCGGCGAGCCCAGCGCGTCGAGCCGGCGGCGCATGTCGTCGTGGTCGCGCCGGCCCGAGGCGTGCAGGACCGCACCCGGCGCGGCGGCGCCGAAGGCGTCCAGCGCCGCCTCGTTCAACCGCCGCGCCCCCAGCGAGCCGCCGAACACCAGCACGCATGCCTGCCCCTGGCCGATCCCGAAGCGCTCGCGGGCAGCCTCGCGGTCAGCGGTCCCCGTCCCCGCCGGCACCGGCCGGCCGCTCACCACCCACTTGGGCTCTGTCCGCCCCTCGATCGGAAAGGCCAGGAAGACGCGCTCGGCGAACGGCGCGAGCAGGCGGTTGGTGACGCCGAGGTGGCTGTCGGCCTCGGTCAGCACGAGCGGGAGGCCCAGGGCGCGGGCGGCGAGCCCGACCGGCCCCGCCACGTACCCCCCGCCCCCGAGCACCGCCCGAGCGCCGAGGCGGCGGAGCACGCCCCGCGCCTGCAGCGCGGCGCGCGCCGCCAGCAGCGCAGCCCGCGACGCCCTGGCGACGTTCCGCCGGTCGATCCCCTCCACCCGCAGCGGGTGGAACGGATAGCCGGCGGCCGGCACCAGCTCCGCCTCAGCCCGCTCCCCGCCGACGAACTCGACCTCTGCGCCGCGCTCGCGAAGCGCGTCAGCGACCGCCAGCGCGGGCACGACGTGTCCCGCCGTCCCGCCGGCCGCGATCACGATCCTGGGCACCGCGTCCTCCCTCGATCGCCTCGAGCGCCGGCCGCGCCGAAACGTGCGGCGCCCGCCCCCGCGTGGCCGCCACGTTCAGCAGCACTCCCATCGCCGCCAGCAGCACGATCAGGTTCGTGCTCCCGTACGAGAGGAACGGCAGCGGCACGCCCGTGAGCGGCGCCATGCCGAGCACGGCGAAGAAGTTGAGCGTTGCCTGCCAGAGGATGAGCGAAGTGATGCCCGCCGCGAGCAGCTTCGAGTAGCGGTCGCGCGCGTGCTTCGCGGCGCGGAAGCCGGCGTACGCGATCAGCCCGTACAGCGCGACGACGCTCACGATTCCCACCAGGCCGAGC
>DASZJZ010000289.1:0-15339 GCA_035947555.1 Thermoleophilaceae bacterium | reverse complement strand
AAGCTCTACCACGCGCGCGAGGAGGCGGAGGAGAAGCTGACGAAGCTTCCGGCCGGCATCGGCAAGCGGGTGGAGCGGCTGGGGCCGATCCTGAAGGAGTCGCTCAAGGCCTACTGGGCGCCCGGCCTCTTCTTCGAGGAGCTCGACCTCGCCTACGTCGGCGTGATCGACGGGCACGACGTGAAGGCGCTGCGCGAGGCCATCGGCGAGGCGCTCGAGGCCGACCGCCCTGTTGTGGTGCACTGCAAGACCGTGAAGGGGAAGGGCTTCGCCCCCGCCGAGGAGGGCGGGCTCGAGGGGATGGAGAAGTGGCACGCCGCCAAGCCCGGGTCGATCATGGGCGGCGCGCCGGCGCCGAAGAAGAAGGTTCCGCGCGGGGCCGTGCCGGCCACACCGCCGCAGTACACCCAGGTCTTCGGTGAGGCGCTGGTGCGGGAGGCCAAGCGCGACGAGCGGGTGGTGGGCATCACCGCGGCGATGAACTCCGGGACCGGACTGAACCTGCTCCAGACCGAGATGCCGGACCGCTACTACGACGTGGGGATCGCCGAGCAGCATGCCGTGCTGTTCGCCGCGGGCCTGGCACTCGCCGGCGTGAAGCCGGTGGCCGCCATCTACTCGACCTTCCTGCAGCGCGGCTACGACCAGATCGTCCACGACATCTGCCTGCAGAAGCTCAACGTGGTGTTCGCGATGGACCGCGCCGGGCTCGTGGGCGACGACGGGCCCACCCACCACGGCGCGTTCGACATCTCCTACCTGCGCTGCCTGCCGAACATCGTGTTGATGGCGCCGCGCGACGAGTCGATGCTCGTGCACATGCTGCACACAGGGCTCGACTGGGACGAGGGTCCGGTGGCGCTCCGCTACCCCCGCGGCGAGGCCGAGGGCGTGCCGCTGCCGCGGCGTCCCGAGCTTCTCGACGTCGGACGAGGGGAGGTGCTGCGCGAGGGTGAGCGCGTGGCGCTGCTCGGCTACGGCTACGGCGTGCCCGTGGCGCTCCGGGCGGCCGCGCTGCTGGGTGACGAGCACGGCGTGGAGCCGACCGTGGCCGACGCGCGCTTCGCGAAGCCGCTCGACGGAGAGCTGATCGAGCGGCTCGCCACCGAGCACGATGTGCTGGTGACGGTGGAGGAGAACGTGCTCGCGGGCGGGTTCGGGTCGGCGGTGCTCGAGGAGCTGGCCGAGCGCGATCTGCTCGGCGGCACGCGCGTGCTGAGGATGGGGCTGCCGGACCGCTACGTGACCCACGGGAAGCCGGCGCTGCTCCGCGAGGAGGTCGGGCTTACGCCGGAGGCGGTGGCCGACCGCGTGGCGCAGGCGGTTCTCGAGCCGAGCGGCGCCTTCGCGTAGACGCTGGCTACCAGCGCGTCAGCGTCTGGTCCTCCTCCAGGCGCAGCGCCATCGCCGTGATCAGCCGGATCACGTCCTCGACGTCGGAGAGCTCCACCAGCTCGACCGGGGAGTGCATGTAGCGGAGCGGGATCGAGACCACCGCGGTCGGGATGCCGCTGCGGCTCATGTGGATCGCGTCCGCGTCCGTGCGGGTGCCGTAGCCGGCCACCTCGGTCGTGCACCCGATGCCCTCGTCCTCGGCCGCGGCGTCCAGCAGGTCGTTGAGCGGCCGGTTGACGATCGCGCCGCGGGTGATCACCGGCCCGTCGCCGAGGCCGTGCTTGCCGAGCTCGCCCGGATCGACGCCCGGGGCGTCGGTGGCGTGCGTCACGTCCACGACCACGGCCATGTCGGGTCGCAGGCCATACGCCATCGCCCGCGCCCCGTGCAGGCCGATCTCCTCCTGGACGGCCGCGACCCCAGCGACCGGCCCCGCCGCGCCGCCCGCCTCGTGGACCCGGCGGGCCACCTCGAGCGCCACGTACACGCCTAGCCGGTTGTCGAGCGAACGCGAGGCCATTCGGCCGTTCGGAAGCTCGACCGGCTCGGCGGCGATCACGATCTGGTCGCCCTCACGGACGCGACCACGCGCGTCGTCCCCGTCGCGGGCGCCGATGTCCACGTGCAGCTGCTTCAGCTCCATGGCCTTCTTGCGCTCGTCGCCGTCGAGGAGATGGATCGGCTTGCGCCCCACCACGCCCGGCACCGGCCCGTCCCGGGTCAGCACCTGCACGCGCTGACCCACGAGCACCTGAGGATCCCAGCCGCCGGACGGCACCAGGTGCAGGAAGCCCTTGTCGCTTACATGGCTCACCAGCAGGGCGATCTCGTCCACGTGCCCCACCACCGCGAGGAGCGGACGCTCGGCGCGCCCGCTGACGCGTGCCACGGACGTGCCCATCACGTCCACGGTGACCTCGGCGCCGAACGCCTCGGCGGCCTCGCGCCACACGCGCGCGGGGGCGGCCTCGTGGCCGGGGCCGCCGGCGGCCGTGACGAGGTCGCCCAGCAATGCGGGAACGGTCATCTCGGGCGCATCTCCACGGTCGGCTCGATCGCGATCTCGCTCTTCAGCGTGTTGGCGATGAAGCAGTGCTCGTGGGCGGTGTGGATGAGCTTGCGGATCCGCTCCTCGCTTGCCTCGCCGGCGATCACGATGCGGGGGTGCAGGGTGATGTCGGTGATCTGGATCGGCTCGCGGTCCTGCGGCATGAGGGCGGTGGCGTCATCCTCGTACTCGACCACGTCGATGCGGGCCTTGGCGGCCAGGTGGAGGAACATGAGCATCTGGCACGAGGAGGCCGCCATCACCACGAGCTGCTCCGGGTTGAGAACGGAAGGGTCGCCCTTTGACTCGCCGGTGGTGAGCCCTACCTCCTGCTCGGCGGGCGGAGCGATGACCGAATGACCCCGGTCGTAGTGGTCCCAGCCGAGCCCGGTGGAGCCGGTCCAGCGAAGGCGGGTCTCGTAGCGGTGGGTGGACACGGGTGGCGGCCAGTGTCGCAAACGGAAACGACCCCCATCGCTGGGGGCCGTTTCTGAGGGAGGAGTGATGCGTATTTGGTTGTGTGAGAGGAAGTTCTGGTTACACAGGCCGCGCGCTGTAGCGGGTGATCGTGGTCACGATCAGCGCCGCCGCGCCGGCGATCCCGAAGACGAGCGCCGCCTCGGTCTCGCTCGCGGCCGCGAAGACGATCGCCGTGAGCAGGAGGCCCAGGGCGATTCCGCGGTCGTACACCGCCTGCGCGGACACGGGCAGCGTGCCCCGTCCGCTCGAGTCGGTGCCCGCCAGCCCGAGTGCGACCAGGAGCCAGCCGATAGCGACGGCGGTCACCATCGCAGCGGCACTCAGGCCGAGCACGAACGGCGCGGCGATCAGCCCCGCACCGGCCGTCATCAGCAGGCCGGATCGCAGAGCCAGCGGGATGAGCCTGACGAGCGTCATCACGCATTCGAGGCTACGCGGCAACCCCCGCCGGTGTGTGATGTGGATCACACAGCGGCCGTGGGTACTCTCCCGCACACCTTGAAGCGGCGGCTCGACACCCTGCTGACCGAGCGGGGACTCTACGAGACCCGCTCTCGAGCCGCGGCGGCTGTGATGGCGGGAGACGTGCGCGTGGGCGATCGGCCGGCGCGAAAGCCGGGCGAGATGGTGCCCGACGACGCCCCCGTCCAGGTGGCCGCACGGCAGCCGTTCGTCTCGCGCGGGGGCGTCAAGCTCGCCAACGCCCTGGACGAGCTCGGCCTCGACGTGAGCGGGCGCAAGGCGCTCGACGTGGGCGCCTCCACGGGCGGATTCACGGACTGCCTGCTGCAGCGGGGCGCCGCTTCGGTGATCGCGCTCGACGTGGCCTACGGGGAGTTCCACTGGTCGCTGCGGCAGGACCCGCGCGTGGTCGTGATCGAACGCCGCAACGCCCGGTCGCTGGCGCCGGACGAGCTGCCGTGCCGGCCGGATCTGGTGGTGGCCGACGTGTCCTTCATCTCGCTGACGAAGGTGCTGCCGGCCGTACTGCGCTGCGCGGCGGAGCGGTTCGATTGCCTCGCGCTCGTGAAGCCGCAGTTCGAGGTGGGTCGCGAGCGGCTGGGGAGAGGCGGAGTGGTCCGCTCGGGGGAGGACCGCCGGGCGGCGCTGGTGGCCGTGGCGGCGGCGGCGCGGTCGGAGATGGGGGCGGCGGTGATGGGCTTCGCTCCTTCCGGGCTGCCCGGCCCCGCGGGGAACCGCGAGAGCTTCGCCTGGCTGGCGGAGGCGGGCCGTCCCGGCGAGGTAGACGATCTGGAGGAGGCGGCGCGGAGGGCGGAGCCCTGACCGAACCCACGGCGGAGCGCCGCCAGACGCCGGAGGGCGGCAGGGCCCAGCCCGCCTCCATCACCGCCTTCAGCCACACCCGGCCGGGCGACACCGGGCCGGCGCTGCGGCGGATCGTCGAGCTCGCCCAGGAGGCGGGCGTGGAGGTGCGCCTGCCGGCCGGCGAGATCGAGAAGCACGGGCTCGTGCCGGGGGCGGTGGAGGCGCCCACCGATGGCGCCCTCCTCGACACCGGCCTCGCCGTCGTGCTCGGCGGCGACGGCACGATCCTCACCCACCTGCGCAAGTTTGCCGGCACCGGAGTGCCCGTCTTCGCGATCAACTACGGCGCGATCGGCTTCCTCGCCACCGTCGAACCGTGGGAGCTCGACGAGGGCGTCCGGCGCGCGCTGGACGGCGAGATCGACGTGATGGCGCTGCCCGGGCTGGTGGCGGAGATCGACGGCGGCGAGCAGCTCGCGGTGAACGACGTCTCGATCCACCGGCGTCAGAACGGCCGCGTGGCGGAGCTGGCGTACAAGGTGGAAGGCGAGGAGCTGGGCGAGGTGCGCTGCGACGGTCTCGTGGTCTCCACTCCGGCGGGGTCGACCGGCTACAACCTCGCCAACGGCGGTCCGGTGCTGGCCTGGGGGGTGGAGGGCTACATCGTTTCCTTCATCGCTCCGCACACGCTCACCGCGCGCTCCCTGGTCGTGGCGCCGGGGGACCGGCTGGAGGTGACGAACCGCTCGAGGTCGGAGGAGGTCGACGTGATCGGCGACGGCCGCTACGTCGGATCGCTCGCCCCCGAGGGCTCGATGCCGATCCGGTTCGCACATCGCCAGGCCCTGCTAGCGCAGTCCCCGGGCGCGAGCTTCTACCACCGCCTCCGGGACAAGTTCGGGCGCCTCTCCTACTAGAGCGTTACAGCCGGCGCCGCTCCGTCGGGCGCCGCTGGTACACCTGCCTCGGTGGTCTCCGAGCTCCGCATCGAGAACCTGCTGCTGATCGAGCGTGCCGAGCTGCGGCCCGGGCCCGGCCTGACGGCGATCACCGGCGAGACCGGGGCCGGCAAGACGGTGCTGGCGCACGCCCTGGACCTGCTGATGGGCGGAAAGCCCCGCCCGGGAATCGTACGCCCGGGCGCCCGTGAGGCGTACGTCGAAGGAGTTTTCGAGCTCCCGCCCGGGCTGCTGGAGGAGCCCGAGCTGGCCGATTTGCGCGAGCGGATCGGGATCGAAGACGACGACGGCGAAGACGAGGCGGCCGCGGCGACCGGCTCGGCGGCGGACGGCTCGCACGTGGCACCTTCGCGACCCACCGAGATCGTCCTCGCGAGGCGCGTCGGCGCCGGCGGGCGCACGCGGGCCTTCGTCCAGGGCCGTTCCGCCACCGCGGCGGACCTTCAGGTGCTCGGCGGCCGGCTCCTCGCGTTCTTCGGGCAGCACGAGCATCGCCGGCTCACGCTGGCGTCCGCCCAGCTCGAGCTCCTCGACGGCTTCTGCGGCCGCGACCACCTCGGCCTTCGCGACGAGCTCGGCCGCGCCCACGCGGAGGTGCGCGAGCTGGAGCGCCGGCTCGCCGAGCTGCGTGAGCGCGCCGGCACACGGGACCGCGACCTGGACCTGCTCGCCTTCGAGATCGAGGAGATCGACGCTCTCGCGCCGACCGAGGCGGAGAAGGAGTCGCTGCTCGCCGAGCGCGAGCGGCTGCGCCGGATGGACGGGTTGCTGGCGGCGGCTGGAGGCGGAGCCGAGGCGATCGCCCCGGAGGGTGACAGTGGCGCGGCGAGCTTCGCGGCCGGCGGCCGCCTCGCCGGTGCGGCCGGCGGCTACCGTCCCGGCGGCTCCGACGCCGGCTTCGGTGTCGGACCTGGCGTCGCCGCGCTCCTGGCGGAGGCCGAGCACCTCGCCGGCGCCGTCCAGGGCGTCGATCCGGCGCTCGACGAGCTCGCCGGCCGGCTCGCGGCCCTCCGCATCGAGGCCGAGGACCTCGGCGGCGAGCTGCGTCGCTACGCCGAGTCGCTCGAGCCCGAGCCGGGCCGGCTTCAGCAGGTCGAGGAGCGGCTCGACGCCTACGAGCGGCTCGAGCGCAAGCACGGCGGCAGCGTCGCCGCCGTTCTCGCCCACTCGGAGCGCTGCCGGGCCCGGCGCGACGAGCTCGAGCAGGCGGAGGTCGCCACCGAGCGCCTCGAGCGGGAGCTAGCGGCGGCGCTCGCCCGCCGCGACGACCTCGCCCGCCGCCTGAGCGAAGGCCGCGCCGCCGCGGCTCCCAGCCTCGCCGAGCGGGTCCGCGAGGAGCTCACGGTCCTCGCCATGGAGGGCGCCACCTTCGAGGTGCGCCTCGACCCGCGCGAGGAGATCGGCGCCGTCGGCGCCGAGCGGGTGGAGCTCCTGCTCGCCCCGAACCCCGGCGTGCCCGCCGCGCCGATCCGCGAGACCGCCTCGGGCGGCGAGCTGTCGCGGGTCATGCTCGCCCTGATGACGGTGGCCGGGGCCGGGGAGTCGCGCACGCTCGTCTTCGACGAGGTCGACGCCGGCATCGGCGGCCAGACCGCCCGGGCGGTTGGCGAGCGGCTCAGAGGGCTCGCCGAGACCCGCCAGGTGCTCTGCATCACCCACCTGCCTCAGATCGCCGCGCTCGCGGCCAGCCACTTCCGGATCGAGAAGTCGACCGCAGGCGACGCCACCCTCACCAGTGTGGAGGAGATCGCGGGCGAGGGCGTCGTCGAGGAGCTGGTGCGGATGCTGGGCGCCGAGAGCTCCGACAAGTCCGCTTGGAAGCACGCCGAGGAGCTGCTGGCGTGAGCCTTCCGCCCGGGCGATGACTAGACTGGGTATCCCAGAACCGCCTGTGCCTCAGAGCCGCCCGGAAACCCGTTTCGTATTCGTCACCGGCGGCGTCGTCTCCGCACTCGGGAAGGGCATCGCGGCCGCCTCACTTGGCCAGCTCCTGGTCGCTCGCGGCCTGTCCGTGACGATCCAGAAGTTCGACCCGTACATCAACGTCGACCCGGGCACGATGAGCCCGTTCCAGCACGGCGAGGTGTTCGTGACCGAGGACGGCGCCGAGACCGATCTCGACCTCGGCCACTACGAGCGGTTCACCGACGTCAACACGACGCGCGCCTCCAACGCCACCGCCGGCGCCATCTACCACTCGGTGATCCGCCGCGAGCGCCGCGGCGACTACCTGGGCGGCACCGTGCAGGTCATTCCCCACATCACCGACGAGATCAAGAACCGCATCCGCCTCGTGGCCGAATCGGCCGACGTGGACATGGTCATCACCGAGATCGGCGGCACGGTGGGTGACATCGAGTCGCTGCCGTTCCTCGAGGCGCTGCGCCAGTTCCACTCGGACCTCGGCCGCGACCGCTGCATGTTCGTCCACCTCACGCTCGTCCCGTTCCTCGGCCACGCCGGGGAGCTGAAGACGAAACCGACCCAGCACTCGGTGCAGGAGCTGCGCCGCATCGGCATCCAGCCGGACATGGTCATGTGCCGCTCCGAGGAGCCGCTGGGGAAGGACATCCGCGAGAAGATCGCCCTGTTTGCGAACCTGCCGGTCCAGTCCGTCGTGTCGGCCCGTGACGTCGACTCGATCTACAAGGTCCCGCTCGAGTTCGAGCAGGAGGGCGTGGCAGACCGAGTGCTCGACCACTTCCGCATGGGCACCTCGCCGCCCGACCTGTCCGCCTGGCAGGGGCTCGTGGATCGGATCGACTCCGCCACCGCGCCGGTGCGTATTGCGCTGGTCGGTAAGTACAACCAGCTCGCCGACGCCTACCTGTCGGTGATCGAGGCGCTCAACCACGCCGGTACGCACCACGGGGGCCGGGTGGAGGTGCACTGGGTCGACTCCGAGCGCCTCACAGACGGCGAGGTCGAGGCGGAGCTGGCCACCTGTCACGGCATCCTCGTGCCCGGCGGCTTCGGGGTGCGCGGCATCGAGGGGAAGATCAAGGCCGCCCGCTTTGCCCGCGAGTACGGCGTGCCCTACCTCGGGATCTGTCTCGGCATGCAGATAGCGGTCTCCGAGTTCGCCCGCCACGTGGCCGGGATGGAGGGTGCCAACTCGACCGAGTTCGACCCCGAGACCCCGTATCCCGTGATCGACCTCCTGCCGGAGCAGAAAGAGGTCCAGGACATGGGAGGCACGATGCGCCTGGGGGCAGACCCGGTGAAGCTTCACGAGGGCACCCGGGCGCGCGAGACCTACGGCGAGGCGGTCATCTACGAGCGCCACCGGCACCGCTACGAGGTGAACAACTTCCTGCGCAGGCGGCTGGAACACGCCGGGCTGGTGTTCTCGGGGACCTCGCCGGACGACCGGCTGGTCGAGGTGATCGAGCTGCCCGACCACCCGTTCTTCGTGGCGTCGCAGTACCACCCGGAGTTCAAGTCACGGCCCCTGCGCCCGCAGCCGCTGTTCAGGGAGTTCGTGGGAGCGGCGCTGGAGCGGGCCGGGAAGCGGGCGCCCGAGGTGGAGCCGCAGGTCTCTATCTCTTCCAGCTGAGCTGCAGCTCCCCGCCAAGGAACCCGGCCAGCCGGTCCGCCTCCGCTTCGACCTCCTCGCGGGCCCACTTCGGCAGCTTCCCGAACGGCCCGATCGTCACGAGCAGCCGCTTTCCCTTCCGCTCGTGCTTCCAGACACCCTCCATACGGCCGTTCAGCAGCAGAACCGGCGAGATCCAGCCCTGGTTGCGGTAGACGCGCTTCTTCTCGGCCGGGTCGAGCAGCGCCGCGACGTCTCTGGCCGCGCCTATGGCCCACATGTCGAAGCCCGGCAGCAGCCGCACCAGCCTCTTGACCGGCTCCTCCGACGGAACCTCCTCCGCGTGCGTCCGGAGCATCCACCCCGCGGTGCCGTCCACGTCCACCTCCACGACCTCGTCTCCAAGCGCCTTCAGCATGCGCCCGCCCTGCGCCGGCGGCACGCCCCACCAGCGCGCCAGGTCTTCGCGCGCGGCCGGGCCGAAGGCGCCGAGGTAGCGGCGCGTCACCTCCCGCCGCGCGTCCTCGGGATCGCCCGTCTCGATCGACCGCCCCAGCCAGCGGTCGGGCCGTGTGAACCTCACCTTCTGGCCGTCGCTCGGGCCGAAGCAGAGGCGGCCACGGAATGAGGCCGGCTTGAGGTAGACACCCCAGCTGCCCTGGACCTTGTCCGCAAGCTCGGGCGATCCCGCCACGCGTGCCACCGCGGAGCCCAGCTCCTCGCGCGTGAGCACCTCGCCGTCGAGTGCCACGCCGATGGCGTCGATCAGCGCCTCCAGCTCTTCCCGCGAGATCTCGAAGTTCCGGAGCCACACGGGCTTCAAGTAGTGGTCGTACGTGCCGAGCGCGCCCAGCCAGGTGGGAAGCTCGGCGGCGGGGAGGAGGTGGAGCGTGCCGCGCATGGCCCAGAGCTTCACGAGCGACCGCTCTTCCCAGAGGGCCTTCGCGACCGCCTCGCGCTCGAGGCCGTCCACGCGGGCGTGGAGGGTCAGCTCGGCGGACGACATCACCTGGGCGTGGAGGCCGCCGATGCGTCCCACGACGTCGAGCATCTCGCCGGGCGCCGCCCGCTCGATGAGCTGATGGCGGCGCATGCGCCAGGCAAGCAGCTGCCGCCATGTCAGCTCGATCGGCATTGAACAGAAGCTAGTGAGGGCAGGGCCGGTGGAGCGATAGCTTTCGCCGCGTGAGACCCGCCTCCGCGCAGGAGCGCGAGCGCCTGCTGGACGACTTCGTCCGCCTCTGTGAGATCGAGAGCCCGTCGCGGCGTGAGGGCGCGGTCGCCCAGGCCGTGCGTGCCGAGCTCGAGGGGCTCGGCCTGCAGGTCGAGGAGGACGACACCGCCCGCGACACCGGCTCCCAAGCCGGCAACCTCCTCGCCCGCCTGCCTGGCCGCGAGGGCGCCCGCACGGTCCTCCTCTGCGCCCACCTCGACACCGTCCCGCTCAGCGGCCCGATCGAGGTGACCAGCTCCAACGGGGTGCTCACCAACCGCCACGAGGCCATCCTCGGCGCCGACAACAAGGCCGCGGTTGCCACGATCCTCGCCACCACCCGGCGCCTGGCACAGGAGGGCTCCCCCGTCAACGTCGAGCTCCTCTTCACCACCTGCGAGGAGCTCGCCCTGGCCGGCGCCAAGGCGTTCGACCGGAGCCGCCTGCGCGCCGACTTCGGTTATGTCTTCGACCACGCCTCGCCCGTCGGCGAGCTCGTCACGGCGTCGCCCACCTACTACCGCCTCGACGCGGACTTCAAGGGCCAGGCCGCCCACGCCGGCATCCGCCCCGAGAACGGCCGCAACGCCATCGCCGCCGCCGCCAACGCGGTGGCGGCCATGCGGATCGGCCGCCTCGATGCCGCCACCACCGCCAACGTCGGCCAGATCGAGGGCGGCACCGCCGCCAACGTGGTGGCCGAACGCTGCCGGGTCGTGCTGGAGGCCCGCAGCCTCGACGACACCCGCGCCGGCGAGGTGGTCAGCTCGATGGTCGACGCCGTGACCGAGGCGGCGAGCGAGGCCGACTGCGACGTGCAGACCGCCGTCGAGCGCCAGTTCCAGGGCTACCGCTTCGCCCGCACCGCGCCGGTGGTGGAGGTGGCCGCCGAGGCGCTGCGACAGCAGGGAATCGAGCCGGTCTACATCAACACCGGCGGCGGCAGCGACGCCAACGCCCTCGTGGCCGCCGGCCTGCCCGTGCTGAACATCGCCAACGGCACGGAGCGCAACCACGAGCCGACCGAGTCGGTGACCGTGCACGCCCTCGAGCGGATGCTGGACGTGACGCTCTCGATCGCGGAGGTGGCGGCGCGGTGAGCGTCGAGCGGATTTGGAGAAGGATCGCCGGGGAGGCGGCGCGATGAGCTTCGAGCGCATCGGCGGCAAGACCGTCTGGGAGGGCCGCATCGCGAGCGTGCGCGTCGAGCGCTTCCGCTACGACGACGGCGAGGAGGCCGAGCGTGAGATCGTGGCCCACCCCGGCTCGGTGGCCGTCGTGGCCTTCGACGGGGAACGCGTCTTCGTCGTCCGGCAGCCGCGCGAGCCGGTGAACGACCCCGCGCTTCTCGAGCTGCCCGCCGGCAAGCTCGACGAGGAGGGGGAGGAGCCGCTCGACACGGCCAAGCGCGAGCTCGCCGAGGAGATCGGCAAGGGGGCACGCACGTGGCGGCACCTGACGAGCTTCTACACCTCACCCGGGTTCACCGACGAGGAGTGCCACCTCTTCCTCGCCACCGACCTCCACGACGAGCCGGCCGAGGCGGCGGACCACGAGCGGATCGAGGTCGTGGAGGTCCCGATCGCAGACCTCGACCAGGTGATCCAGGAGTGCCGCGACGCGAAATCGCTGGTGGGCCTCCTCTGGCTCAAGTCGCACCTGGCCTGACCCGCGACGTGCCGCCCCGGGGGAGGGACGCTCGGATGAGCCTGACCCACATCTTGCAGCGCCAAGGGATGCGGGCCGCTCGGACGAACCGAGTGGTGGATGGCAACCATCGAGAAACCCGCCGCCGAACGCCGGCACGAGCACCTGATGCTCGACTTCCTCGCCTACCTCGAGTTCGAGCGCGGCCTCTCGCGGAACACGCTCGAGGCCTACCGCGGCGACCTGCTGCAGTTCGGCCGCTTCCTCGAGGAGCGCGGCCGCAACGCTGTGGATGCCGACACGGCCGACGTCGGGGACTTCCTCACACGCCTCGCGACTGGCGACGCGGCGCACCGGCCGGCCTCGCCGGCCACGATCCATCGCAAGTCGGCCTGCCTGCGCTCGTTCTACCGCCACCTCCGGCGCGAGGGTCTGCGCGACTCCGACCCCACGGCCGGGCTCAGCGCCCCCCGGCGCAACCGCAAGCTGCCCCACGTGCTCACGCGCGGCGAGATCGACCGACTCTTGTCGCAGCCCCGCGGGACCGACCCCCATGCCCTGCGCGACCGCGCCCTACTCGAGCTGATGTACGCGTGCGGCCTGCGCGCCTCGGAGGCGATCGGCCTCGAGCTCGGCGACGTGGACTTCGAGGAGCGAGTGCTGCGCGCCCGTGGGAAGGGCTCGAAGGAGCGGATCGTGCCGATCGGGCAGGCGGCGTTGCGGGCGCTGCGCGCCTACGTCGAGCGAGGGCGGCCGGGACTCGTGAAGCACGGCGCGGAGACGCACCTGTTCGTGAACTTCCGCGGCGGGCCGCTCACCCGCCAGGGGCTCTACAAGATCGTGCGCCGCCACGCCACCACCGCCGGGCTGGCGGACCGCATGAGCCCTCACACCCTGCGCCACACCTTCGCCACACACCTGCTGGCGGGCGGCTGCGACCTGCGCTCGGTGCAGGAGATGCTGGGCCATGCGGACGTCTCGACCACGCAGCTGTACACGCACCTGTCGAGCGAGCGGCTGAAGGAGGTGTACTTCAGGGCGCACCCCCGGGCGACGGCGGGGTGAATAGTCTCGGGTGTAGGTGCCCGAGCTTCCGGAGGTAGAGACGATCCGCCGCCAGCTGGCCCCCGCCCTGGAGGGCCGCCGGCTGGTGAGAATCGACGTACGCGACCCTCGCTGGTGCGATCCGGCGCCTCCGGAGGCGGTTGCCGATGCGCTGAACGGGCGGCTCGTCGAGCGGCTCGGGAGGCGGGGGAAGTACCTCGTCGTGTCATTCGAAGACGACGTGCATCTCGTGATGCACCTCCGCATGACGGGGAATCTGCTGCTCGTGCCGGTCGGCGCCGAGGAGCCGGATCATCTGAGGGTCGTGATGGACCTGGACGGCGGCAAGCGCATCCTCTTCGTAGACGTCCGCCGCTTCGGAACCGGCGACGTCCTGCTCGGCAGCGACGCCCTGGCGGAGTACTTCGCCTCGAGGCTCGGCGTGGAGCCGCTCAGCCCGGACTTCACCGCCGAGGCCCTGCGGGCGCTGGCGCGCGGGCGAAAGCAGCCGGTGAAGGCCTTCCTCCTCACGCAGGAGCGCGTGGCCGGTGTGGGCAACATCTACGCCGACGAGGCGCTGTTCCGGGCTCGGATCCATCCGCAGCGGCCGGTCGGCACGCTCAAGCGCCCGCAGGTGGAGGCGCTCCGCGACGCGGTGGTGGAGACGCTCGAGGCGGGGATCGACGCCAAGGGCGCCTCGATCGACGACTACCGCCAGGTGGACGGCGCGCAGGGCAGCTTCCAGGACCGCTTCCTCGTGCACACCCGCGAGGGCGAGCCGTGCCCGCGCTGCGGTACGACGATCCAGAAGCTGCGCGCCGCCGGGCGCGGCACGTACGTCTGCCCGCGTTGCCAGGCCAGGCCGCGCCGTCGTAGGGTGGCGCAATGACTGCGAGCTTCCGCGGGGGTCGGGGCGAGCCGCTCGTCCTGATCCACGGCTACGCCAACACCTGGCGAGTGTGGGAGCCGGTCCTGCCGGCGCTCACCGGGCGTCACGACGTCCTGGCCCCGACGCTCTGCGGTCATTTCGAGGGCGAGCCGCTCGGGCAGGGCGTGGAGGCGACGATGCCGGCGCTCACCGACGGGGTCGAGCGGGCCATGGACGCCGCGGGGTTCGACACCGCCCACCTCTGCGGCAACTCGCTCGGCGGCTGGGTGGCCCTCGACCTGGCCCGCCGTGGCCGCGCCCGCTCGGTCACCTGCCTCGCCCCGGCCGGCGGCTGGGCGCACGGCTCGCGGGCCGAGCGCCGCCTCAGGCGGGCCTTCACGATCGGCCGCAAGCTGAACGACCGCCTGGTGCCGCACGCCGAGCGGCTGGTCAGGCGCCCCCGCTTGCGCAAGCTGATCTTCGGACAGGCCATGCGCCACCCGGAGCGCCTGAGCCCGGCGCAGGCGGCCACGCGGATACGCGCAATGAGCGGCTGCGACGTCTACTGGGAGCTGATGGACGCGATCATGCGCGACGGGCCACCGGACTGGCTCGGCGAGGTGAACGTGCCCACGCTGGTCGCCTGGCCCGAGTACGACAAGGTCCTGCCGGTGAAGGGCCACTCGGAGCCCTTTCGGCAGCTGGTGCGCGGCGCCGAATGGCGCGTGCTGCCCGGCGTGGGCCACGTGCCGATGGCCGACGACCCCGAGCTCGTCTCTCGCACGATCCTCGACTGGGCGGCAGCGCACGAGCGCGCGCCGGTCGGCTGATCCTCAGGCCGCCAGCAGGTCCTCGAGCATGCCCGCCCGGTCGGCCTCGACCAGTTCCCGGAAGCCCCCGATCGATCGCGCGCCCACCACGATCTGAGGGAAGGTCATCTGGCCGGTGAGGGCGACCAGGTCGGCCCGGCCGCCCGGGTCCTTGGTGAGATTGACCTCCACGAAATCGAAGCCGCGCGCGGTGAGCAGCGCCTTCGCCTGCCGGCAGAAGCCGCAAGGCTCGGTCGTATACAGCTTGACCCGGCCGTTCTCGTCCGCCATCCCATTCAAAGTGTATGGGGGTGGGCGGGACCTACAAGACGGAGGCGATCGTGCTGCGCTCGATCAGGTACGGCGAGGCCGATCGCGTCCTCCACCTCTATACGCCCGACCGCGGCCGCGTGGGCGCGGTGGCCAAGGGCGTGCGGCGGGTGAAGTCGCGGCTGGGCGGGCGCCTCGAGCCGCTCAGCCGGGTCCGGCTCGTGATGCACGAGGGCCGTGGCGAGCTGTCCACGATCAGCCAGGCCGACAGCGTGCACTCGCACGCGGCGCTGCGAGAGAGGCGCGCCTCGCTCGAGCGCGCCACGCAGGCCTGCGAGGCGGTCCTGCGGCTGCTCGACTCAACCGAGCCCAACCGGCCCGCCTACAACCTGCTCTGCCACGAGCTGGCGCTGCTCGACTTGAGCGCGGATGCCGCGAGCCGCGCCCAGGCGCTCGCCTTCCGCCTGAAGCTGCTCCTGGCGGCCGGCTTCGCCCCGGAGCTCGCCTCCTGCGCCGCCTGCGGGGAGGCCGAGCACCTCGGCGCGTACTCGCCGAGCGCGGGCGGCGTGGTCTGCGCCGGCTGCGAGGCGGGCTCGTTCCCGCTCGGCGAGGAGGCGCACCGCTTCCTGGTCGGCGCGCTGGCGCGGCCCCTGGCGGAGGCCCCGCGGGCGCCCGAGCCGGCCCTGTCGCAGGCCGACCGGGCGATCGCCGAGACGCTCGAGTACCACGCGCATGTGCGTCTGCGCCGGATCGCGTAGGGGGGCGCCGGGCGCCGCGCAGGGGCCGGGCGCCCCCCTACGCGATC
>DASZJZ010000288.1:0-3932 GCA_035947555.1 Thermoleophilaceae bacterium | reverse complement strand
GACGAGAGCGCGCTCGGCCGGCCGGTGATGATCGCCGCCCCGCGGTCGGCCGCGAACTCGCGGTAGCGCGACAGCGCGAGCATGAGGAAGAACGACACGATGTAAACGACGAACGCGACGAGCAGCACCACCAGGATGCTCGGGTTCTCGTCGTCGCCGCCGCCGAAGAAGAAACCGAACTGCAGGATCAGAGCGGCGATCGAGGCGAAGAAGCTGGCGATCGTCATGATCAGCACGTCGCGGTGCTTCACGTGCGCCAGCTCGTGCGCCATCACGCCCTCGAGCTCACTCGGCGAGAGGACGTTCATGATGCCGGTGGTGCAGCACACGGTCGCGCTCTTCTGGGAGCGCCCGAGCGCGAAGGCGTTCGGCATGTGGGTGTCGGCGACGGCGACCCGCGGCTTGGGGATGTCGGCCTGGATGCAGAGCCGCTCGATCATCCCGTGCAACCCGGGGGCCTCCTCGGGCGACACCTCCCGCGCTCCCATCGCCGCCAGCGCCAGCTTGTCCGAGAAGAACAGCTGCGCGAAGCTGAGCGCGCCGATGATGATCACCATCAGGACGATGCCTGTGCCCGCCGCCAGCAGGGCGCCGACAAGGGCCACGTACAGCAGCCCCAGAAGGAACAACGTGATCAGCATCCGGATCTGAAGACCGGTGTCGCGCGGGAATATCGCTCTCTGCCCTGTGGCCATGCTCCAGATTCTAGTGAGGTGGTGCACAGGTTTTTGCAGAGGGCGGAGATCGGGTCTTCGCCGCGACGGCCCCTGGTAGAGTCCCGGCCTTCGTGCGCTGAATTTCCCTGCATAACGCAAGGAAACCGGGGGAACGGCACGGCGCCGAGAACATGAGCAAGACCTTCTGGTTGCCCATATCGCTGGCCCTCGCGGCCTACCTCGTCCTGCCGCTGCCCGGTCTGTCCGCGCCGCTGCCGCAGCGCATCGACAAGAAGCGCGAGCAGATCGCGGAGGCCCGCCACAAGGAAGGCGTCCTCTCGAGCACGATCCAGCAGTTCAGCAACCGCATCGAGGTGCTCCAGGGCGAGATCGCCGCGACCGAGCGCCGGCTCGAGCGCGCGCAGGTCGCCCTCGAGCGCCAGCAGGCGCGGCTGCTCGAGGTGCGAGACCAGCTCGAGCAGGCGCGCGACCGGCTCGAGCGCCTCCGCAGCCAGCTCGAGACCGCCCGCCGCGTACTGGCCGAGCGGCTCGTCGAGATCTACAAGTCGGACAGCCCGGACGCGCTCACCGTGGTGCTCGAGGCGGACGGCTTCGAGGACCTGCTCGAGCGGGCCGAGTTCCTCGAGCGCATCTCCGAGCAGGACCGGACCATCACCCATCGCGTGCGCGACCTGCGCGACGAGGCGCGCGAGCAGGCGATCGAGCTCGCCGAGCTCGAGGAGCAGGAGCAGGCCGTGGCCGAGCAGATCATGGCCGAGCGTGACCAGATCGCCGCGGCCCAGAGCCAGCTCGTGGCGTCGCGCGACCAGCTCGCCGCCGCACGGGCCGACAAGCGCGACGCCCTGGCGACGGTGCGCGACAGCCGCGTGGCGCTCGAGGGCGACCTGCGCGCGCTCGAGGCCGAGCAGGCGCGGGTGCAGGCCGCGCTGGCGAGCCAGGCGGCAGGCCCGATCCGGCAGGGCTCGGGCCAGCTCGTGTGGCCGGTGAACGGCGCGGTCGTGTCGCCCTTCGGGATGCGCTGGGGCCGCCTGCACGCCGGCGTGGACATCGCGGCGGGCAGCGGCACGCCGATCCGCGCCGCCGACTCGGGCCGGGTGGCGCTGATGGGCTGGGTCGGCGGGTACGGCAACTACACGTGCATCCAGCACACCGGCAGCCTGTCCACCTGCTACGCGCACCAGTCGAGCTTCGCCACCTCGAACGGCGCCTCGGTGGGGCAGGGCCAGGTGATCGGCTACGTGGGCTGCACCGGTCACTGCTTCGGCGACCACCTGCACTTCGAGACGCGCGTGGGCGGGTCGCCGGTGGACCCGATGGGCTACCTCTAGCGGGGTGAGCCGCCTCCTCACCGGGATCGCCGCGCTGCTGGCCCTCGCCACCGCGGCCGGCCTGGCGATCCTGTGGCCGGGCGATACCGAGGCCCGGATCGGCGGCATCGCGGTCGATACCGAGCGGGCCGAGGTGACCGAGGTCGAGGAGACGATCTGCCCGGGCTTCGGGCAGCAGCGCTGCCAGAACGTGACCGCCCGGCTCCAGAGCGGCCCGGACGCCGGTCGGCGCGTGCAGCTCCAGCTCGGCGCCACCGGGCTCGACCCGGACGTGGACCCGGGCGACCAGATCAAGGTGACTGAAGCGCCCGAGCCGCCTCCCGGCGCGCCGCCGGTGGCGGGCACCGGCTACACGCTCGTCGACTTCGAGCGCGGTACCCCCATGCTCGTGCTGGCGGCGATCTTCGTGCTTGCGGTGCTGCTGTTCGCGCGGCTGCGGGGGGCGCTCTCCCTGCTGGGGCTGGGGGTGAGCCTGGCGGTGGTGCTCGTGTTCGTGGTGCCGGCCATCCTCGACGGCGAGCCGCCGCTGGCGGTGGCGGTCGTGGGGGCGCTGGCGGTCGCGCTCGTGACGATCCCGCTCGCGCATGGGGGCGGCCCCAAGAGCCTGGCCGCGGTGCTCGGCACGGCGGGCAGCCTGCTGCTGACCGCCCTGCTCGCGTCGATCTTCACCGAAGCCGCCCACCTCACCGGGTTCTCGAGCGAGGAGGCGACGTTCCTGCAGGTGAGCGGGGCCGATCTGTCGCTCGACGGGCTGCTGCTCGCCGGCATGGTGATCGGCGCGCTCGGCGTGCTCGACGACGTGACGGTGAGCCAGGCCTCGACCGTCCTCGCGCTGCGCTCGGCGGCGCCCGAGTTGGGCTTCCGGGGGCTGTTCGGCCGCGCCATGAGGGTGGGGCGCGACCACGTGAGCGCGACCGTGAACACGCTGGTGCTGGCCTACGCCGGCGCTTCGCTGCCGGTGCTGCTGGTGTTCAGCTCGGCGGACCTCGGTCTGGGTGACGCGCTCGGGCTCGAGATCGTCGCCAAGGAGGTGGTGGCCACGCTCGTGGGCTCGATAGGCCTGATCGCCGCGGTGCCCGTGACCACGGCGCTGGCGGCGCTGCTGGCGGTGCGGGAGGCCCCGGAGCGGCTGGCCGGTGCCGGGGAGCACGGCCACGCGCACTGACGGCTGGGCTTACGGCCTGTAGCGCCCGAGCCGTCTGATGCCGCAGTTGCCGTTGTCGTCGCACGCCGTGGCGAGAAGCACGTTCGCGCGCCGGCCCCGCAGAGCCACGGAGCGCGCGAAGGGCCGCCGCCTGCCCTCTACGACCGTGCGGAAGTTGTCGCCCCCGTCGCGCGAGACGAGCAGGCTGTACGCGACCCGCCCGGCGAGCTCCCGGCCGCGTTCGGTGCGGTCCCTCACCCTGAGGAGGCGCACGCGCACGCGCCCGCCGACGCGCCTGGCGCGCGCCCTCGCGCGCGGCGCGGTCACGTCGTACAGGCGAGCGAGCGCCGCGCCCGCGCGGCCGTCCACCACCCCCCTGCCGGTGAACTGGTTCCAGCCGCGCCCGCGGGTCTGGCGCGCCGAGCGCATCAGCACCTCGGCCACCTGCTCGGACGCGAGGCGCGGCTCCACCTGCCACACGAGCGCCGCGATGCCCGACGCGATCGGGGCGGCGAAGCTGGTGCCCTCGCCGTAGGCGAAGCGCGCGCCGCTCGGGTCGCGCACGAGGCGCGAGCACGAGCGCGGGTCGTCCCAGTCGCTGGCGTGGTTGGCGGGGAGCGCGGAGAGCACGCCGGCCCCGCAGCCGGACGGGCCGGCGCCGGGGGCGGCGAGGCTGACGAAGCGGTTGTGGGTCGAGAAGCGGGGCGTCGCCCCGGTGGGGCGGGTGGCCGCGACCGACAGGCCGATGCCCGGTCTGCCGCGGACTCCGCCGATCGCGGCGGC
>DASZJZ010000287.1:0-17101 GCA_035947555.1 Thermoleophilaceae bacterium | reverse complement strand
CGGCTTGATCACCCCGGCGGCCAGCACGCCGCGGCAGCGCGCCATGCCGGGCTCCTCGCAGATGCGCTCGAGGTAGCGGGTGAGCTGGTCGACCGCCTCGATGGTGCCGACCCGCTTGATCTCCACCGCGACGAACTCGTCATCGCCGTCGAGGCACATGAGGTCCACCGGGCCGATGTCCGTCGGCCATTCGCGCCGCACGAGCCGGAGCCCCTCGGGCGGCGCGTCAGCAAGCAGCTCCTGAAGCTCGCGCTCCACGCCCTCCTTCTCGAGCGCGGCCGCCTCGCCCATGTCGTGCGTGACGTCGGAAAGCACCTCGGCGATGCGGATCTCGAGCCGATCCTCCGAGGCGCCGGCGCGCTTGCGCACGACCATCAGCCCCGGCTCCTCCTCGATCATGGTCGGCGGGGTCATCCAGTTCTGCGGCTTGTAGCCGCCGGTGTCGGCGTGGACCATCACCGACCCGTCCGACTTGACCATGAGCAGCCGCAGCGCCTCCGGGAGGACGGCGGTGAGCCGGCCGGTGTAGACGACCTCGCAACGGGCGACGATCAGGCGCACGCGGGCCACCGTAACCCCGCGTCCGGATGGTCTAAGCGCTGGGACAGGCGTTTTTCGTCCCCGGGCACGGGGTACGAAATCCCCATGAGCATCATCGACAAGATCACGGGACGAGCGAAGAAGGCCGCCGGCGACATCACCGGCGATCCCTCGATGCGCTCTCAGGGTCGTCGGGAGGAGCGCAAGGGCGAGGAGAAGGAGAAGCTCGCCGACGCGCAGGATCGGGCCGACGAGAAGGCCCAGGATGTGGCGGACCTCGAGCGCCGCACCTGACCTGACGGCCGGACACCAAGCATTCCTCGAACGGGCGCCCGGCGGCGCCCGTTCGTCGTCTCGGGGCTAGGCGGCACCGTGGCACCCGACGACCGCAGCGCCCACGTCGCGTACCGCGCGGTCCTGCTCGCCGCAGGCCTGCTCCTGTTCGGCCTGCTCTTCCGCCAGCTCGTCACGCTCCTGCTGGCGATCCTGATCACGATCATCTTCGCCATCCCGCTCGCGGCGGCGGCCGACCGGCTCGAGCGCTACAAGATGCCGCGGGCGCTCGGCGCCCTCATCGCCCTGCTCGGCGGCATCACCGTCCTCGGGCTGGTCATCTACCTGCTGATCCCGCCGTTCGTGGACCAGTCCGAGCGGTTCGCGGAGGACGTGCCGCGGATCGTCAGGGACCTCGAGGAGACGTACGCGGACATCGCCGGCGAGAACCCGGGCGAGGTCGGGGATCGCGTGCAGGAGTTCGTGGAGCGCTACACGGAGAACCCGCAGCGCCTGATCGGCCCCATCACCGAGATCGGCCTGAACGTGGCCGGGATCCTCGCCGCGCTCGTCCTGATCCTGATCACCGCCTTCTACATGGCGATCCGCCCGGAGCCGCTCGTGGGGGGCCTCGTGAGCCTGTTCCCACCGCAGCGCCGCGAGCACATCCGGCACGTGCTGGAGCGGCTGCGACGGTCCTGGATCGGCTGGATGGAGGGCGTGGCGATCGACATGCTCGTCACCTTCGTCTTCCTCTACGCCGGCTTGTCGCTCATCGGGCTCGACTTCGCGATCTTCTTCGCCGTCCTCTCGGCGCTGCTGGTGGTCGTGCCCTACTTCGGCGCCATCGCCGGCGCCATCCCGCCGGTCCTGTTCGCGCTCACCGACTCGCCCGGCAAGGCCCTGATCACGCTCCTCGTCTACATCCTGGTCCAGCAGCTCGAGAGCAACGTGACGATCCCGATGATCATGGCCAACCGCACGCGCATGCACCCGGCGGTGATCGCGATCGGGGTCGTGGTGGTGGGCCAGCTGTTCGGGTTCGTGGGGCTGTTCGTGGCCGTCCCGATCCTGTCGCTGCTCCTGATCGGCGTGGAGGAGTTCTGGATCAAGCCGATCGAGGACGCCGAAGTGGAGCGAAGACGCGGCGCTATCGAGCTGCCGTCAGGCGAGCTTGGTGATGGCGATGACCATCCCGATCAGCGTGAAGATCACGATCAGGACCTGCACCACGATCCAGAAGCGGGGCACCTCCACCGCCCGGCCTCTACTCGATGATCGCCTGCCGCAGCGCGATGGCCACGGCGTGCACCCGCGTGTCCGCCTCGAGCTTCTGGATGGCGCGCTTGGTGTCCGACTTCACGGTCTCGGTGGAGAGCCCTATGCGGCGCGCCACCTCCTCGGTGTGAAGGCCCTCCGCCAGCAGCTGAAGGATCTCCCGCTCGCGCTCCGAGAGCGGGGCGTCCGGGCCCACCTGCGACATCAGTAGCGCGGGCGACAGCGACGGGTCCACGAACGGCTTGCCTGCCATGACCGTGCGGATGGCGCGCAGCAGGTCCTCGGGCGGCGAGCCCTTCATGACGTATCCGCGCGCGCCGGCGGCGATGGCGTCCGAGAGCAGCCGCTTGTCGCCGTAGGCGGAGAACATGACCGTCTTGACGTCGGGGCTCGCCTCGGCGATGCGCTTGATGGCGGAGATGCCGTCGATGCCCGGCAGCCGCACGTCCATGATCACCACCTCGGGGCGCAGGCGGCGAACTGCCTCGACGACGTCCTCGCCGCTCTGCACGTGACCGACCAGCTCCAGGTCCGGCGTGTCTCCGAACATCAGCCCGAGACCCTGGCGCACCGTCGGGTGGTCATCGACCGTCAGGCACTTGGTTGGTGTGGTCATCGAACCAAACCCTAACCGCTGTCTGGCCGTGTGGCCAATATGATGCCGCCGCATGTTCGACTCCATGGTCGTGGGCACGGACGGGTCCGACACCGCCAAGGAGGCGGTGAGGCAGGCGACGGACCTGGCCAAGGCGGTCGGCGCGACGGTTCATCTCGTCAGCGCGTATGAGCCGGTGCCCGAGGGACGTCTGCGCGAGGAGCGCCAGCAGGTGCCCGACGACCTGCAGTGGATGGTCAACCCGCGCGAGGACGTGGCGTCGACCCTGGAGGAGGCGAGCGACGGGATCCGGGAGGCGGGCGTGGAAGTGCAGATACACGCGCGCGAGGGCGACCCAGCCGACGCCATCCTCGACGTGGCCGAGGAGCAGAACGCCGACCTGATCGTGGTCGGGAACAAGGGCATGACCGGGGCGAAGCGCTTCCTGCTCGGCAGCGTGCCGAACAAGGTCTCCCATCACGCTCCCTGCAGCGTGATGATCATCCGGACCACCTGATCAACAGGCCATCATCGGCGGGCAGCGCAGCGCCCGCGCCGCGTCCACCAAGCCGTGCCCGTAGCGCCCGTCGAAGCCCGGCCTCCCGAGGTCGCGCGAGGTCGCCTCGATGTGGTTCTGAACCAGGTCCGGCGACGGATTCGGGCCCAGCTTGCCGCTGGCGATCACGAGAGCGGCGATCCCGCTCACGTGGGGGGCCGCCATCGAGGTCCCCTCATACCCGCGCGGCATGCCGAACTTCTGCACGCTGCGCCCGCGGAAGGTGACCTGGAAGATCCAGTCGCTGGCGCTGTTCGGGTTGCACAGGTCGAGTTCCTGCGAGGCCCGCGGCTCGGCGTCCACGCCGCCCCCCGGGGCGACGAGGTCGAGGTCCGGCCCGCCGTTCGAGTAGTCCGAGCGGCAGCCGCTGCGCGTGGTGGCGCCGACCGCGATCACCTGGTCCGCGCGCGCGGGGTAGGCCACCTTGCGGCCGAAGCCGTTCCCCGCGGCGGCCACGATCAGCGAGCCGCGGCGGTGGGCGAAGCGGATCGCCGCCAGGATCTCGGGGATCTCCGACGGCACCACGTCGAGCTCGAACTCGAGGCTGAGGTTGATGATGTCGGCGTCGCGGCGCGCCGCGTAGCGGATCGCCTTGGCGATGGCCACCGAGTCGCCCGACCCCGCCGAGTCGAGCACCCGCAGCGGCATGATCCTCGCCTCGTAGGCGATGCCCGCCGCGCCCTCGCGGTTGTTCGTGGCCTGCGCGATCGTGCCGGCCACGTGGGTGCCGTGGCCGAACACGTCGTTCGGATGGCGGTCGCGGTCGATGAAGTCATAGCCGCGCACGAACGTCCTCTTGCGGAGGTCCGGAGACCGGCGGTAGCGCTTGTAGCGCTCGAAGGCCACACCGCTGTCGAGCACCGCGATCAGCACGCCCTTGCCGGCGGGAGCGCCGGAAGCCGCCGCCAGCGACCAGGCCTCGGGCATGCCGATGCCCCATGGCTCGGAAAGATTCCACTGGCGCCGGAAGCCCGGGTCGTTCGGCACGAACGTCTGGGAGGCGCGGGCTATGTGGTTCGGGACCGCGTACTTCACGCGCGGGTTGGCGCGCAGCTCCGCGATCGTCTCCGGCACGGAGTCGCCGTCCCTGATCTCGTGCACGCGGGCGTTCTTACCGCCGTCGTACTTCACCACCACCTCGCCCGGGACGTACTCACCCGCCGCGGCCGTGGCGGCCGGCGTGAGCAGCGCCACGAGGGCGGCGAGCGCTAGGAGGAGAGGGCGTATCGGCATTTGGTTACGGTGCCCGGCGGAGTGTACGAACGCATCAACAGCGCGCCCATGGGGAAGTTGTGACCGTTTGCGTGACCGGCGCTACTGGGTTCATCGGCTCGCACGTCGCGAACCTTGCGGCCGAGGCCCACGGTCCCCCGCGGGTCACCTACCGCGACGATACCCGGGTCGAGCGACTGACCTCCCTGGTCGAGGCAGAGCCCGTGAAGGCGGACGTGCTCGACCGCTCGGCGCTCCGGCGAGCCTTCCGCGGCTGCGAGCTGGTCTTCCACGCCGCCGGCTGCGTCGCCTCGCGCCCGCCGGAGCGCGTCTGGCAGGTGAACGCGCTGGCCCCGCGGATCGCCGTGGAGGCCGCGGCGGCCGAAGGTGTCGGGCGGGTGGTGGTCACGTCGAGCGTGGCGGGAATCGGCCCCGCGCCCGCCGACCGCCCCGGCACCGAGGAGGACGTGTACCGCGGCGGCGGCCTCGGACTGACGTATCCGGACGCCAAGCACGAGGGCGAGTCCGAGGCGCTCGCGGCGGGCGCCCGGCTCGGCGTCGAGGTGGTGGTGGTGAACCCCTCGTACGTGTTCGGCACGCCGCTCGACCGGTCGCGGCCGGGCGAGACGTCCACTCGCATGATCGGCAACTATCTGCGCGGGCGGCTCCCCGCGGTGGTCGACGGCGAGACCAACGTGGTCGACGTGCGCGACGTGGCGGGCGGGCACCTGCGCGCCGCCGAGCGCGGCCGGCCAGGCGAGCGCTACGTGCTGGGCGGCCACGACGTGCGCTGGGTCGACCTGCTCGAGCGGGTCGCCTCGCTCTCCGGAGTGCGCCACCCGCTGGTGGTCCTGCCGGCGGAGGCGGGCGCGGCCGCCCGAACGGCGAAGGCGCTGGGGCTTCCAACGCCCGGCCTGTCGGAGGGAGTCGTGCTGATGGCCCAGAACTGGCGCTACTCGTCGGCCAAGGCGCGGCGCGAGCTCGATTACCGTGCGCGGCCGCTCGACCGGACGCTTCAGGACACGATCGACTGGTACCGCGAGCTGATCGACGGCGGCGCGCTCGGCGGCGGCCCCGCCTCACCGCTGTCGCTGGCCGCAGCGGGGGTGCGCCTGGCGGGCCGCGCGGGCGTGCTGGGTGGGGTGCAGGCGGCGGAGCGCTACCTGGGGCGGCGGCTGGTGCTGCGGCCGTGAGGGAGTTCGGGCGCGGCGACGAGCGGCGCATGCGGCGGCGGCTGGTGCTGCGGCCGTGAGCACCTTCTTCCCGCGCGACGAGTACTACATGCGGCTCGCGCTCCGCGAGGCCGAGCGGGCGCTCGAGCACGACGACGTGCCTATCGGGTGCGTGATCGCCCGGCACGGCGAGGTCATCGCCGCGGCCCGCAACGAGCGCGAGCTGCGCGGCGATCCCACCGCGCACGCCGAGATCCTGGCCCTGCGGGAGGCGGCGCGACACGTCGAGGGCTGGCGCCTCCTCGACACCGTCCTGTACGTGACGCTCGAGCCGTGCGCCATGTGCGCCGGGGCGATCGTGCTCGCGCGCGTCCCTCGCGTCGTGTACGCGGCGATCGACCCGAAGGCCGGCGCGGCGGGAAGCGTGCTCGACGTGCTCGGCGAGCCGCGGCTCAACCACCGCCCGGACGTGGCGGGCGGGCTGCTGGCGGTGGAGAGCGCCGAGCTGCTCCGCGCTTTCTTCGCCTCCCGGAGAGGCCGATGACGAGTCGCGCGGCCTCCGCGCGGCTCGCCTGGGCGGTCGACGCGCTCGACCTGTTGCCGACCGACCGCGTGCTCGAGGTCGGCTGTGGGCACGGCGTGGCAGCCACGCTGGTCTGCGAGCGGCTCGATGGCGGGCGCCTGACCGCCATCGACCGTTCGGCCAAGATGATCGACATGGCCACCCGACGAAACGAGAAGCACGTCGTCGCCGGCCGGGCGGTGTTCGAGACCGTCGCGTTGGAGCGCGCGGACTTTGGCGACGAGCGCTTCGACAAGGTCTTCGGCGTGCACGTGGCCGGCCTGTGGAAGTCCGATCGGGCCGTCGCGGTGGTGAAGCGGCACCTTGCGCCGGCGGGCGCGCTGTACGTGATCGGCCAGGCCCCCGGCTGGCGACGCGCGGCGGATGCGCGCGCGACGGCCGACCAAGTGGCAACGGCGCTGAGCGAGCGCGGCTTCGCCGTCGACGAGCCGCGGATCGACGAGCTTGAAGCGGCGCCGATCATGTGCGTGGTGGCCCGATGACGCTTCCCGCCGACGAGGCCGCATTCGCCGCGCTCTTCGAGCGCCACCGTCGCGAGATCCACGTGCACTGCTACCGCATGCTCGGCTCGCTTCACGACGCCGAGGATCTCACCCAGGAGACCTTCCTACGCGCGTGGCGCAATCGCGAGCGGTTCGAGGGACGCTCGTCGTTTCGGACCTGGCTGTACCGGATCGCCACCAACGCCTGCCTCGACACGCTCGAGCGGCGCCGGGCGAAGCCCGCCGAGGTGGCCGGCGGCTACAGCGAGATCCCCTGGCTCCAGCCCTACCCGGACCACCTGCTGGAGGAGATCGCCGACACCGAACTCGGGCCCGACTCGAGGGTGGTGGCCAAGGAGACGATCGAGCTCGCCTTCCTCGCGGCGATCCAGCACCTGCCGCCCACGCAGCGCGCGGTCCTGATCCTCCGCGACGTGCTGGGCTGGTCCGCGAAGGACACCGCGTCACTGCTCGACACGAGCGTGGCGTCGGCCAACAGCGCGCTCCAGCGGGCACGCGAGAAGATGCAGAGGCGGCTGCCGGCTCGGCGCGCCGAATGGGCCCGCGACGCGGCGCCGACGGAGGACGAGCGCGAGCTGCTGCGGCGCTACATCGAGGCCCACGAGCGAGCCGACGTGAGCGGGTTCGCCGAGCTCCTGAGCCAGGATGTGAGCTTCTCGATGCCTCCGCAGCCCACCTGGGTCTCGGGTCGCGACGAGGTCATGCGGTTCCTCACGGCCAACGGGTTCGGGTCGCCGGACGTCCTCGGCGAGCTGCGGCTCGTGCCGGTGCGGGCGAACCTCCAGCCCGGGGCGGCGAACTACGTGCGCGAGCCCGGCGACTCGTCGTTCCGGGCGATGGCGCTCGACGTGCTCCGGTTCGACCATGGGCGGCTCGTGGAGATGACCGCCTTCCCGCCGGACGTGTTCCCGGCCTTCGGCCTGCCGCTCGCGCTCGACCGATGAGTTTTCGCGCGGGGTTCGTCTGCCCCGGGCATGAACCACACCACCGATACCGACACAGCCGGGCGGCGCGAGTGGATCGGCCTCGCGGTGCTGGCGCTTCCGGCCCTGCTCGTGACGATGGACCTCTCGGTGCTGTTCCTCGCGGTGCCGGCGCTGACGAGGGACCTCGCGCCGTCCAGCACCGAGCTCCTGTGGATCACGGATATCTACGGGTTCCTGATCGCCGGCTCGCTGATCACGATGGGCACGCTGGGCGATCGGATCGGGCGCCGGCGGCTGCTCATGATCGGCGGCTTCGCCTTCGCCGTGGCCTCCGTGCTGGCGGCCTTCGCCACCAGCCCCGCGATGCTGATCGCCGCACGGGCGGTGCTCGGCGTGGCCGGGGCCACGCTCGCGCCGTCCTCGCTCTCGCTGATTCGCAGCCTGTTCCCCGACGAGCGCCGTCGCACCGTGGCGATCGGCATCTGGATGAGCTGCTTCGCGGCCGGCGCCGCGGTGGGCCCGCTGGTGGGCGGCGCGCTGCTGGAGCAGTTCTGGTGGGGCTCCGTCTTCCTCCTGAACGTTCCGGTGATGGCGGTGATGCTCGCCCTGGCGCCTCGCGTGCTGCCGGAGTCGCGCGACCCGTCGCCGGGCCGCTTCGACATCCCGGGAGCCGCGCTGTCCGTCATCGCGCTGCTCGCGCTGGTCTACGGCGTGAAGCGCGTGGCCGAGCAGGGGCTTGACGGGGTGGCCGTCGTGTCGGCCCTGGCGGGCCTGCTGGTGGGCATGCTGTTCGTGCGACGCCAGCGGCGCACCCACGATCCGCTGATCGACCTGGGCGTGTTCCGCCTACAGGCGATCCGGGTCTCCATCGCGTCGATGGTGCTCGCCACGTTCGTAATGGCCGGGATGTTGCTGTTCATCACCCAGTACCTGCAGCTCGTGCGGGGCATGGGACCGCTCGAGGCCGGGCTCTGGAGCGTGCCGGCCATGGTGGGGAGCATCGCCGGGTCGATGTTGGCGCCGGCGGTCGCCGCGCGAGTTCGCAAGGAGCTCGTGCTGGCCGGGAGCATGGGGCTGGCGGCCGCCGGGCTCGGGCTGCTGGCGCTGGTCTCGGACGGCTCCACGACGCTCGCGGTGCTGGTGGCCGGATCGCTGGGGATGGGGCTCGGCGCGGGCGCCATCGGCACGGTGGCCACCGACCTGATCGTCGGCACCGCGCCGCCCGAGCGGGCCGGCGCGGCGTCGGGGATCTCGGAGACCGGCGCCGAGCTGGGCGGGGCCCTCGGGATCGCGATCCTCGGGAGCATCGGCACGGCCGTGCACGGGGAAGACGCGTTCGTGGAGGGTCTTCAGCTGGCGGCGCTGACCGGCGCCGCGCTGACGGCCGTCGCGGCGGCCGTGGCGGCAGTGGTGCTGCTGCGGTTCACTGCCCCTGCTGCGGGTTCATTACTAGCTGGCTCACGCTGAAGGGCACGCCGTTCGGATCGGCCAGCACGGCCTGGCGGAAGGGCGGGACGTCGGAGACGGGGGACACCACGCTCCCCCCGTGCTGCTCCGCGGCGGCCACCGCCCGGTCGGCGTCGTCGATCCAGAAGTCGACGCCCCAGCGCGCCTCGTCACCCTGCGGCGGCATCGTGATGGCGACCAGGTCGCGCGGCACGGGCTGCCCGGGCTCCCCGCCGACGTACCCGGGCAGGCGAAACAGACCGACCTCGGTGTCGCCGAGCTGGAAGGTGTCGAGCGTCCAGCCGAAGACGGCGTCGTAGAAGGCGGCGGCGCCGTCGCGGTCGGGCGTGTTGAGGGCGCTCATGCTCCAGGCGCCCGGCTCGTTGACGAGCTGCGCGCCGCGGCGCTCGCCGGGCTGCCAGATGGCGAATGGGGCGCCCTGCGGGTCGGCCACCACGGCTATGCGGCCGGCCGGCGGGACGTCGAAGGGCCCGCCGAGGACCTTGCCGCCGGCCTGCTCGATCTGCGGTGCGGTGCGGTCGACGCTCTCCACCTCGATGTAGGTCGTCCAGGCGGGACCGCCCGCCTGGTCCGGAAGCGAGGCCACGCCCGCCACCTCGCGGCCACGAAGCTGGGCCACGTAGTAGCGCCCGGGGGGATCGCCGGGCATCTCGCCGGGTTCGCTGAAGTCCCAGCCGAAGACCGCGCCGTAGAAGTCGGTGAGCCGGTCGGGGTCGGGCCCCATCACGTCGACCCAGGAGGGGACACCGGGCTGAAATCCGTCGCGTTCGCTCATTGCCTGATCCTAGGTACCCTCCCGATCCTTGAGCCGTCTCCTGGTCCCCCGGATGCTCGCCGCCGGCTCGCTGGTGACCTCCGCTACCGCCGTCAGGGTGGGAGCGGGGTGTCTCGAGCTGTGGCTGGAACGCTCGCCGCCGCTCGTGAGGCACGCCGTCAAGGCGTCCGCCGGGGGCGAGGGCGCGGGCCGCGCGCAGGCCGCATTTCGCGACGATCTCCTGGCCCTGGCCCGGGACTCGGTCGAGCTGGCGTGGCGTGAGATGCGGCGCGGGGTCGACGATCTCGACGCCTTCACCAGACCCGACGGGGAGCCCGGGGAGCGCCCGCAGCGCCCGTACCGAGTCAAGCCGTGACGGCCGGCGCGGCCGCGAGCGACGGCGTGATCGCGCGGCTCGGGGCGGTCGCCGAGATCGAGCTGCTGCGCGAGCGCATCGCGAGCTGGCTGGAGGGCGTCGACGACGAGCTGCGCGAGCCGCTCAGGTGGGCCTTCGGCGGCACGCCCAAGCACTTCCGCCCGGTCACTCTGTTCGCCTGCCACAGGGCGGTCCAGGACACGCCGGCGTCCGAGGCCGTGGAGCTCGCCTTCGCGGTCGAGCTTGTGCACAACATGTCGCTGATCGTCGACGACATCCTCGACGAGTCGGACGAGCGGCGTGGCCTCGCCACGGTCGAGCGCAGGTTCGGTCGCCTCACGGCGCTGATGGCGTCGGGCTATCTCGTGGCCGACGCCTTCGAGGCCTTCGCCGGCGACCCGTTCGCGGTGCGCCACCTGTCTGAGCTGCTGCGCCGGCTGGGGGCGGCGGAGTGCCTCCAGTGGAGGCTGCGGCGCGAGCCGCTGGGCGTGGAGGACTGGCGGCGGATCGCGGGCGAGGACACCGGCTCGATGTTCGAGGTCTGCGCGGTGCTGGGAGCGCGCTCGCAGCGGCTTCGGCGGTACGGGCACCTGGTCGGCGTGCTCTACCACGGCTGCGACGACGTCGGCGACCAGCGCGGCCTCGAGGCGCTCGGGGGCGGCGGCGACGAGGACCTGCGCGACGGCATCCTGACGCTGCCGGCCGCCCTCGCCATCCGCGACCCCGAGGTCCGCGAGCTGTTCCGGATCGCCGACGACGACGAGGACCGGCTCGCCACGCTGGCAGCCGCCTTCCGGGCCGAGCTCGACGACGCCGAGCTCGTGCTCGATCGGATTGCCGACTCGGCGCGTGCCGAGGCTGACCAGTTCGGCGACGACCCCGAGCCGCTGCTGGCGCTGGTCGACGAGGTGCGTCAGCTGTCGCGACGCTGACGCGCAGGCGGCCGGGTCGGCGTGAAGAGATGCCGCAGCCGTCCGGCCCAGTCGCTGCCGGTGGACCAGGCCTTGGCGGCGGCCACGTAGGGCGCCCAGGCGTAGCGCAGCCACACGTAGGACAGGCCGAGTCCGGCGTCCGGCTCGGCGATCTCGACGGGGGCGCCGAAGCCGCGCCGGCGCACCAGGGCGTGCGCCGCCTCGAGGCCGGCGGTGACCGCCGACTCGATGGTCGTCATCCCGATGCGGTTGAAGCAGAAGTCCCCGGCGAAGTAGACGTTCGAGACGCCGTGGACGGTGGCGGCCGGCCGCCACACGTCGGTTCCAGTCTCGTTGACGAACAGCTGCGCGTCCGCGTTCGAGTCAAACCGGGTGAGGTCCCAGTCGATGTCGCCCGACTTGCCCCACTTCGTGCCGGGGTCGAAGTCCAGGTACTCGGCCAGCTCGACGAGCATGGCGTGGGCGTCGTCGTGGGGGCTCGTGCCGGGCAGCCCGTGCGGGTCCGACGCCGACAGGGCGAGCACGGTCCGGCCGGCGAACTCGGGCATGTCCTCCCAGGTCTGGGAGATGTCGGTGAATGCCAGCGCGATCTCGGACCCGTACAGGCCGACCGGCTCGACCGGGATGTGGCGCAGCTTCTTCTTGAAGAAGAGCTGCACTATCGGGATGCGCTGGGAGCGCAGGCGGGAGATCTCGGCCAGCCTCGGCTCGGCCTCGACGAGACGGTGGCCCGGCTTGCCGCTGCGCACCAGGGACAGCAGGGCGTCCGGCGGCACCGCGAGCAGGAGCTGGTCGACCTCCTCGGACCGAATGTCGCCTCTGCCGGACCACCTGCCGGAGCGCTCGTCCAGATGGGCGTCCTGGAGCTCGATCTTCATGGCGCGCCCGACCTCGCAGATGACGCTGGTCACCTGGACCGAGCGGACGACTTCGACTCCGCGGGCCTCCAGGGCGGAGGTGAGCGGCCCGATCACCCTCTCCTGCGCCGAGCCGGTCGCCAGCCAGAAGGGTGGCGTGTGCTCGACGAAGGAGTAGGCCAGGTAGTCGCGGTAGTCGTCCGCGGACGTGAGGTAGGCGGGGATCGCCCACACCATCGTGATGAAGCTGTCGAAGGCGGCCGCGGCCCGGTCGGTCATGTACGGGCGGGCCTGAAGGAAGCCCGTCACGCTCACGTTCTCGAGGCGAACCGTGGGGTTGAGCCGCTCGGCGAGCAGGTCGATGTCCGCGTAGGCGTTCACGAACATGTCCGCGGGCGGGTTCACGCCCGAGAACATGTTCTGGAGCATGTGCCACGGCGAGAACGGGTTGGTCACGCCGGTGAAGCGCGGGTAGTCGCCCCGGCGGAGCTGCTTGACGCCCGAGACCGGGACGAACCGGTCGCCGCGCTCGTCGCCCGTCGCGTCCTCCATCAGGCTCCAGAAGTTGTGGTACCAGCTCAGGTACATGTGCGGGTACACGTCGAGCTCGACGCCCTCGTCCGAGGGGCGGGAGCCGAGGTCGCCACCGAGCCACGGCTTGCGCTCGTAGAGCTTGACCCGGTACCCCCGCTCGGCGAGCCGCATGGCGGCGGCGATCCCGGCGAGCCCGCCGCCGACGACGGTGACGCGGGGCGGATCGGTCATCGGGCCATCGGCTCCTCTGAGGCGATGAGGGAGCGCGCCCGTGCCACGTCCGGAAGGTCCGGCGCCGGGCCGAACCACTCGCACAGTGCTGTCAGCCGGTCGAGTGCGGTGGGGTGCTCGCCGATCGCGCGCTGGTGGGCGGTGAGGCGGGTGGCTGCGCGCAGCTCGAGCATCTTGGCGTTCTGTTCGCGGGCGGCGGCCACGGCCCTTTCGTAAGCCGCGGTGGCGCCGTGCGGGTCCGGGGCGTCGCCGGCCATCAGCACCCGTCCCTTGAAGCGGAACAGCTCGGACTCGGAGAAGCGCTCGCCGGTCTCCTCGATGTACTCCTCGCCGGCGCGGAGGGAGTCGAGCGCGCCGCGCTGGTCGCCGCGGGCGACCCGCAGGTCGGCGAGGAGGACCTCGAAGTGCGGGAGCCCGAGCCTGGAACCGGACGCCAGGTAGGCGTCGAGGCTCTCCTGCACTCGGGCCGTGCCGAGCTCCAGCTCGCCGGCGCGTCCCCGCAGCCATGCCGACAGCAGCGAGGAGACGGTGCGCCAGTACCCGAGGTCGTGGTCGACGCTGTGCGCGCGGGTCCGCTCGACCCAGTGTGCGACCTCGGCCGGCTCGGTGCGGTTGAGGTGCAGGATGCCGCGCATCCACCACGCCTGGGCGCGGGTCACGGGGCCTCCGACCTGCTCGGCGAGCTCGAGGCTCAGGTCGCTGCGCCGGCGCGCGTCCTCGGCGTGGCCCAGGTCCCACAGGACCACGGCGAGGTAGGCGAGCGCCCCTACGCCGGTGTCGCCCTGCGCCTCGTAGATGCGGTCCGACCGGTGGTGCGGCCGGTGGCGCGCGAACGCCTCCTCGAGGTGCTCGCGGGCGACGTCGAAGTCCGCCCTGTACATGTGCACGAGGCCGCGGTAGAGGTGGCCCTCCGCGAGGTGGACCGGGTGGTCGTCCCGCTCGCCGAGCGCGAGCATCTCGTCGGCCAGCTCGAGCGCAGTCGCGTACTGGCCGCGCAGCAGGTGGAACATCCACTGCCCGCGAATCACAGACCCCAGGCGGTCGTGGTGGCCCACGCGCTCGCAGGCCGCCCTCGCCCTGGCGTATGCGTCGTCCACGCCCGCGGCCGCGTAGCCGCGGCAGGCCTGCAGCGAGGCCGCGAGGTGAGTGAGCAGCTCCACGCGCTCCAGGTCGTGGGCCGGATGCTCGGCGGTGGCGTCGAGCGCCTCGAGCGCGCGGCGGAAGTGCGCCGCCGCCTCCACATAGGCCGCGCGCTCGATGGCGGCGGTGCCGGCGGCGCGCCAGAGCGGTAGCGCCCTGGCGGCCTCACCGGCGCAGGACCAGTGGTGGGCCACCACCTCAGGCTCCCGCTCGGCCAGCTCGGGAAAGCTGCGGGCCAGCGTGTGCGCGACGCGACCGTGGAGCGCCTGACGGCTGCGCCGGAGGATCCGTCCGTAGGCGGCCTCCTGGAGCAGGGCGTGCGAGAACTCGCACCGCGATGGCGCGCCGCCGACGGGCCGGAGCACGTCCTGGGCGGCGAGCTGCGCGAGGGCCGGCTCGACCCCGTCGCCATTCAGCGGCTCGAGTCGCACGAGCACCGAGCGGTCGAACTCCCGCCCCAGGATGGCGGCCATGTCGATCACGTCGCGGAGGTCGGGCAGCCGGTCGAGGCGTTCGGTGAGGAGGCCCTCGAGGGTCGGCGGCACGGCCGTGGTCGTGGCGCCGCCGCCGGGCGGGCCCGCGCCACCGGAGTGCTCGAGCATCTTGACCATCTCCTCCACGAACAGCGGGACGCCGTCGGCGGCCGAGTCGAGCGACTGGAGCACGGCGGGGTCGAGCGCCGTCTCGCTGGCCGCGGCCGCCATGGCGCGGACCTGCTCGGACGTGAGCGGCCCGAGCTCCAGCTCGAGGGCTGGCTGCCACGGAGGGTCGAACTCGGTCCGGAAGGTGAGGATGCAGAGCACCGGCATGTCGCCCAGGCCGGGCACGACCCGGCCGAGCAGCTCGAGCGTGGTGGGGTCGGCCCAGTGCAGGTCCTCCACGAGAAGCAGGAGGGGGTGGCGAGCCGGGTCCGCCACGAGCAGAGACTCGACCACGCGCAGTCTCGCGGTGCGGGCGTCGAGCGGCGTGACGTTCGCCGGCGCTTCGTCGCGGCGGCCGGGGACGGAGAGCAGGTCGGTGAGCAGCTCCCTGAGCTGCTGCTCGGCCGGGTCCGTCCCCGGTGCGTCGACCAGCCGCTCGACGTACCGGATCACCGGATAGAGCGGGGTGCTCTGGTGGTGCGCCGAGCACTGCCAGGTCTGCACGGCGCCGACCGTCTCGCCGAGGTCCTCGATCAGGGCGCGGACGAGCCGGCTCTTGCCGATGCCGGCCTCGCCGGTCACATGCACGACGGCACCGCGACCGCTCTCGGCCCGGCGCCAGGCCTCGGCGAGCCGGTCCAGCTCGCGATCGCGGCCGACGACCGGCGTGAGCCGGCGTGTGTCCGCCACCTCGAGGCGGCCGACCGCGCCGGTGGGACGCAGGACCCTGTACACGCCGACCGGGCGCGACACCCCCTTGAGCTCCTTCTCGCCGAGCGGCTCGGTCTCGAAGTAGCCCTCGACGAGGCCGTGGGTCGTGTCGCTGATCACCGCGGATCCGGGCGGGGCGATCGACTCGAGCCGGGCGGCGATGTGCGGCATCTGCCCGACGATCTCGTGCTGGGCGCGGGCCTCGCCGGCGCCCATCTCCCCCACGACGACGACGCCGGTGTGGAGGCCGATCCGGACCTGGAGCGAGATGCCGTGGAGCGTGCGGAGCTCCTCGTTCAGCGTGCCGAGCTCCTCCAGGATGCCGAGCGCGGCGTGCACGGCGCGCTGAGCGTCGTCCTCGTGCGCGCGGGGGTAGCCGAAGTAGGCGACCACGCCGTCGCCGACGTACCTCGCCGTGTAGCCGTCGAAGCGATCGATGGCCTGGACGCACACCTGCTGGTAGCCGGTGAGGATGTCCCGCAGGTCCTCGGGGTCGAGCGACTCGGCGAGCGGCGTGGAACCGACGACGTCGCAGAACAGCGCCGTCATATGCCGCCGCTGAGCGGTGTCGTGCGAGCCCGGGGAGCTGACATGCCCAGCATAACCGCGCCGCGGAGGGCTTCCTACAGGGCCGTTATGGGGATGAGGTCAGGCATGTTCGACCATGTGACGATCCGCGTGTCCGACCGGGAAGCCTCGGAGCGCTTCTACACCACCGTGCTGGCCGAGCTGGGCATCGACCGGAGCTACCGCACCCGGACGTTCTCGGAGTGGGACGACTTCTCGCTGACCGGCGCCGACGAGGCGAATCCGGTCACGCGGCGGCTGCACGTCGGCTTCGTCTCGCCGTCCCGCGAGCAGGTGGACGCCTTCTGGCGGGCGGGCATCGAGGCCGGCTACGCCGACGACGGGCGGCCGGGTCCGCGGCCGGAGTACGGCGGCGACTACTACGGCGGCTTCCTGCTCGACCCCGACGGCAACAGCGCCGAGGCCGTGCACCACGGGGATCTGCGACGGGGCGGCGTGGTCGACCACGTCTGGATCCGGGTGGCTGACGTGGGAGCGGCGAAGCGCTTCTACGAGACGATTGCTTCTTCTGCGGGCCTGCGCCTCGAGCACGACAGGCCGGAGCGGGCGCAGTTCGCGGGGTCGAGCGGCTCGTTCTCGCTCGTGCTCGGCGAGCCGACCGAGAACGTCCACATGGCGTTCCCGACCGATGACGACGGCGACGTGCGGCGCTTCCACGAGGCGGCGACCGCGGCCGGCTACCAGAGCAGGGGCGAGCCGGGCGAGCGCCCGCAGTACCATCCCGGCTACTACGCCGCCTACGTGCTGGACCCGGACGGCAACAACGTGGAGGTGGTCAACCACCACCGCTAGCAGCCAGCTGAAGGAGGAACGCTGCCATGACCGCCGACTCCCCCGCCGGTCCCCCTCCGTCTTCTGAGACACGCCGGGTGGTCGCGACGTACCGGAGCTACGCGGAAGCCGAGCGCGCCGTCGACTGGCTGTCGGACCAGGGCTTCGCCGTCGAGCACGTGTCGATCGTGGGTCGCGGCCTTCGCACGGTCGAGCAAGTGGCCGGCCGACTGACCACGGGTCACGCCGCGCTGGCCGGCGCCGGCCAGGGCGCGCTGATCGGCCTCATCTTCGCGCTCCTCTTCGGGATCTTCTTCACTGGACCCGACTTCCTCGGGCTGCTGCTGTACGCGGTGGTGGCCGGGGCGCTCTTCGGCGCCGCCTTCGGGACGATTCTGCACGCCGCCCAAGGCGGCCGGCGCGACTTCACGTCTGTATCCGGGCTGCAGGCCGAGCGCTAC
>DASZJZ010000286.1:0-6031 GCA_035947555.1 Thermoleophilaceae bacterium | reverse complement strand
GCGCACCTCGCCGTTCACGATCAGCCGCCCCTCGTCATGGTCGCTCGGCACCGGGTTGTCCAGCGGTCCGAGCGTGAAGGCACGGTGCCATACGTTCGTCGCGACAACGCGCTCGGCGTCGCCGGGTGGTGGCGCGCCGAGATCCACCAGCTCGAGTGCCGCGCCGTACCCGGCGATCGCCGCGCCGGCGGTCTCACGGTCGGCGTTCGGGTCCACGTCCGTTCGCAGGCGTATCGCCACCTCCGCGTCGGCGCGGAGGTCCACGGCTCCCTCGGCGCGGTATGTCCCGCTCGGCTCGAGCCGCGTCGCGGAGGTGAGGTGGCCGATCACGGGTCCCGGGCCGATGCGCTCGCCCTCGCCCATCCCAAGCTTCCAGCCGACCCGCTCCGCCCCCTCGGCGAGGGCCACGCGCCACAGGCGCAGCTGAGCCGTCAGCGCCCTGACCAGGCGGGGATCGACCTCGCTCACGTCCGCGAGGCGATCGCCCGCGCCTCCGCCACGTCGCGGTTCATCTGCGCGACGAGCTCGTCGACCGACTCGAAGCGCTTCTCGCCACGCAGCCGCTCCACGAAAGCGATGCGCAGGGTCTGGCCGTAGAGGTCTCCGTCGAAGTCGATCAGGTGGGCTTCCACGAGCAGGCCGCGGCCGGTGTCGAAGGTCGGGCGCACGCCCACGTTGACGGCGGCCGGGATGCCCGATGCGGTCGGGTCGGCTGCGTCGGCGCCGGCCGGCATCACTTTGGCCTCGGCGGCGTAGACCCCGTGGCCCGGGTGCACGTAGGCGTCGTCCGGCACGAGGTTCGCGGTCGGCATCCCGAGGCTGCGGCCGCGCCTGTCGCCCTCGACCACCTCTCCCTCGAACAGGAACGGGCCGCCGAGGAACTCCGTCGCTTCCTTGACTTCGCCGGCCGCCACCAGGCCACGGATCTGCGTGGATGAGACGGTCTCGCCGCGCACTTCCACCAGCGGCGTCACGTTCGTCTCGAACTCATCGTGCGAGCGCAGGAGCTCGGCGGTGCCCTTGGCGCCCTTTCCGAAGCGGAAGTTCTCGCCCACCGACACCCGCTCGGCGTCGAGCCGGCGGATCAGCACATCCTGCACGAAATCCTCGGCGCTCTGCTCGGAGAAGCCCTTGTCGAAGGGGATCACCACGAGCTCCTCCACCCCGAGCGCCTCGATCAGGTCGCGCTTGACCGGGAACGGGTTGAGCAGCTTCGGAGTCGCCTCGGGGTGGATCACCGACAGCGGGTGGGGATCGAAGGTGAGCACCGTGTCACTCCCCCGGATGACCTCGCGGTGGCCGAGGTGGACGCCGTCGAACGTCCCGATGGCCACGCTGCGCGGCCCGCCGCCAGGCTCCACTTCGTTGAGAGAGACGACCTTCATGCGGGCGCGAACACTACGACGGGCTGGAGCTCGTCACCGCGCGGCTCTGCGATGGCAAGGAGCTCGTCGCCGTGCACGAGGCGCACCGCGCGGCCGCCAGCCTCCTCGGCGGGAAGCGCGTGCTCGCCTGCTGGGGCGCTCGCCTCCCCTGCAGCGGCAGCGGCCGAGCGTCCCGCGACCCGCCTCCCATGCCGCACGCCGATCGCTTCGCCCTCGTCCAGCACCCGCTCGGGCAGGAACCCGAGCGCCTCCCCCACTGGCACGATCCGCTCCTCGTCGGCGTCCCCCACCCGGAACGGGCCGATCGCCGTCCGCTCGAGCCCCTCGCAGTAGGCGTCGCCGAGGTCGGCGATAAGCGCCCGCACGTACGTGCCCGCCGAGCACTCGATCTCGAATGCCGCGCGCTCGCCCTCGTGCCACAGCAGCTCGGCGCGGTACACGGTGACCGGCCGGGCGCGCGTCTCCACTGCCTCTCCCGCTCGTGCCAGCTCGTACGCCCGCCGGCCGCCGACCTTCACCGCCGAGTACGAGGGCGGTCGCTGCATCTGCTCCCCCACGGGGATCGACAACCGCGACGGCATCCGGCCCGTCTGAACCAGCGAGCCGTCCCGGTCGAGCGTGTCCGAGACCCAGCCCAGCCGCGCCACCGCTCGGTACGTCTTCGGCAGCCCCATCAGGAACCGCTGCGCGCGCGTGGCCCTCCCCACCAGCACCAGTAGCAGCCCCGTGGCGAACGGGTCGAGTGTGCCCGCATGCCCCACCTTCGTAGCGCGCGGCAGCGAGCGCCGCACCGCGGCCACCACGTCATGCGAGGTCACCCCCGCCGGCTTCCGCCGCAGCAGGACCCCGCCCGCTGCCGGAACCAACTCAGGCAGGGAGCTGCTCGCGGACGAGCTCCCGGAGTCGCTCCACGAGCTCGGGGTACGGCAGCTCCGTCGAGAACCCGGCCGCCTGCGGGTGCCCGCCGCCGCCGAACGAGCGGGCGATGCGCGACACGTCCACGCTGCCGTCGGTGGCGCGGAGACTCACCTTGCGCTTGCCGTTGCGATCCTCGCCGAGCAGCTCACGCACGAGCACCGCCACGGCCGTGCCCTCCACGGCGCGCATGTGGTCCACCACGCCCTCGGAGTCGGTCTCGAAGGCTCCGGTGTCCTCGTAGTCGTCCCGCACGAGATGGGCGACCGTTATCAGGCCGCCGTCGTGGCGCTCGACGCTCGAGAGCGCGCGCTGCAGCAGCTGCATGCGCCGGAAGGGCAGGTTCTCGTAAAGGCGGCGATACACCTCGTAGGGCTCGACCCCCGCCTCGATCAGCTCGGCCGCCATGCGATGCGCCGTGGGCGTGGTGTTCTCGTACATGAAGCGGCCGGTGTCCGTGACGAGGCCGGTGTATAGAGCGTCGGCGATCCGCTCGGTGATCTCCACGTCGAGCTCCTTGGCGAGCCGCCACACCATCTCAGCCGTGGACGACGCCACCGGGCACACCAGGTTCACGGTTCCGAAGCGGGTGTTGTCGTGATGGTGGTCGATGTTGAGGATGTGGAGCCCGTCGGTCTGGAGGAAGTCGACCGGCATGCGGTCGATGTTGCCGCAGTCGAGGAAGACGATCGTGCGCTCGTGCACGTCGTCGGGCGGGGCGCCGACCAATGCCTTGTCGAACGTCCAGGCCCGGTACTCCCATGGCAGCGGAAACTCGTCGGGCGACATGAACATCAGGCTGTCCTTGCCGAGCTGCTCGAGGATCCATTGCATGGCGAGCAGCGAGCCCAGCGCGTCGCCGTCGGGGTTCTCGTGCGTGGTGAGGAGGAACTTGTCGGCCGCCCGCAGCTCCGTGATCACCTGCTCCTGCTCGGTCGCGATGCTCATTCGTCGTCCAGGAGCTCGGAGATGCGCATACCTCTGTCTATCGACTCGTCGAACACGAACTGGAGCGTCGGCGTTCGCTTCATTCGCAGTTCGCGCGCGATCGCCTGCTGCAGCAGGCCGTGAGCGGAGGCCAGGCCGCTCAACGTGTCGGCGCGCTCGGACTCGTCTCCGAGCACGCTCACGAACACGCGCGCATGGCGCAGGTCAGGGCTTGTCTCGACAGAGGTCAAAGTCACGAATCCTATGCGCGGGTCACTGAAGCCTTCGGCGATGCGTGCGGAGAGAACTTCGCGCACCGCCTCGTTGACCCTGCGCATCCGATCTCCACTCACTCTAGTCCAAGGTCCTCCGTCGACACCAAGCGGATCTCCACGCGAGCGCCCTCCGGATATATGCCCAGGACCCAGCGTTCGATGCCCGCGCCGTGTTCCCGCAGCTGCCGGGCGTGGCGGCCGACCAGCGCGGCAGTGAGCGTGGAGCGCTGCCAGAGGTCGTGATGGTCGGTCTCGGCCACGGACGCGCCGAAGCGGCGCTGCAGCTGCGACTTCAGCGACGACAGCTCCTTGCGCTTTCCCTTGAGGCTGCCGTTGTGGGGGAAGTGCAGGTGGATCTCGAGGAGGCAGACGTAGGCCATTGACGCTTCCTGTTCTGAGAGCCGAGCAATGCAAGGACGCAGGGAGCGGACAAGGCTACGCCTGTCCGCGACCGAGGACGCAGCAGTGCGACGGCTATCAGGACAGGGTCTGCTCGACCTGCCTGGTTTCGTAGACCTCGATCACGTCCCCCTCCTTCACGTCGGGATAGTTCTCGAGGACGATCCCGCACTCCATGCCGGCCGTGACCTCGCGGACGTCGTCCTTGAAGCGCCGCAGCGAGCCGATTCGCCCGTCGTAGATGACGGTCCCGTCGCGCACGAGCCGGGCCTGCGCGCCGCGCCGCACCGTGCCCTCGGTGACGTACGAGCCGGCGATCGTCCCCACACGCGACGCCTTGAAGGTGGCGCGCACCTCCACGGTCGCGATCTTGTCCTCGACCTCGACGGACTCGAGCATTCCCTGCATCGCGTCGCGGAGGTCCTCGACGATCCTGTAGATCACCGAGTAGGTGCGGATCTCGACTCCCTCCTGCTCGGCCACCTGGGCCGCGTTGCCCACCGGGCGTACGTTGAAGCCGATGATGACTGCGTCGGAGGCCGAGGCGAGCATGACGTCGGACTCGGAGATACCGCCCACTCCGTCGCGGATGATGTTCACCGTCACCTGCTCGTGCGGCAGCCGCGCGATCTGGTCGGCGAGCGCCTCGAGGGAGCCGGCCACGTCGGCCTTCACGACCAGGTTGAGCTCCTTGTCGCCGCGCTCCGCGCGCGCCAGCACGTCCTCGAGGGACACGCGGCGGCGGGCCTGTCGGGCGATCGCCTCCTGCTTCAGGCGGATGCCCCGCTCGTTGGCGAGGCGGCGCGCCTCGCGCTCGTTCTCCACCACGCGGAAGTGCTCGCCGGCGCCGGGCACGCCGTCGAAGCCGAGGATCTCGACCGGCATCCCTGGCGTGGCCTCCTGCACGCGCTGGCCGCGGAAGTCGTGCATCGCCTTGACGCGGCCCTCGTGCTCGCCGGCCACGATCGCGTCCCCGACCTTCATGCGGCCGCGGTGCACGAGCAGCGTGACCACGGCGCCGCGGCCCGGGTCGAGCCTCGACTCGATCACGAAGCCGGATGCCCGCGTGTCGGGATTGGCGCGGAGCTCCTGGAGCTCTGCCAGCGTGACGAGAGTCTCGAGCAGGTCCTCGAGGTTCTGGTGGGTCTTGGCGGAGACGTCGACGAACTCGGTGTCGCCGCCCCAGTCCGCCGGGGTGAGGCCCTGCTGGGCGAGCTCGCCGCGCACGCGGTTCGGATCGGCGCCCTCGACGTCGATCTTGTTGACGGCCACCATGACCGGCACGCCGGCGGCCTTGGCGTGGTCGATCGCCTCGACCGTCTGCGGCATCACGCCGTCGTCCGCGGCCACGACGATCACCGCGATGTCCGTGACCTTGGCGCCGCGGGCGCGCATGGCGGTGAACGCCTCGTGGCCCGGGGTGTCGAGGAAGGTGATGGTGTGGTCGTCGTGGTGCACCTGATAGGCACCGATGTGCTGGGTGATGCCGCCTGCCTCGCCCGCCGCGACCTCGGTCTCCCTGATGGCATCGAGCAGCGAGGTCTTGCCGTGGTCGACATGGCCCATGATCGTGATCACGGGCGGACGGTCGATCAGGTCCTCGTCGCTGTCTTCATAGGCCGGCTCCTCCTCCTCGACCTCGGTGGCGCCGACGATCTCGACCCTCTTGTCGAAGGACTCGCCGAGGACCTCGATGGCCTCGTCGGAGAGGGTCTGGGTGAGCGTGGCCATCTCGCCCAGCTCCATGAGCTTCTTGATGACCTCCGGCGCGCCGAGCTGCAGCGACTCGGCCACCTCCTTGACGGTCGAGCCGGAGCGCACCTGGGTGGCGGGCTCCTCCTGCTGCTCGGCCTCCAGCCGTGCCTGCGCCTCGGCCTCGAGGTCGGGCTCCACCCACTGCGGACGGCGCCTTCTGCCGCGCCCGCGGCGGGGCGGCTGGGACTGCTGCGGCGGCGGGGTGCGCTCGCGGCGCGAGGCCTGAGAGTCGATGACGACGCGGCGCCTGCGGCCGCGCCCACGCCGGGGCGGCTGTGACTGCTGCGGCGGGGGCGTGCGCTCGCGCCGGGATGCCTGGGAGTCGATGACGACGCGGCGCCGGCGGCCACCGCCGCCGCCCGGTCCGCCGCCCTC
>DASZJZ010000285.1:0-20959 GCA_035947555.1 Thermoleophilaceae bacterium | reverse complement strand
CGCGCACTCCCTCGCTGACCGGCTCAAGGGCGGCTAACCAGGCCATGGGCATGGCCTTGGGCGCACCTTTTTAGGGCCGTTGTCAGGCGGGGGCTCGTCCCGCTGTACGACGATGCGAAGGACGACCCCGAGCCCCAGGATGCCCACATCGCGATCGTCGATGTCGGTGGTCTGCGATGCGGGCTGGTCGTCGTTACCGGGGTCGGGACAGGATGCGGTGCATCGACCATCTCGCCGTGCCCTGACCGCCGTCGCCCTTATCGGCGGGCGCCTTTGCCGGTCTCCTCGACGCGCAGTGGACGGCGCGACCGGGTGGCTCCATCTCCAGTAGGGAGGCGAAGACCTTGTTCGCCTGCTCGGTCGCCTTATGGCGGGCGAGTCTCTTTCCGCGGTAGCAGAGGCGTTTGACCAGCCTCTTCATCCCCATTCCGGCGCACTCACTGTCAGGCTCTTCCTCCAGGATCTCCGCGTAGAGATCCTTGGCCTGCTGGTTCAGGTACGCGCGGTAGCTCTCGTCAGCCTCGCCGCACGACGCCGGGGCGGCCTGATGCAGGAACACGACCGCCAGCACCACCAGGGCGAGCATGAGGGGGCCGAAGATCTGCCACGGGCTCAAGCGCATGAGCCAGTCGATCGACCTTAACCGCTCCAAAGCTGCGCTTGCAAATCGGCGGATGCCATCCCAAGGGATGAAGCCCGATTCGCGATGGCGTCCCCGGGGTAACGCGACACGGACGCGAACTCGACTAAGGGAGGCTCCGGATGAGCCATAGCGACGACAGCCCGGATCAGATCGGCGAGAGCCCGAGCGCGGCCGGCCAGGCGGAGGGACCCGCGGTGGGCGGCGACGGAGAGCCGGTGGCCACGGAGACCGACCCGGTGACGAGTGATGCAGGCGACGGCCAGGACGCTCCGAGTGGCGGCGGCAAGGGGAAGGTGGCCGTCGCGGCCGCCGGCACCGGCGCCGCGGTGGCCGGGCTCGCCGGGGGCATCGTGGTGGTCGCCCGCGACACGCGCCGCCGCGTGCTCGGCGTGCCGCTCGGCAAGCGGAGCCGCTTCCAGCGCACCGCAAGCACTGTCGTCGACAGGGCGATGGAGCCGGGGCGGAGGCTCACCTCACGCTTCTCGAGGGACTGAGGCGCGCCCGGGCGGGCCATAATGCCCGCCCATGGGCGCCCCCAGCGTCGTGATCCTCTGCGGTGGCCGCGGCACGCGGCTCCGCGAGCACACCCAGACGATTCCCAAGCCGCTCGTCGAGATCGGCGGGCGACCGATCCTCTGGCACGTCATCCGGATCTACGCGGAGCAGGAGTTCCGGCGCTTCCTCCTCTGCACCGGCCACAAGGGTGAACTGATCGAGGAGTTCGTCGACAACGACGGGCTCCCGTCAGGACTCGAGATCGACTGCATCCCCACCGGCGAGGACACCCCCACGGGCGGGCGGATCGCCAGGGTTGCCGACCGGCTCGAAGGCGAGCGCTTCTGCGCCACCTACGCCGACGGCGTGGCCGACATCGACCTCGCCGCCCTGCTCGACTTCCACGAGGGCCACGGTGCGCTCGCCACCATCACCGTCGTCCAGCCCGAGCTCCAGTTCGGCGTGGCCGAGCTGAACGGCGACGGCCACGTGAGCGGCTTCACCGAGAAGCCCCGCTACGAGGGCTGGATCAACGGCGGCTTCTTCTGCTTCGAACCTGGTGCGCTCGACTACATCGGCCCCGACTCGGTGCTCGAGCGTGAGCCGCTCGAGCGTCTCGCGGCCGACGGCGAGCTCCGCGCGTTCCAGCACCGCGGCTTCTGGGACTGCATGGACACCTACAAGGACTCGGTCCTCCTGAACGACCTTTGGGCCGAGGGAAGGGCGCCCTGGAAGGTCTGGTCCTGAAGGAACTTCACGGGCTCCGGCGAAAACCGGGGCCGTGACGCGAACGGGCACGACCGCACTCACGCTCTCCGACGAGATCCGCCAGCGCTTCGACGACTTCTCCCGCTCCCAGAAGGACGTCGGCCAGTACATCGTCGACCACCTGGAGGAGGCGGCGTTCCACACCGCCGAGGAGCTGGCCCGGCGCGCCAACACCTCGAGCTCGACGGTCGTGCGGTTCGCCCAGGCGCTCGGATTCGAGGGCTTCCCGGAGCTCCAGTCGGCCGCCCGCGACGAGTACCGACGCGCGCGCGAGAGCGGCGCCGCCGGCAGCGAGCTGACGAGCGCGCCGCTCTTCCCGATCGACCAGACCGAGTTCGAGGCCGCCCTCGCCGCCGACCACTCGAACGTCATGGAGACCGCTCGCAAGGTCGACCGCGACGAGGTGTCGGCGGCGATCGACCTGGTCTCGCACGCCGACCGCATCGTGCTCTGCGGTACCGACCAGATGGCCTTCTTCGCGAGCTACCTGCGCCACCTGCTGATGCTGCTGGACCTGCGCGCCGAGGTGGTGGCGTCGCCGAGCCAGGAGAACCTGGCCAAGCTCGGCCGGGTGAACGACAAGACCGTGATGATCGGGTTCTCGGCGGGCCGCCCGCACCCGCTCGTGGTGCGCGCCATGAAGCTCGCCCGCAACCGCAACGCCGCCACGATCGCCATCGCCGACGCCACCCTCTCCGAGGTGGCGAAGCTGGCCGACCACCGGCTCTACTACTCGTCGAACAGCCCAGCCTTCGTCCGCTCGCACTCCGCACTGCTGGGCCTGATCCAGGCCCTCGCGTACGGCGTCTACGCCATGGACGAGCCCGCCTACGCCGACCGCATCAAGGCCTTCCGCCTCAAGTAGCCTGCCGGCGGTGCGACTCCTTCCGGCCGCGGCGCTCGTCGTCGTCTTGCTCTGCGTCGCCGCGTCACCGGCGGTCGCCTCCCGCGGGTGCGACCCGCTCGATCCGGCCCACTGCCTGTTGCCCTGGCCGAACGACCACTTCCGCAAGGACGGCAGGCTCGCGCTGCGGGAGGCGATGATGCCGCGCAACGCGGACGGCGAGCCCGTACGCGCCGCGGACTACAACCGCTCGGACGGCTTCAGCCCCGGCCAGATAGTGGTCACGCGCGTGCCCGGCCTCGACCTGCGCCGCAGCGGCGCCGTGCCGGTGACCCACATGGCGAGGGCGTTTGCGCCCAAGGCTCCGATCGTGGTGATCGACGCGAGGACCGGGCGCCGCCAGTTGATCTGGGCCGAGCTCGACGCCCAGGCCGAGCGCCCGCGCGAACGCGCGCTCCTCATCCACCCGGGCGCGAACTGGCGCGAGGGGCGCCGCTACATCGTCGCGCTGCGCGACCTGAGGGACCGCCGCGGCCGCGAGCTCCCCGCCCGCCGCGCGTTCCGCCGCTTCCGCGACGGCCGTGCGCGGGGCCGGCGGGCGCGCCACTTCGAGGGCATCTTCCGCCGCCTCGAGAGGGCCGGCATCCGGCGTCGCGACCTGTACCTGGCCTGGGACTTCACGGTGGCGAGCCGGCGCTCGCTGTCCGGCCGCATGCTCTCGATCCGCAACCGCGCCTTCGCGGGTCTCGGCGACCGCGACCTGGGGGACCTGCGCGTAGAGGGCAGGGCGCCGCCGTTCACGGTCACCGGCACCCAGGACATGGGCGACGTGCAGCGGGTGGAGGGCACCTTCACGATCCCGTGCTTCCTGAATCGGCCGGGATGCCCACCGGGGTCGCGCTTCCGCCTGAACCGTCGAGGGCTGCCGGTGCGCACGCCGGGCAACGTGCAGGTGGAGCGCTTCATCTGCCTGGTGCCCGAGAGCGGCGTGAACGGCCGCCCACTGATCTTCGGCCACGGGCTGCTCGGCGGCGCCGAGGCGGTGGAGCCGCTCGCGCCGTTGGCCGCGCTGGGCAACTTCGTCGCGTGCGCCACCGACTGGTCCGGCATGTCGTCGGAGGACCTGCCGAACGTCTTCGCGATCACCGAGAACCTGTCGCGCTTCCCCACGCTTGCCGACCGCAACCAGCAGGGCTTCCTCAACTTCCTCTTCCTGGGGCGGCTGATGGTGCACCCGCAGGGGCTTCGCTCGCGGCCGGAGTTCGCGGGGAAGATCGACACCCGGCGCCTCTTCTACGCGGGAGCGAGTCAGGGCGGCATCCTCGGCGGCGCGCTTACCGCAGTGGCCCCCGACTTCGAGCGTGCTGCGCTCGTCGTGCCCGCGATGAACTTCAGCCTGATCCTCACTCGTTCGACCCAGTTCGCCCGCTTCCGGGACGTGCTCTACGAGAGCTACCGCGGCGGCGTGGAGCGGGCCCTGCTCATTTCGATGATCCAGATCCTCTGGGACCGCGGCGAGGCAAACGGCTACGCCTGGCACATGACGCGCGACCCGTACCTGGACACGCCCGGGCACACCGTCTTGCTGCACGAGGCATTCGGCGACCACCAGGTGCCGAACGTGGCCACCGAGGTCGAGGCGCGCGTGATCGGCGCCCGTCTGCGCACGCCCGCGCTCGACCCCGGCCGCAGCCGCGACCGGCGGCCCTTCTACGGGATCAAACGGATCCCGACTCTGCCGTGGAGCGGCAGCGCGCTCGTGGCGTACGACATCGGGCCGCAGCGCGGGGCCGAGGGCACACCGCCGCCACCGGTGCGGAACGTCCCGCCGGGGTCGGGAGTCGACCCGCACGCGCGGACTGGGTTCGAGCCGGCCGCAGCGGCCCAGTTCTCCGAGTTCCTGAAACTGGACGGCGCCTTCGTGGACACCTGCGGAGGCAGGCCCTGCTACGCGGCCGGGTGGACCGGGCCATGACGCGCTAACCTCGCGCGCTTTCGCCAACGTCCCGGAGGTTCCGTCCCGTGCCCAGAAGGACCTTCGCGCTCGCCGGAGCGCTTGCCGCCAGCGTCGCCGCCGCCGTCCCAGCCGCCGCCTATTCGCCCGGCGCGCCCGGCGCTGGGGATCCCTATTACCCGTTCGCCGGCAACGGCGGCTATGACGTCTCGCACTACGACCTCGAGCTGGACTACCAGCCGGCCGATCCCGACTTCCTTCGCGGCGAGGCGGAGATCACCGCCAGGGCGACGCACAGCCTGTCTCGCTTCAACCTGGACCTGCGCCCGTGGTTCACCGTGTCGAGGATCGAGGTCAACGGCTCGCGCGCCACGTTCACTCGCGAGGGCGCGCACGAGCTCGTGATCACCCCGCGGAAGGGGATCCGGCGCGGCAAGAAGTTCGAGGTCGAGGTCGAGTACGCGGGGGATCCGCAACACGTGGTCGATCCCGACAACTCGATCGAGGGCTGGATCCGTACCCACGACGGCGCGTTCGTCGTGAACGAGCCGCAGGGCTCGCCGGGCTGGTACCCCGCGAACGACACGCCCAAGGACAAGGCCACCTACGACTTCGAGGTCTCCGTGCCGGAGGGCCTCGAGGCGATCGCCAACGGCGTGCTCGAGGGCCGCAAGACGAAGCGCGGTCGCACGACCTGGGAGTGGGAGGAGCGCGACCCGATGGCGCCGTACCTCGCCACCGCGACTAACGGCGACTTCGAGCTGCGCTTCGGCAGGACGCTTGGCGGCCTGCTCGAGTACAACGCGGTCGATCCGACGACGCGCCGCTCGCTCTCCCCGACCTCGCCGCCCGAGCCGCAGCTCGCCTGGTCGCTGATCGAGTCGACGCAGCCGGCCGCGCTGCAGCTCTTCACCGATCTGTACGGCCCGTACCCGTTCGACGCGATCGGCGCGATCGTCGACTACGCGCCGAACGTCTTCTACAGCCTCGAGTCGCAGGGCAAGGCGAACTATTGGCGCGTGCCGCCGGAGTCGACCATCGTGCACGAGGTCGCGCACCAGTGGTTCGGGAACGCCGTCACGCCCGAGCAGTGGCCAGACATCTGGCTGAACGAGGGCTTCGCCACGTGGTCTGAGTGGATCTACGACGAGCGCAACGACGGGCCCACCGCCCAGGAGACGTTCGGCGACCTGTACGAAGCATGGGGATCGGACCCGGACTTCGACTACCTGAACGTCCCTCCCGGCGACGTCGGCGGGCCTGAGCACCTCTTCGCGGGCACGGTCTACGACCGCGGCGCAATGACGCTCCAGGCGCTGCGGGTGAAGGTCGGTGACGAGGCCTTCTTCCGCACGCTGCGCACGTGGTACTTCAAGTACCGGTACGGCAACGCGACGACGGCCGACTTCACCGCGGTCGCCGAGGGCGTGTCGGGCCAGCAGCTGGACGACTTCTTCCGGGTCTGGCTGTACGAGTCCGGGAAGCCGGCCGACTGGTAGCGAACAGAGGGATGCCCGCCGGCCCCACCGCGGAGACGGGGGGCCGGCGGGTTATCCTGAGTGGACGATGGAGACAGGCACCTTTCGCGTAAAGAGCGGCCTCGCCGAGATGCTCAAGGGCGGGGTGATCATGGACGTGGTCACCGCGGACCAGGCCCGGATCGCCGAGGAGGCGGGCGCGGCGGCGGTGATGGCGCTCGAGCGGGTGCCCGCGGACATCCGAGCGGCGGGCGGCGTGGCGCGCATGGCGGATCCCACCAAGGTCGCGGAGATCCAGGAGGCGGTGTCCATCCCGGTGATGGCGAAGGCCCGCATCGGCCACTTCGCGGAGGCCCAGGTGCTGGAGGCGCTCGAGGTCGACTACGTCGACGAGTCCGAGGTGCTCACCCCGGCCGACGAGGCTCACCACATCGACAAGTGGGCGTTCAAGGTGCCGTTCGTGTGCGGGGCGACGAACCTCGGTGAGGCACTGCGGCGCATCGCGGAGGGCGCCGCGATGATCCGCTCGAAGGGCGAGGCTGGCACGGGCAACGTGGTCGAGGCCGTGCGGCACATCCGCCTGATCACCGGCGAGATCCGCCGCCTGCAGGTGCTCAGCCCGATGGAGCTGCCCACCGCGGCGAAGGAACTGGGCGCGCCGCTCGAGCTGGTGAAGGACGTCGCGGAGCGCGGCCGCCTGCCCGTGGTGCTGTTCTGCGCGGGCGGGATCGCCACGCCGGCCGACGCCGCGCTGATGATGCAGCTCGGCGCCGAGGGCAACTTCGTGGGCTCCGGCATCTTCAAGTCGTCCGATCCCGAGCGCCGCGCCCGCGCCATCGTCGAGGCCACGACCCACTACGACGATCCCGAGCGCGTAGCGGCCGCCTCGCGGGAGCTCGGCGAGCCGATGCAGGGCATCGAGATCGCCACGCTGGAGGCCGGCGGCGGCCTTCTGCAGAACCGCGGTTGGTGAAGACACCGACCATCGGCGTGCTAGCCCTCCAAGGGGACTTCGAGGCGCACGCGAAGGTGCTGGGTGAGCTGGGCGCGAGGGCCCGGCGCGTGCGGGTGCCCGCGGACCTCGACGGCCTCGACGGGCTCGTGATCCCGGGTGGCGAGTCCACCACGATGACGCTCGGCATCGAGCGCGAGGCCCTGGCCGAGCCGCTCCGTGAGTTCGTCCGGAGCGGGCGCCCGACGCTCGGGACCTGCGCGGGCCTGATCATGCTCGACCGCGACCACCTCGGGCTGCTCGACGTGACCGTCCGCCGCAACGCGTTCGGACGGCAGCTGAACTCGTTCGAGGCCGAGCTCGACTTCGAGGGGGCTCCGCTCACGGCCGTCTTCATCCGCGCGCCGTGGGTGGAGGAGCACGGCGAATCGGTGGAGGTGCTGGCCGAGGTGGACGGCCATCCGGTGGCCGTCCGGCAGGGGAATATGCTTGCCGTCGCCTTCCATCCCGAACTGACGAACGAGCGGCGGCTGCACCGGTGGCTGCTCGAGCACGCCGGGGTAACCGCATGAGAGACAGCCGCGTCGAGGCCCTCGCACAGATCCTGGTTCGCTACTCGACGAAGGTCGCGCCGGGCGACGCGTGCGTGATCCAGTCCACCAGCGCGGCCGAGCCGCTCGTGCAGGCGGTGTACGAGGAGGTGCTGCGCGCCGGCGGGCTGCCCGTCATGCAGCTCACCACCGAGGGCGCCCAGGCCGCGCTGTACGACCTCGCCGGCGACGATCAGCTCGACTGGGTGCCGCCGACCTCCGAGTGGGCCGCCGAGAAGGCGGACGTGCGCGTGGCGATCATGGCCGACGTGAACCCGCGCGAGCTTTCGCGCGTGGACCCGAAGAAGCAGGCCCGGGTTCAGAAGGCGCGCCAAGGGCTGATGGAGGCCACGATGAGGCGCTCGGCCGCGGGCGAGTACCGCTGGGCGCTCACGCTCTTCCCGACGCACGCGTACGCGAGCGAGGCGGACATGTCGCTGCGCGAGTACGAGGATTTCTACTACGCGGCCTGTCTCGCCCTGGACTCCGACCCGGTCACGGCCTGGCAGCGCCAGTCAGACCAGGTGATGCACCTGGCCGACTGGATAGAGGGCAAGGAGGAGGTCCGGATTACCGGCCCGGGCACCGACATCACGCTCGGCGTGGGCGGGCGGCACTGGATCCCCTGCGTGGGCGAGCACAACATGCCCGACGGTGAGTTCTTCACCGGGCCCGTGGAGGACTCGGCGAGCGGGGAGATCGGGTTCTCGTTCCCGGCGAGCTACGGCGGCCGGTCGGTGTCCGGTGTGCGGATGCGGTTCGACGACGGAAAGGTCGTCGACGCCTCCGCGGAGCACGGCGAGGACTTCCTGCTCGAGATGCTCGACACCGACGAGGGCGCCCGGCGGCTCGGGGAGCTGGGAATCGGCACGAACTACGGGATCGCGACCGGGACGAAGGAGATCCTGCTCGACGAGAAGATCGGCGGGACCGTGCACCTCGCGGTGGGGATGAGCTATCCGGAGACGAACGGGAAGAACACCTCGGCCGTGCACTGGGACATGGTGTGCGACCTGAGGCAGGGCGGGACGATCACGGTGGACGGCGTCGAGCTGCAGCGGGACGGGCGGTTCGTGGTGTAGGGCCGGCGGGGCGCACCCCGCTGCCGCCACGGGCTTCGCGCGGCAGGTCGGGGGCCACGGGCAGGCGGCCGCCGGCTGCGAGCTTCGGCGAAGCGCGCTAGGGGCGGCGGAAATGGCGGTCCGCACCGGGGCCGCTGCGGAAGCGGGCCAGCGGGCCGCCGGTCAGGCGGTCGGCGCCGGGACCGCCCACGAGCAGCGCGCGCGTCCGACCGGTCACGGTCAGGGTGTCAGCGCCGGCTCCTCCGTGCAGCTCGATCGTCCGCACGCCGGTTGCCCGGCAGCTCACCGCTCGCGCGTTGAGCCGCTTGCAGCCGCGTCCCGGGCGGAGGCGGGCGGCCGCGTCGGCGATCCGCCAGGCGCGTCCGCGCCTGCGGGCGCTCAGCTTGTTCGGGCCGCCGGGCGCACCGCGCACAATGAGGCGGGCCCCGCGGACGTATGCCTTCCCGGGCGGACGGGTCGCGGGTCCACCGGGGCCGGACCCGCCGCCACCGGAGCCCGTCCCGCCGCCGCCGGTCGTGCCGCCCACGGAGCCTGCCCCCGCGTCGCCGGTGGTCGCACCGCCGCCGGGCGTCAGCACGCCACCGCCGGGTCCCGTCCCGGCCGCCGGCGGGTCCACCACCGGGTCGGGGGTCTCGGCTGGGAGCGGCGCGGCGGCGAGCGAGCGGGCAAGGTTGTAGTGCTGCTGCACTTCAGTCGCCGTGAGAGCGCGGCCGTATAGCGCGATCTCGTCGGCCTCGCCCTCCGAGTAGACCGGGCGGGGTCCGTTGCGCATCACGTGCCAAGTGGGGATGGCCTCATCGTTGTCCGCGCCGCCGCCCTGGTGGACCTGCACGCCGTCGACGTACAGGCGTGCCTGAGCCCCGTCCTTCGTCGCGACGAGGTGGTGCCACTGGCCGTTCCGCACCTCGCCGATCGGTCGGAGGGTGTCATAGCCCTGGCCGCCGACCCGGTAGCGCAGCGTTCCCTCCACGTCGAAGGCCAGCAGCCAACCCCGGCTCCTGTCCGTACCGTCGCGCATCACCGTCGTCCCCGCCCGCCAGCGGAACCACCCCTCCATCGTCCCGCTCGTCTCGAGGACCGGGCCCGGCGCGGTCACGGAGCCGCTCGCGCCGTCGAAGCTCGCGGCGGTGTCGCCCAGCGGCCCGAGCACGCCGACCTGTCCAAGCACGAAGCGCCCGCCGAATGTGGCCGCAGCGTAGGGTGTCCCGCCCGGCGGCTCAGGCCCGCCCGGAGCGGACACCTCCTCGGTGGCTGTGCTAGCGGAGAGGTCGCCCAGGCGCCAGTAGGCCACGAGGCCGTCCGTGCCGAGCACGGCCGCGCGGTACGCGTCGGAGCCCGGCGCGCTGCCCGCCACGATCACGCGGTCCTCGCCCTGAGTGGTGCCCATGTCGTTGCTCGCCACCAGCCGGTAGTGGTAGAGCCGCCCGGGCGTCAGTCCCGGGAGGGCGACGGCGACCTGCTCGAGCGCGTCGCCGCGAGGTAGGTGCCCGCTTGGCGTTCTCGCTCCGTAGTCGATCGTGGGCCCGTACTCGAAGTACCACTCCGTCGGCCGGTTCTCCGGGTCGACCGCGCCGTGGGCCGTCCCCCCATCGGAGCCGCCCGTGTGGGTGACCGGAGCGGCGGGCAGTCCCACGACGATCTCCTCGACGAAGATCGACGTCCCGGACTCGTCGGGCAGTGTGGCGGGGTCGTCGGCGCTCGTCACCGTCAGGGTCGGGAAGTAGCGGCCCGGCTCGGTGTAGTCGTGCGTCACCTCCGCGCCCTCGGCGGTCGCGCCCTCGTCGTCGAAGTCCCACTGCCAGGAGGCGATCTGGCCGTCGGGGTCCTCGGACAGGGACGTGAAGCGCACCTCGACGGGCGCCGGGCCACTGCGCACGGACGGCTCGGCGTCGGCCACGGGCGGCGCGTTCTCCTCGCCCGCGGTGGCGATGATCGAGGTCCGGTAGTCCTCGTAGGTGGGGTACGAGCCGCGCATCCAGATGACGCTCAGGTCGTCCTCGAAGGGGTTGGGCATCCCGCGCGGCGACACCGGGCGCACGTTGCGGTCCCCTGCCAGGCTCACCTGGGCCGAGTTCCAGTTCGCGCCACCGTCCGGGGTGGTCCAAGTCTCGACCTGCCAGGCGCCCTCGCCCACCTGCCGCGACAGATACACGATCGACGGATCCTCGTGGTCGAGCGTGAGCCCTCCGGAGTAGTACGGCGATCCGCCGTCCTCGCGAAAGGAGCCGCCCATCGAGCTGACCTCCGCGGTCTCGATGCGCTGAACATCCCAGCCGGTGGTGGGTGTCCAGCGGGCGTACCAGTAGCGGTGGTCGGCGGGAGTGGGGAAGCTGGCGAACACGATTACCGGATTGCCGTCCGAGTCGGCGGCGACATCGTGCACCCACGCCTGTTCCGCCTCGTCGAAGACCTCGTCACCAGCGGCAGGCGTGATCGGCGCATCCGCCAGCGGTTCGATTGGCTCGGCGTTCGCTCGCTCGATCATGCCGTCCCGCACGCGCGCGTAGTAGATGTTGACGTCCCCGAACTCGTTCGGGTGGGCGTTCGTGTACGCGACGTGGATGGTGTCCTGGCCGTCCGACGCGTACTTCACGTACGGCCGCTCATTCGGCAGGTGGATCAGGTTCTTCGCCTCGGACCACTCACTCGAGCCGTCCATCTGGGTCGAGAACGTCGGGTTGTAGTTGCCGCCACGCCAGAACAGATAGGTCTTGTTCTCCTGCGGCAGCCGGATCGGGTTCGGGTAGGTGTAGCCGAAGTTTCCGGGCGTGTTGACCGGCACCGTCTTTGGCGCCTCCCACGAGCGCACGCTTCCCGGCTCGGACGACACCCGGTAATGCATCGCCGGCCCGACGTGGGCCGAGTAGAACACGACCAGGTGTCCGTCAGGCCTCACGTGGATCGATGGGTTCGCGTGGTCGTCCTGGTTGAGGCGGGCCTGGAGCACGGCGGTTACCCGCTCGCCCGTGTTGTGGTCGTAGGAGCTGACCTTGATGTCGCCCTCGAGGTCGACCCAGCCGACGAAGGTCTTGTAGGAACCCTCGTGTGCGTGGGTCACCGCGCGCGGGTCGCCGAACCACGACCACGCGCCACCGCCGAGCGGCGGCTGAGCCGCCGACGCCGTTCCCGCCGAGGCGAGCACGCAGGCGAGTACGACCAGAGCCCCCCTCATCGCAGGTGAGCGTAGCCCGCATGCGAGACGTTGCGCCTTAGACCGCAGCGGCCACAGCCTCCCGCCGGCGGCGCTCGCGCTTCCGCGCCATCAGCCGTTCGTCGGCGGCCCGCACCAGGCCGTCGGGATCGAGCGCGTCGTCCGGCGCAGCGGCCCACGCGAACGTGACGCGGACCGATCCGACGCCGGGCAGCTGGATCGCGTGGATCGCCTCGCCGAGCGCCCGCATCAGCCGGAGCACCCCGCGCTCGCCGGCCCCGGGGGCGATCAGTGCGAACTCGTCGCCGCCGATCCGCGCGAGGCAGTCGTCGTGCCGCACCACGTCGCGGGCGGCCTGCGCCACCGCGATCAGGACCGCGTCGCCAACCGGGTGGCCGTGCTCGTCGTTGATCTGCTTGAAGTCGTCGAAGTCGAACAGGATGAGCGCGTAGCGCTCCTCGCGCCGGTGAGTGGCCGCGAGGGCGAGATCGAAGCCGCGCCGGTTGGCCACTCCCGTCAGGGCGTCGCACTCAGCGTGCTTGCGCTGGCGCAGCTCGGCTCGCACGAGCACCCGCTTCAGAAATTGCATGGTCAGGGTCATGCCGATGACGGTCACGACGAAGATCGTCGTTCGCGCGAGGTAGCCGAGCTCGACGGCGTCGCCGTCGTATACGAGCGGGCTCGCGTACGCCAGCATCAGAAGCAGCACGAGCGGTGCGGCGAGCGAGGGCGGGAAGAACCAGGCCACGAACAGCACCGAGAAGAGGAGGACCGGCTGCAGGTAGCTGGTGGCGCCGCCGGTCGCCCACAGCGCGAGGGCAACGAGCGGCATCATCGCCGCGGTCACGAGGGCGCGCTGCCCGAGCGGCATGATCTTGCCGCGCAGGCCGAGCATCACCGAGATCGCGCCCCAGACGATCGCGAAGGTCCCGAGCGCGATCACCCAGCCGGTGTGGGAGTGATCGGTGCCGGGGAGCGGCTGCACGGCGATGCCGACCACCCCGGTGGCCATCCACATCAGCCCGGACGTGAGGTCGGGAAGCGGTCCGTCGTCGTAGGGGTCGCCGTCGTGATGGAGGGGGCGATCCAGAGTCGGTCGGAGCGGGCTCATGGGTCTCCGGCTCCCATCGGCCTCCCGCGCGAAAGCTTGAGCCGGTCGCGGCGACTGTCCTGAGGCTCCGAATACACTCTTCTCGCGATGGCAGGTCACTCCAAGTGGGCGTCGATCAAGCACCGCAAGAAGGCGGTCGACGCGAAGCGCGGCGCCCTGTTCACGAAGCTCTCGCGAGCGATCACGGTCGCCGCGCGTGAAGGTGGGGGAGACCCCGACGGCAACCCCTCGCTCGCGCTCGCGATCCAGAAGGCGCGCGATGCGTCGATGCCCAAGGACAACATCGAGCGCGCGATCGCCAAGGGCACGGGCGCCGACGCGGACGCCGACGCGTTCGAGTCCGTCGTGTACGAGGGCTACGGGCCCGGCGGCGTGGCGATCCTGGTCGAGACCCTGACCGACAACCGCAACCGCACGGGCTCCGAGGTGCGGCATGTGTTCACCAAGCACGGCGGCAACCTCGGCGAGCCGGGCTCCGTGGCCTGGACGTTCGAGAAGAAGGGCGAGCTGGTCGTGGACGGCAGCCGCTACTCGGAGGACGAGCTGCTGGCGGCGATCGACGCGGGCGCCGAGGACGTGGCGCTGGACGGCGACGTGTGGGAGATCGTGACCAGCCCCGCCGACGTGAGCGCGGTCCGCGATGCCCTCGCCGCGGAGGGTGTGGAGATCGAGTCGGCCGAGCTCGTGCAGCGGCCGACGACCCGCACGCCGGTCCCCGAGGACAGAGTCGGCACGCTGATGCGGCTCATCGAGGCGCTCGAGGAGCACGACGACGTGCAGGCAGTCCACGCCAACTTCGACGTGGACGCCGACGTGCTCGAGCGGGTGGCCGCGGCTTAGCGCCGGGCCCGGATCACGAGCGCCACCGACCCGACGATCACGGCGCCTCCTACGGCCATCTCGATCGTGATGCGCTCCCCGAGCAGGGCCCAGCCCGCCGCCACGGCGACGACGGGGTTCACGTACGCGTAGGTGGACACGGTGGTGATCGGGGCGTTCCGCAGCAGCCAGGTGAAGGCGCTGTAGGCGACGATCGAGCCCGGCACCACCAGGTAGGCGAAGGCCAGGAGGGAGTCGGTGGAGAACGCGGCGGGCCGGAGGTCGCCGGCCTCGCCGAGCGCCAGGCCGGCGGCGGCGAGCGCGAGGCCGGCGGCGAGCAGCTGAACGGTGCTGTTGGCGAGGGGGTCGGCGGGCAGTGGGGTGGAGCGCGAGAAGAACTGCCCTGCGGCCTCGACCGCGGCGGCCGCGACCAGCACGAGCAGCCAGCCGACGGGCGCCTCGCCGGCCGGGTCCACGAGCAGGCCGATGCCGGCAAGGCCGGCGAGCACGGCGACCACCGTCCTGCGAGCGACCGGCTCGCGCGCGCCGAGCTGCAGGAGGACGATCCAGAGCGGGACGGACGCGATGATGAGCGCGGCGAGACCGGCGGGCACCTCCTGCTCGGCGACGGCGAGGACGCCGATGTCGCCGAGGATGACGGTCCCGACCGCGGCGGCGCCGAGGACTTCGCGCCGTGGGGCGCGGAGCTTCCCGGCCGCCGCGAGGATCACGGCCAGGACGGCGCCCGCGACGAGGAAGCGGACGGACGTCCCGAGAAGGGGCGGAACGGTCTCGACCATGACCCGAATCGCCGGATAGGTGCCACCCCAGGCGATCCAGACGGTGACGAGGCAGGCGAGCGTGAGCGCCGGCCGCGGCCCCTGGGCCCACCTTGCTGGACCGCTTGACTGCTCCGGTTGCCGGCGCTTAACATGCATAAGTAATGCATACCGAGAACGGGGGTCTGGAAAACGGTCAGGGCCACTCCGGGCGAGCATTCCGCGATTCCGGAAACGCTCGCCTCGCCAACCTCCTCGGCGCAGTTGCGCTCGAGGGGGCCGGCGCTCTCGATGCCGCCACTCGGCCGGTCGTCGGCCAGGCCGGAGCTGCCGCGGCGGCTCTCGTTACCATCGCCGCTCACCCGAAGCGCAGCATCGAGCAGCTTCGCGCGCCGCTCGGGCTCTCCCAGCCCGGCGCCGTCCGGCTGGTCGAGCGGCTCGTCGCCGCCGGCTGGGTCGAGCGCAGCGGACCCGGCGGGCGGCGGGGCTTCGCGCTCGAGCTCACAGCCGAAGGCGTAGCCGTCCTCGACCACATGCTCGCCGCCCGCCGGGCCGCCCTCGAGCAGCTCCTCGCGCCGCTCACCAAGGAGGACCGGGCACAGCTCGAGCCGTTGCTCGAGAAGCTCCTCGCCGCCCAGACCGGCGACCGCTCCGACCTCGAGCGCCTCTGCCGCCTGTGCGAATGGCGCATCTGCCGCGGGTGTCCCGTCGCCGGTGCCGTGAGCTGAACCGCGGGGAGGCGTCCGCCCCCGGACGCAGAATCTCACCCATTGGTGATCGTCCTCGGCATCGACCCGGGCACTGCGAACACGGGCTACGGGGTGGTTGTGTCACGCGGCAGCACGCTCGCGGCGCTCGACGGCGGCGTGATCGAGACCCGGCCGGGCGCCCCGGTGGAGCGTCGGCTCGCCGACATCCACCTGCGCGTGTGCGACCTGATCGGAAAGCACAGGCCCGTGGCGCTGGCCGTGGAGGACGTCTACTTCGGCCGCAACGCCCACTCGGCCTTCGCCGTGGGGCAGGCGCGCGGCGCGGTGCTGCTGTCGGCCGGCCTGCACGGCGTGCCGTGCTTCTCGTACACCCCGCAGGCGGTGAAGCAGGCGGTGTGCGGATCGGGAGCGGCCGCGAAGGAGCAGGTGCAGCGGATGGTGGGCGCCCTGCTGTCCCTCCCGGAGCCGCCGAAGCCGGACCATGCGGCCGACGCCCTGGCGGTGGCGATCTGCCACGCGAACGGCTCGCCGCTCAAGGCGGCGCTGGCATGAGGCGCTGGTGGCGACGGAGGCGGCGGCTGCCGCTGCGGCGACGAAGGCGGGCCTTCGCGTGACGGCGCGATCGCACGCGGGCGCCGCGCGGAGCGAGGTCGCCGCATGATCGCCTCGATCCGTGGCGAGGTCCTCACCCGGCTTCCCGGTGAGATCGTCATCGAGGCCGCCGGGGTCGGCTATCGCCTCGCTGTCTCGTCGGAGACCTTCGCCGCCGTCCCTCAGCCCGGCTCCGAGGGCCGCCTCTTCACCCACCTCGTCCTGCGCGACGACGGCATGAGTCTTTTCGGCTTCGCCAGCCAATCCGAGCGCGAGCTGTTCCTGATGCTGATCGGAGTCCAGTCGGTCGGCCCGAAGGTCGCCCTGGCCGTCCTCTCGGGCGGCACGCCCCGCGAGCTCCTCAACGCGATCGCCTCGGGCGACACCGCCCGCTTCCAGGCCGTGCCGGGCATCGGCAAGCGCACGGCGGAGCGGATCATCGTCGAGCTCAGGGAGAAGGTGGCCGACAAGGTCTCCGACGAGATCGTGGTTCGCCGCACGCCGTCCGACGACCCAAGGTCACTCGCGCGCGAGGGCCTCCTCGGGCTCGGCTTCTCACCGCAGGAGGCCGACGGCCTGCTCGACAAGGCCGACGGCGAGACGCCGGAGGAGCTGATCGCGGGCGCCCTGAAGGGAGCCCGATGAGCATCCGCACTCCCGGCGTCGAGCGCATTCATGACCCCGCCGCCCTCCCCGAGGACGACCTCGACCGCTCCCTGCGCCCCAAGCGGCTCGACGACTTCGTCGGCCAGGAGCGGGTCAAGGAGCAGCTCGAGGTCTTCATCGAGGCCGCGCGCGCCCGCGGGGAGGCGCTCGACCACGTCCTCCTGGCCGGCCCGCCAGGCCTCGGCAAGACCTCGCTCGCCCACATCGTGGCCAACGAGCTCGGCGTGGAGTTCACCCTCACCGCCGGCCCGGCGCTCGAGCGCAAGGGCGACGTGGCGAGCTACCTCACCGGGCTCGAGCCGCGCAGCGTCTTCTTCGTCGACGAGATCCACCGCCTCCCGCGTGCGCTCGAGGAGACCTTCTACCCGGCCATGGAGGACCGTCGGCTCCCGATCACCGTCGGGCAGGGCGCAGGGGCGAAGGTGGTCACGCTCGACCTCCCCGCCTTCACCCTGATCGGCGCCACCACCCGCGCCGGCCTCCTGACCACGCCGCTGCGCGACCGCTTCGGGGTCACGCACCGGCTCGAGCTCTACACGCCGCCGGAGCTGGGCCGCATCGTGCGGCGCTCGGCAAGCATCCTCGACGTGGAGATCGACGACGAGGGCGCCGAGTCCATCGCCTCGCGCTCGCGCGGCACCCCGCGCGTCGCGAACCGCCTGCTCAAGCGCGTGCGCGACTTCGCCGAGGTGCGCGGCGCCGGGACCATAGACGCGCGCGTGGCGTCGGAGGCGCTCGACCTGCTCGAGGTCGACGAGGCCGGCCTCGACCGCCTCGACCGCGACATCCTGCGTGCGATCTGCGAGAAGTTCGGCGGCGGGCCGGTCGGCCTGTCGACCCTGAGCGTGGCCGTGGGGGAGGAGCCGGACACGATCGAGGACGTCTACGAGCCCTACCTCCTCCAGCAGGGCTTCCTGATGCGGACCCCGCGCGGCCGCGTGGCGACCGACCTGGCGTTCGCCCACCTCGGGCTGGAGGCGCCCCGGGACGCTGCCGGGCGCCTCTTCTAGCATGGGACGTTCATGCCGATCTTCATCTGCCCGAACTGCGGGGACAGAAGCGTGTCCACGGAGCGTACGGCCGGCTTCCACAACCGGGCCCGAGCCTGCACGAAGTGCGGGTTCGGCTTCCTGTTCGAGCTCCTGGACGACTACTACCCGGCGCCCAACGCGGCGTTCTTCATCCTCGACCAGCAGGGCCGCCTGATCGGCACCGGCCGTGGCGCTCGCGAGCTGACCGGGCTGGGTGACCTCGACGTGATCGGTCGCCCCGTGGCCGACGTCCTCCGGCTCGAGTTCGAGAACGGCGACGACCACATCGCGACCGCACTTGAGTGGGGCGTGCGAGTGCTCGATAAACAGGTAGTGGTGCACGCCGAAGGAGACCGCCCAGAGCAGGCCAAGGCCGACATCTTCCCCGCCTACGACGAGGACGGCGGGCTCCTGCTCGTCCTCACGCCGCGATGACGAGCCGCGCCCGCAACTTCGCGATCCTCGGCGTGGTGGCCCTGCTGCTGGTGCTCGCCGCGCTGGTGATCGTGCCGGGCACGCCGCTGTCGAAGGACACCAAGCTCGGCCTCGACCTCGAGGGCGGCATCGAGCTCGTCTACGAGGGCCGCCCGACGCCCCAGGTCCCGGAGGTCACGCCGCAGGCGGTGGACGACGCGATCTCGACGATGCGCGAACGCGTGGACGCGCTCGGCGTGGCCGAGCCGGAGATACAGCGCTCCGGAGAGCGCCAGATCTCAGTCGGCCTCCCGGACGTGCAGGACATCGAGCGCGCCCGCCAGCAGGTGGGGACCACGGCCAAGCTCCAGTTCTACGACTGGGAGCCGAACATCCTCACCGACACCGAGGTCTACTCGGGTGGTGACGGCCTGTACGACGCCGCCCTCGCCGCATCGAAGCTGAAGGGGAAGGCCGAGCGCACGGACGTGGTGCCGGGATCGGGCGACACGCCCGAGGAGGCCGACCGCAAGAACAACACCCAGCGCGATCGCTACTACCTGTTCGGCCCCGACAAGGCGCCGATCGGGCCCGACAAGCAGCCCGTCCGAACGGACCCGTACGAGCCGTCGGGCAGCTGCCAAGAGCTGCTCGCCGAGTACGACGCCGAGCCCGGCCCGCCGAACGACTACCCCAAGGGCACCGCGTGCCGCTCGGAGCTCGAGGCCCTCGGCCCCGGCGGGCCGCCCGACGACTCGCGGGTGATCAAGGTCCCTGCGGGCGTCGTGATCGTGGAGCAGGAGCGGGCGCCCAACCAGCCGCCGCAGATCAAGCGCTTCACGGTGATCGAGGACGACTCGGAGCTGTCCGGCGAGGACATCAAGAACCCGGAGGCCGGCACCGACCCCAACACGAGCGCGCCGCTGGTGTCGATGGAGTTCACCGACGATGGCCGCGAGGCCTTCGCGCGGGTGACCAAGCGGATCGCCGAGCGCGGCTTCAACGCCGCGACCCTGCAACCGGGCGTGCCGCGCGACCAGTTCCTGCAGAGCTTCGCGATCACGCTCGACGACCAGATCGTCTCGCTGGCCACGATCGACTTCCAGGAGAACCCGGAGGGGATCGACGGGCGGACGGGGGCGCAGATCGAGGGGGTCGGCTCCTTCGACGACGCCAACGACCTCGCCGAGAGCCTGCGCATCGGCGCGCTTCCGATCGAGCTGAAGCTGATCTCGGAGACCCAGGTCTCGGCCACGCTCGGCCAGCAGGCGCTCGACCAGGGCCTCGCCGCCGGCGCCGCGGGCCTCGCCCTCACGATCCTCTTCCTAATCGTCTTCTACCGCGTGCTCGGCCTAGTGGCCACGGCGGCGCTCCTGATCTACGCGGTGCTGCTGTTCGCGCTCGTGAAGCTGATCCCGATCACGCTCACGCTGCCGGGCATCGCGGGCCTCGTGCTGACCCTGGCGGTGGCGGCCGACGCCAACATCGTCATGTACGAGCGAATAAAGGAGGAGGTGCGCGCGGGGAGATCGATCCCGGCTGCCATCTCCGCCGGCTACTCGAAGGCGCTCAGAACGATCATCGACGCCAACGTCGTGACGATCGGCGTGGCCTTCATCCTGTTCACGCTGGCCACGGCCGGTGTGAAGGGGTTCGCTTTCACGCTGGGGATCGGCACGATCGTGTCGCTGTTCACGGCGGTGCTCGGCACCTCGGCGATCCTCGGCTCGATGGCGCGTTCGCGCCTGCTGCGACGGCCCTCGGCGCTCGGCGCCGGGCCCGAGCGGGTGGACTTCTCGCGCTTCGACTTCATGGGCAAGGCGCGCTGGTTCTTCTCGGCGTCGGGCGTGATCCTTGCGGTGGGCGCGCTGGGAATCGCCGGCCTGGGGATCAACTTCGGCATCGACTTCGAGTCGGGCACGCGGATCACTGCGCCGCTCGAGCAGCCGGCGAACGTGGACGACGTGCGCGGCGCCCTCGAGCCGCTCGGCTACGGCGACGCCAAGATCCAGGAGGTCGAGGACGAGGAGCTCGGCGAAAACGCGGTGCAGATCGCGGTGCCGCAGCTCGCGCCCCCCGAGGTGTCGGAGGTGCGGCAGACGCTCGATGAGCAGTTCGGCGTGGCCTCGGGGAACTTCTCCTCTACCTCGATCGGGCCGACCTTCGGCGAGCAGATCGCGCGCACAGCGCTGATCGCGGTGATCGCCTCGCTGCTCCTGATCGCGATCTACATCGCGTTCCGGTTCGAGGTGAAGTTCGCGATCCCGGTGCTGATCGCTCTGGCGCACGACCTGCTGATCACCGGCGGCGTCTACGCGCTGACCGAGCGTGAGCTCACAACGGCGACCGTGGCCGCCCTGCTCACGATCATGGGGTACTCCCTGTACGACACGATCATCGTGTTCGACCGAATACGGGAGAACGTGCCGCGCATGCCGCGGGCCACGTTCTCGCAGATCGCGAACCGGTCGATGTCGGAGGTTCTGACGCGGTCGCTCGCCACGAGCTTCACCGTGCTCATGCCGGTCGGCGCGCTGCTGCTGTTCGGCGGCGAGACGCTGAAGGACTTCGCGTTCGCGCTGCTCGTGGGCGTGGCGTCGGGCGCCTACTCGTCGATCTTCATCGCGACGCCCGTGCTCGTGGAGTGGAAGGAGCGCGAGCAGGTGTACATGCGCCGCCGCCGGCTCGTGATGGAGCAGCATGGCGGGCTTGTGCCGGCCTTCGCGACGGGCTCGTTCGCGGATGAGACGCTGGTGGCTGCTCCGGCTCCGGCCGCGGCTGCGGCGACCGTCGGCGGGGGTGAGGCGCGCTCCAGCCGCGCGTCGCGGCGTGCGGCCCAGCGGCGGACGGGTGCCTCGCGCTCGGGGCCGCCGCCCGCGCC
>DASZJZ010000284.1:0-9526 GCA_035947555.1 Thermoleophilaceae bacterium | reverse complement strand
TCCGCCTCCACCACGCGGGCGAGGTAGCCCATCCGCGCGAGCTCCGCCTCGCCCTCGAGCAGCGCGGGCAGCGGGTGCGCCGGGTCGCCCGCCAGCCGCGCGCGCACCCGATCGCAGATCGTCTGCACGAGCGTGTCCTTGACGACGTCAGCCCGCACCGACATCAGCCGCTGTGCGCTCACGGGCTCGGACGGTGGCCGATCACGTGGCTGAGGATCCGGCAGCCGGGGCAGGCCGCTACCCACGACTCGCCGCCGAGCATGCGCTCCACCCGGCCCGGCAGCGGCGGCGGATCGGCGCCGCGGGCGCGGGCCTGCTCGGCGAGCAGGGCGTACCGAGGTTCGTGATCATGCTCCTGGTATCCGATCGGGGAGCCGCACCAGGGGCAGAACTGCGGTGGCGCCTCTGACGCCATCAGCAGATCCGCGGGAGCGGGTCGCCCGCCAGCATGTCGACGACCCTGCTGCCGCCGAACGCGGTCTCGAGCAGCACGAGGCCGGGAGGCTCGTCGCGCACCTCGCCGATCAGCCGGGCGTCGAGCCCAAGCGGGTGCGAGCGGACCGCGGCGAGGGCGGCGTCGGCCTCCTCCGGCGCCACGACGGCCAGGAGCTTGCCCTCGTTGGCGACGTAGAGCGGGTCGATGCCGAGGATCTCGCAGGCGCCGTTCACCTCGGGCCTGATCGGCAGCGCCCGTTCGTCGATGGCGATCCCCACCTCGGCGGCGAGCGCCAGCTCGGCGAGCACCGTGGCGACCCCGCCGCGAGTGGGGTCGCGCATGACGCGCACGCCGCCGGTCGCGTCCAGCAGCGTCTCCACGAGGGAGGCAAGCGGCGCCGTGTCGCTCGCCAGCTCGACCTCGAGCTCCAGCTCACCGCGGGCGATCATGATCGCCATGCCGTGGTCGCCGATGGTCCCGGAGACCAGCACGCGGTCGCCCGGGCGCACCCGCGCCGGCCGCAGGTCGAGCTCGCGCTCGAGCAGGCCGATCCCGGAGGTGTTCACGTACACGCCGTCGGCCTTGCCGCGCTCGACGACCTTCGTGTCGCCGGTGGCCACCGCCACCCCGGCTGCGGCCGCGGCGCGGGCCATCGAGGCGGCGATGCGGCGCAGATCGGCGGCGGAGTAGCCCTCCTCGACGATGAATCCGGCCGACAGGCAGAGCGGGCGCGCCCCCGCCACGGAGAGGTCGTTGACCGTGCCGTTCACGGCGAGCTCGCCGATGTCGCCGCCCGGAAAGAAGAGCGGCTTGACCACGTACGAGTCGGTCGAGAAGGCCAGCCGGGCCCCGTTCGATTCGACGATCGCGCTGTCGGCGAGGGGCTCGAGCAGCGGGTTGCGAAGCTCGGGAAGGAAAAGCGCCTCCACGAGCGCGTGCGTGGACTTGCCGCCCGCCCCATGCGAGAGGGTGATGCGCTCGTCGAGGAGCTTGCGCGGGGGGCGGCGCCGGCGGCGCTCGATCGCCTCGAGCACGTCGCGTTCGTCGCGCGCCATCAGGCCGGTGCCGCTTCGCGCCGGCGCCGCCCCGCGTAGCGCCCGTAGTTGTAGTAGGCGGCGCAGGCGCCTTCGCTCGACACCATGCACGTGCCGATCGGGTGGTCCGGCGTGCACGCGGTCCCGAACACCTTGCACTCCCACGGCTTGATGACGCCCTTCAGCACCTCGCCGCACTGGCAGGCCTTGGGGTCGGCCACGCGCACCCCGGGGAGCTCGTAGCGCAGCTCGGCGTCGAGCTCGGCGAGCTGCGGCCTGAGCTTGAGCGCGCTCTGGGAGATGAACCCCAGGCCGCGCCACTCGAACGTGGTGCGGAGCTCCATCGTCTCGGCGATCGCCCGCAGCGCGAGCGGATTGCCCTGCTCGCGGACCACCCGGCTGTACTGGTTCTCGACCTCGCTGCGGCCGTCGCGCAGCTGGCGCAGGATCATGTACACGCCTTGCAGCACGTCGAGCGGCTCGAAGCCGGACACGACCACGGGCCTGCCGTAGTCGCGGGCGATGAAGCGGTAGGGCCGGATGCCGATCACCGTCGACACGTGCCCGGGGCCGATGAAGCCGTCGAGCCGCAGGTCCGGCGAGTCGAGGATCGCCCGGATCGCGGGGATGATCGTCACGTGGTTGCAGAAGACGAAGAAGTTGCGCAGCCCCTCGGCGCGGGCCCGCTGGATGGTCAGGGCGGTGGAGGGCGTGGTCGTCTCGAACCCGATCGCGAAGAAGACCACCTCGCGGTCGGGGTTCTGGCGGGCCAGCTTCAGCGCGTCGAGCGGCGAGTAGACCATGCGCACGTCTGCCCCGCGCGCCTTGGCGTCGAGCAGCGAGCCGTTCGAGGACGGGACGCGCAGCATGTCGCCGAAAGTGGTGAAGATCACCTCGGCCCGCTCGGCCATCGCGATCGCGTCATCCTGGCGGCCCATGGGGATCACGCAGACCGGGCAGCCGGGCCCGTGCACGAGCTCGATCTCGTCCGGCAGCAGATCCTCCACGCCGTGCTTGTAGATGGCGTGGGTGTGGCCGCCGCAGACCTCCATCACCTTGTAGCGCCGGCCCGGCTCCACGAGCGCGGCGATCTGCTCGGCGAGCCGCGCGGCCACCTCCCCGGAGCGGAACTCGTCGACGAACCTCACCGCGCTCCCACCTCGTCGAGCAGCAGGTGGTAGATGGTGGCGTGGGCCTCCTGGAGGCGCGGCACGTAGTCGCTTCGGACGACGAAGAGGTGGTCGAGCCAGTCGAGTTCCGCCAGGCGGCCTCCGTCGTAGCCGGTGATCGCGACGGTGAGCATGTGGCGCCTGTGTGCCTCCTCGAGCCCGGACACCACGTTCGGCGAGGAGCCGCTGGTGGAGATCGCGAGCGCCACGTCGGCCTCGCGGGCGAGCGGTATCAGCTGGCGCGCGAAGACGTTCTCGAACCCGACGTCGTTGCCGACCGCGGTGACCGTCGCCACGTCGTTGGTGAGGCAGATCGCCGGCCAGCCGCGGGCGAGGCAGTCGGCGGCGGCGTCCTGGGCGTCGGTAGACGAGCCACCGTTGCCGAACGCGACGAGGCGTCCGCCGCGCTCCAGGCGCGCTCGAACGTCAGCCGCGCAGCGCCCGACGGCCCCGACGTCGATCGCCCGCCGCAGCTCGACCACGTCGCGGCCCTTCTGAAGGGTCGAGGCGCGGACATCGGCGAGCACGGCGTCGAGGTCGCCCTCGCCGGAGCCCAGGAAGGGGTAGAGGAAGGCGGCCTCGCCGGCGTCGGCCGCCTGCGCGGGCTCACCGGTGCCGATTCGTTCGAGGGCGACGCCGGCATGGCAGAGCACGCGATCGCCGACGCTCACCTCGTCGAGCAGCTCGACCGCCACCTCCTCGCGCGCCCCGTCGCGCTCGATCACGGCGGACCCGTTGTGAAGCGCCACTACCTCCGCCTCCACCGCCACGTCGCCACACGTGATGCAGGCGTCCTCGAGCAGCGCGGGATGCTCGAAGAAGACGTGCACGAGCTCCCACAGGACGTGGTAGGCCGTCTCCTGCACCTCCTGCACGATGTCGGGGTCGTCGCTCGGGACGGCGAAGGCGAAGTCGGCGGCGGCACGCGCGCCGGCGCCCGTGAACGCCAACGTCAAGCGAGCCCGCTCGCGGGCCGTGGCGAGGAAGTCGTCCACAGCGACCGAGGGCTCGCCGTGCGCGAGCGCGAGTGCGATGTCGTCCGGCTGGAGCAGGAGCGCCGGGGTCGACGCATCGGTGGGGTCGTTGGTGGGCGCCAGCGCCGGCAGCGCGCGCTTTCCCACGATCACCGGGTGCATGAACTCCACAGCCACGTGCGCGGCGTCGGTGGCGGCGGCTCCCGTGCCGAACGGGACGAGCGTTCCGCCGCTCGCGTACGCGCGGGCCATCTCGTGGCACGCGCGGGCCAGGCGTTCCTGCTCCTGCTCGAGGAAGGCGCCGAGTACCTGCTCGCGCTCGGCGACGCTCACTCGATCGCGCTCCCCCGCAGCTCCTCGAGCTCCTGCTCGAAGGGGTCGCCCAGCGTCTCGAGGAACTCGCGCGTGGCGCGCGCCTCCTCCTCGTCGATCTTCGACATCCCGAAGCCGACGTGGATCAGCACCCAGTCGCCCACCCGCACCGCGTCCGGGCCCTCGGCGAGCAGGCCGACGTTGATGTTGCGCCTGACGCCCGACACCTCCGCCTTCGCGATGTGGTGCTGCTCGTCGACGAACTCCACGATCTGTCCGGGGATACCGAGGCACATGCCTACATCATCCTCCTCGCCGCCACCGCTGCCTGCCCGTAGCTGATCCCGCCGTCGTTCGCGGGGACGAGCCGGTGAGTGAGCACGCGGAAGCCGCTCGCCTCCAGCCGCCTTCGGGTGGAGGTCAACAGGCGGAGGTTCTGGAACGACCCGCCGGAGAGGACCACGGTCCGCGGCTCGTTCGCCTCCTCGCAGGCATCCGCCGCCGCGGCCGCCACTCCCTCGTGGAAGGCGGCGGCGATTTCGGCGCGGGGGCGCCCCGCGGCGAGGTCGTCGTGGGCCGCGGCCACGAGGTCCGAGCCGGCGATGGCGCCTTCCTCCGTGCGGCAACCGTAGGGCGCGGCCTCGGCGCCGTCAGCGAGCCACTCCAGCTCGACCGCCGCCTGGCCCTCATAGCTCACACGCTCGCGCACTCCCAGCAAGGCGGAGACGGCGTCGAACAGCCTGCCCATTCCCGACGAGAGCGGCGCGTTGACCGCGAGGCTCTGCCGCACGAGCGTCCAGCCCTCGAACGTGACCGGCCGCCCCGCCCGCTCGAGGTAGGCGGCCGTGGTGCGCCATGGCTCCCGGATCGCGGCCTCGCCGCCGGGGAGCGGCACCGGCTCCAAATGGACCACCCGCTCGAACGAGGCCAGGTCGCAGCGGAGCAGCTCGCCTCCCCAGAGCGTGCCGTCCACGCCATAGCCGGTGCCGTCGAAGACGAGCGCGAGCGCCGGCCCCGTCTCGCCATGCTCCGCGAGGCAGGCGGCGGCGTGGGCGTGGTGGTGCTGCACCTCGACCACGGGGAGGTTCTGCTCGTCGGCCCAGCGCGTGGAGAGGTAGTCGGGATGCATGTCCCGGGCGACCGCGGCCGGCTCGACGCCGAGCATGTCGACGTAGAGCCGCAGGTCCGCCCGAAAGGCCCGCAAGGCGGGCTCGGAGTCGAGGTCTCCGAGGTGTGGCGAGAGGAAGGCCCGGTCGCCGCTCGCCACGCAGAACGTGCTCTTGAGCTCGGCGCCGGCCGCGACCAGCGGCCGCCTGGCGGCGACCGGCAGGCGGAGAGCGGAGGGCGCGAAGCCGCGCGAGCGCCGGATCGGGAAGCCCGTCCGCACGACGGAGTCCTCGCAGCGGCGGTGGATCGCGCGGTCGTGGCCGAGGAAGCCGTCGGCGATGTCGCCCAGCCGGCGCGCGGCGTCCTCGTCCTCCACGGCGATCGGCTCGTCCGAGCGGTTGCCGCTCGTCATCACGAGCGGGCCCCCGAAGTCGTGAAGCAGCAGGTGGTGCAGGGGCGTGTACGGGAGCATCACGCCGAGCAAGGGAGCGCCGGGCGCCACGGAGTCTGCTACCGGCGCGTCCGCGCGGCGGCGCATCAGGACGATCGGTCGCTCCGGGGAGCGCAGCAGCCGCTCGTCCGCGGGGGTCAGCTCGACCAGCGTGCGCGGGTCGGCCGCGCGGGGAATCCGGACCGCCGCCCAGGGGCAGCCGCCGGGCGCCCACGGATCGCCCGCCATCAGCGCGAAGGGCTTCTCCTCGCGGTGCTTGCGGGCGCGCAGGCGCGCCACCGCCTCCTCGCTGCGGGCGTCACAGGCGAGATGCCAGCCGCCGAGTCCCTTCACCGCGAGCACGGCGCCGTCCCGGAGCATGCCCACCGCCTCCTCGAGCGGCATCGACAGGCGCGGACCGCAGTCGGGGCACGCGATCGGCTCCGCGTGGAAGCGGCGGTCGGCGGGATCCTCGTACTCGCGCCGGCAGTCGGCGCACATCTCGAAGCGGGCCATCGTGGTGTTCGGCCGGTCGTACGGGACTCCGCGCACGATCGTGAAGCGGGGGCCGCACTGCGTGCAGTTGATGAACGGGTAGCGGTGGCGCCGGTCGAAGCGATCGAACAGCTCGCGCAGGCAGTCGTCGCACGTGGCCGTGTCGGCCGGGATCCCGGCGCGCGCGACGTCCGGCAAGACGGCGCCGGCTTCTGCCGCACGGTCGCCGGCGGAGCCGGCATCGCTTGCCTGGATCGCGAATCCGCGCTCCCCGCGCGGCTCCATCCGGAGCTCCGCGACGGCCTCCAGCCGCGCGAGGCTCGGCGCTTCCGCCCTCAGCGCCGCTACGAAGGAGTCGAGCGCCTCGCCGCCCCCCTCGGCCTCGATCACGACACCCCGGCCGGTGTTGAGGACGAAGCCGGCAAGCCCGTGGCGCCTGGCCAGCCCGTGCACGAACGGCCGGAACCCGACGCCCTGCACCACGCCGGCCACCACGAAGCGGCGCCGCTGCAGCGCGGGCTGCGGCGCGACAGCCATGGGTCAGCCGGCCGGGGCCTTCGGCTTCGCGACCTCGTCGAGCGCCCCCGCCACCTGCTCGAGCGCCCCGTTGATGTCCTTCAGCGCGGGCCCGATCGGCTCGGTCTGGCGCTCGATCGCGCGCACCCCGAAGGTGATCAGGCCGAGCGTGTGCGAGACCCGGCGCAAGGTCGCGGCGATTGCGATCAGATAGCCCGCGAGGACGAGCACGACGAGCAGCACCTCGATCAGCGTCACGATGATCAGCACGGTGTTCACGGCCCGCCTCCTCCCGCGAGCCGGCGGTGCTGCTCGAGCTCCTCGAGCAGCTCGCCGCCCCGCTCCTTGGTCGTCGCCAGCAGGTGCGAGGTCGCGGTGTTCTGCGCCACGCGTTTGCCCATCGTCCAGACGTCGTCCACGGCACGCTCCACCTCGAGCACGGTGCGCCGCAGCGCCTCGAGCAGGCCCCAGACGACGAGCGCGACCACGAGGCCGACGCCGAGCGTGATCCACCACAGCGTCTGGTTGGTGGAGATGGCGAGCTCCAGCATCAGGAGCCCTGCAGCTTCCGGAGGTAGGCGCCGGCCAGGTCGGGGACGGCCGTGGCGAGCTGACGCGTCCGCTCGATCTCCCCGGCGTCGTCCAGGTTCTTCGCGATCCCGACGCCGCCCTCGAGGATGCGCTCCGCGTAGCGCTCGATCTCGAGCGCCGGCCGCACCACGCGGTTGAAGAGGGCCACCACCAGCACGGCCACCGCGAGGCCGAGCCCCAGGCCGATCCAGGCGAGGATCGCCTCACCGGTCGCGACCGCGAGCGCCGTCACGGCCGCCGGTCCCTCCAGCGCTGGCGGAGGGCCTCGACCGGCCCGGCCTCCTGGGCCGTGGGCTCGTGGCGCGCCCGCTCGGGCTCGTCCGGCTCCGCGGTTCTCACCGCCCGGAGGTCGCGCGCGATGCGGTCGATCGCGAAGTTGGTGCGGGTCACGTCGAACAGCGCCGTGGTGTGCTCGCGCGTGCCGTCGAGGGCAGCGGTGATGTCGTCCGCCTGCCGGACGATGCGGCGGCCGAGCCCGATGATCGCGAGCAGCAGGGCGGCCGCCAGCAGGATCACCAGGAGCGCCACGGCCCAGCCGATCCACCAGCCGATGCCGATGGCGATGCTCATCGCGGCGCGGGTGCCGCGTCCTCGCGGATGAGGCTGCGGGCGTAGCCGGCCAGCGTCTTCGACTGGCTCAAGTCGACGCCGTGGGCCTCCTTCGCATGCTCCACCGCCTTGGCGAGCACCTCCTCCTCCGTCTCGCCCGTGACCTTCGCCTTGCAGGGAACTCCGGCGCGGCTGCACTCGAAGCTCTTGGTCAAGCGTCCTCCCCTTTGACCCCTCGATGAGACAGGTGGTTATATGTACCAGACACACAGCACCAGGCCAAGGAGGAGGGCTTGGAGGGCGGCACGGCGGCGCACGGCGCCGAACCGAGGATCGAGAGTGTCCCCCACGCCGGGGCGGTGTTCGGCACCGACTACCTGCCCGTAGGGCTCGGCGGCCTCGGGGGCACCATGGACGGTCCGCTCACGGAGGTCCACGTCTTCTGGCTCGCCGGCATGAGCTGCGACGGCTGCTCCGTGGCCGTCACCGGGGCCACCAACCCGTCGGTGGAGGAGCTGCTCGCCGGCACGATCCCCGGGCTGCCGAAGGTAGTGCTCCATCACCCCGTGCTGTCGGTCTCGGCCGGCGCCGAGTTCGTGCGGCCGTTCCAGGACGCCGTGAACGGGGAGCTGGGCGCTCCATACGTGGTGGTCCTCGAGGGCTCCGTGCCGGACGACCAGGCGCTCCCGGAGGACGAGGGCTACTACTCGGCCATGGGCGCGGGGGGCTTCGACCCGGAGTCCGAGAGCGACCAGCCCAACCGCATGACGGACTGGCTGAAGAAGCTCTGCCCGGGCGCCGCGGCTTCGGTGGCCATCGGCACGTGCGCCACGTGGGGCGGCATCCCGGCTGCCGCGGGGAACGTCACCGGGTCGATGAGCCTGATGGACTTCCTCGGCAAGGACTACCGCTCGGCGCTGGGCGTGCCGGTGGTCAACGTCCCGGGCTGCTCGCCGGTCGGCGACAACTTCACCGAGGTCGTGGCCGCGGTGCTGATGTTCCTCCAAGGGCTCGGGCCGCTGCCGGAGTTCGACGAGCTGGGTCGCCCGGCCTGGCAGTTCGGCGAGACCGTTCACCGGCACTGCCCGCGCGCCGGCTACTACGAGGAGGGCGTGTTCTCCGAGGAGTACGGCGACCAGGCCTGCCTGGTGGACGTGGGCTGCTGGGGCCCGGTGGTTCAGTGCAACATCACCGAGCGCGGCGCGATCAACCACATGGGCGGCTGCATGGTGGCGGGCGGCCCGTGCATCGGGTGCACGATGCCGGGCTTCCCGGACAAGTTCTCGCCCTTCTACAAGGCGCCGCCGGGCTCGGCGGTGTCCGGCGGCATCTCGCGCACCTACGGCGCCGGCATACGCCGGCTCCGGCGCATGACGATGCGGGCGGACAACTTCGAGCCGCTCTGGGACCGCACCGGGGAGGTGCCGACCGCCTTCGCCGTCGAGAGCAGGAAGCCCACCACCGCCTCGAAGGTGGCCGGGTTCTTCTACAAGCGGCTCCAGTACCGCGGGACCGTCAACCAGGCCAAGCGCTTCAAGGACCAGCCGCTGCCCCGCAGCCTGGCGATCCTCGAGAAGGAGCGAGTGCAGCCCGTGGACCGCTACGAGTCGCCGGACGCCCAGCGCGAAGAGGGCGCCCACATACGCGAGGAGTCGTAACCGATGTGCTTCAAGAACCTCCCGATCGAGTTCGACGAGCGGGGGAACGCCCGGCTCAAGGAGGGGGTCGCCAACCCGTACTCGTACGAGGTCACCGAGGTCACGCCGATCGAGCAGGATCAGGAGAAGCTGAACGAGCTCCTGTCGCGCAACGGGCACATCCGGCGCGTGGACTTCGACCCCGTGACGCGCGTGGCCGGCGCGCTCGCCTTCCACACCGTGGTCGACCTCGAGAACCGGCGTGTGCTCGAGACC